>CAZBXV010000009.1:56253-57596 GCA_964496205.1 uncultured Acidimicrobiia bacterium
ATCGACACGACCCCTGCCTCCCCGAACGGGTCCTGTCTCGGCCCGTAGACGTTTGAGAACGCCACGAGCACGTAGTCGATCCCCGTCGTCTTCTTGTAGTAGCGGAAGTAGTCCTCGACCACCTTCTTGGAGATCCCGTAGGGAGAGTCGGGATGCTTCGCGTTCGATTCCTTGGCGGGAGGAGTCGCGCCCGCCCCGTAGATCGCGCCACCCGACGAGGCGGCAACCACCCTCTCGGCGTCGACACGTCGTGCCGCCTCAAGCACGTTGATCGTCCCGAGGATGTTGACCGACGCGTCGAACACGGGGTCCCGAGTCGAGACTGCGACCGAAGCCTGCGCAGCAAGGTGGTAGATCTCCTCGGGAGAGAACCGCTCCGCTGCTGCGAGAAACGTCTCGTCCCGTATGTCGATCTGGTGGAAGTGCACCTGCCCGCGACTTCGAGCGTCGGCGAGGTTGGCGACATGACCGGTCGAGAGATCGTCAACGACGAGTACCTCCCACCCTTCGTCCACGAGTCGATCGACGAGGTGCGACCCGATGAAGCCCGCGCCGCCGGTCACCATCGCCTTCATCGAATGAGTGCCTTTTTCGGAATGAAACGAACCGACAGGAGGCGCATCAACGCAGGGATCCCATCACGCCATGAGATCTTCTTGCCTTCTGTCACCTCGCGGCCCGTGTAGCGGATCGGAACCTCATAGATCCGGTGCCCGAGCCTCAGGATCTTCGCGGTGAGCTCGGGTTCGATATCGAACCTGTTGGCAGTCAGGTGGAGGGAACGTGCGAGATTCCCTTCGATCAGCTTCGAGCAGGTCTCCATGTCCGACAGTGTCGTGTTGTAGAGGACATTGGTCATGAGGCTGAGGAATCGGTTGCCGATCCAGTGCCAGAACAGCATGTTGCGACGTTCTCCGGTGAACCGGGATCCGTACACGACGTCCGCATCGCCCTCGAGCGCCGGTCGAAGCAGCGCGGGCCAGTCCCTCGGGTCGTACTCGAGATCTGCGTCGTAGACGATCACCCAGTCCCCTGTCGACGCTTCGATCCCCCGTCTGATCGCCGCACCTTTGCCGAGGTTCTCCGGCTGGTGGAGCACTCGCACCGTTGAATCGGCCAGCTGATCGATGACCTCGCCGGTACCGTCGGTCGAACCGTCGTCGATGACGATGACTTCTCGATCGAGCGGCAGCTCCGCGGTGCGGGCACGACGCACGGCCTCACCGACCGTGCGCAACTCGTTGTAAACGGGAATGAGGATTGTCAGTTTCACCCGGGAAAGGCTAGTGGCGGACGCGCGTGCTTCACTCGCAGACATCAATTCTCAGTCATCGGTACCCGGC
>CAZBXV010000010.1:0-57180 GCA_964496205.1 uncultured Acidimicrobiia bacterium
AGAGCAACTGCCTCCTAAGCAGTAGGTCGCAGGTTCGAATCCTGCCGCGGGCGCCATTCCCTCACGACCATTCCTGAGCGACAACCATCGGCAGGGCCGATACAGTGGATGTGCCCGCTGGAAGGAAGCTGTGGAAACCGCGGACATCGTCGTTGTCGGAGCAGGCATCATCGGTTCCTCGATCGCCTATCAGCTCGCCCGACGCACGTCCGAACGCATCGTCGTGCTCGACATGGGGGCAGGTCCGGCCGAGGGTTCGACCGGTGCCTCGTCGGCGGTCATCCGCACCTTCTACACGCAGCCATCCGTCGTCAGGCTCGCACTCGGAGGGCAGGAGGCATACCGCAACTGGCAGGACTTCACGGGCCTCGCCGAACCGGCCGGTCACTTCACCCACACCGGAGTGCTGTGGATCCTCGGATTCACTGCGGCAACGGCAGCCGCTGAAGCCGGTCGCCTCACTTCGCGAGGAGTGTCCGCCTCGGTGCTGGATGCTGCAGGCGTCCGCGAGCGATTCCCGGCACTCTCCACGTGCGATGTCCCTTTCGATCTGACAGGCGAGACCCCCCACGAATGCAAGGACCTCGAGGCTGCTGTGTTCGAACACGACGGTGGCTATGCGGACCCGTCCGGGACAAACCGGGATCTGATCGACGCCGCCCGCCGGGAGGGCACAGATGTTCGCTTTCGCTCTCCCGTCACCGCGGTGCACACCGAGCGTGGCAAGGTGCTCGGTGTCGGAACCGCAGATGGCACCCGCATCGACGCCCGGCTCGTCATCAATGCCACCGGCCCCTGGTGCAACCGGCTCAACGCAATGGCCGGTATCGACACCGGATGGACACTCACGCCCACCCGCGTCCAGGTCGTCTACCGCTCCATGAACAGCAACATCGGACCGCTCCCGGTCACGGCCGACCACGACATCTACCTGCGTCCACACGGTTCCCAGATCCTCTTCGGTTCCGTGCTCCCGGAGGACGAACGCGAGGAAGCCGACCCGGACACCTACCGAACGGCGGCCGATGCCGCCTTCAAGGACCTCAAGATCCATGCACTCCACCACCGCGTCGCCGGGCTTCCCCACCGAGGCACGGTCGGCGGCATCGCCGGCATGTACACGATCAACCATCGAGACTTCCATCCCATCCTCGGACCGACCTCGCTCAACGGTTGGTGGGTCGCCAACGGGTTCAGCGGTCACGGCTTCAAACTCGCACCGATGATCGGCTCGATGGTCGCCCAAGCCATCGCTGGTGACACGGCACCATACGACACCGACGTACCCATGTCGTTCCTCGGGGCCGATCGTCAACCACTCTCGGTCAGACATGCTGGAGTCCTCGCCTGATGCGCTACCTCGCGGCCGCCGACCTGCGACGCGCACTACCCATGAAGGACGCCATCGCCGCAATGCGCGAAGCGTTCAAGGACGACCGGGAAACCCCCCAACGGATCCTGCTCGGCCGGTCGCTGTTCATGCCCGGGCGGGTCGGTGAATACACAGGCATCAAGGTGGTCTCCATCACGCCGGGCAACCCGGCCGGCATCGTCGTCATCTTCGATCGTGACGGGCGCACCGTCGGCGCTGTCGACGGCCCGACGCTCACCGCAATCCGCACTGGAGCGGCGGCCGGACTTGCCACCGATCTTCTCGCCCAGCGCGACGCGTCGACTCTCGCGATGCTTGGCGCCGGGGCCATGGCCAAGGATCAGATCGACGCGGTACGAGCGGTTCGGCCGATCGAGAACGTTCTCATCTGGTCACGGGACGCAGACCGCGCGACACGGCTCGCACGGGAGGTCGGAGGTGCACCGGTCGCGCGGGCGGCTCAGGCAGTGAAACACGCCGACATCATCTCAACCGCGACGCCTTCACAAGCACCCTTGTTCCGCGACGCAGTCGTTCCCGACACGGTTCACATCAACGCCATCGGTGCCTTCACCCCGGACATGGTGGAGATCCCACCGGACACCGTCCAGCGAGCTTTCGTGGTCGTCGACGACCTCGGAGCAGCAGCCGAGGAAGCGGGCGACCTCATCCAGGCCGGCCGGACGCCCGACGCGACGATTGGCGATCTGCTCAGCGGTAGCGCCGTTGAAGCCCCCATCACGTTGTTCAAGTCGGTAGGCATCGCAAGCCAGGACGTCTCCGCCGCCACCAGGGCCCTTGCGGTTGCCGAACGGGACGACATCGGAACGTATCTGGAACCGTAGGCTTGGAGTGAGCCACATGGAAACCTATGACCGCCTCTCGTTCCTCGACTCGTCGTTCCTGGCGCTCGAGTCGCACACCGCCCACATGCATGTCGCTGGTGCTGCGCTCTTTGAGGGCGGCACACTCCGATCGGCGGACGGCGCCATCGACATCGAACGTATCAGATCGTTCATCGGATCACGCCTGCACTACGTGCCTCGCTACCGCCAGAAGCTTGCGTGGATCCCCATCGAGAAGAATCCGATCTGGGTGGACGACCAGCATTTCAACCTCGACTTCCACGTCCGACACATCTCGTTGCCGAAGCCCGGAACGGAGTCGCAACTGAAGGAGCTTTTCGGGCAGATTCTCGGAAGCCAACTGGACCGCAGCAAGCCTCTGTGGCAGATGTGGATCGTCGAAGGATGCGAGAAGGACCGCTTCGGTCTCATCTTCAAGATCCACCACTGCATGCTCGACGGAGTGTCCGGTGTCGACCTCATGGGCGTGCTGCTCGGGTTCGCTCCCAGCACCGAGATCGAACCGGCTCCACCCTTCGAGCCCCGGCCCGTACCTAGCGGCGCTCAACTCGTCGCCGACGAAACGATCCGACGGATCGCCCGTGCGGCCCGCGCCGCTGTGAGTGTTCCCCGGATGATCGAACAAGGACGGACACTCGTCACCGACTTCGGAACTCGGGCGTCTGCCGTCGCCTACTCGCTTGCCTCAGGCTGGCTCTCCGCGGCATCCCGTACACCGATCAATCAGCCGCTCGGCCCGAACCGCCGGTTCGACTGGCTGACCCTCCCACTCGACCACTTCAAACAGATCAAGAACTCGCTGGGCGGCACCGTGAACGACGCCGTGCTCGCAGTGGCTACCGGAGCTATCCGGCGGTACCTGATCGAAGACCGCGCCTTTGACGTGACCGGTGTCGAGTTCCGAGCCATGGTGCCCGTGAGTGTCCGTCCGAAAGACCGTCGAGGAGAGCTCGGCAATCACGTCGCAATGTGGCTCCTCGAGCTGCCGATCGACGTGCGTGACCCCGTCGAACGCTTTGAGCTGATTCGCGAACACACCGAGAAACTCAAGGAAACCAACCAGGCGCTCGGTGCAGCGACGCTCGTCCGGGTGAGCTCCGGCACTCCGATGACCGTCCTCCAGCGGGCGGCCCGTCTCGCGACAGGCATTCGTCCGTTCAACATGACCATCACGAACGTACCGGGCCCGCAGTTCCCCATGTATCTGCTGGACTCGCGACTCATCGTCCAGTACCCGGCGGTTCCCCTGTGGGCAGGCCACAATCTCGGCATCGCGCTCTTCAGCTACGACGGAGACCTCGCGTGGGGTCTGCACGCCGACTGGGATGCAATCCCCGACCTCGAAACGTTTGCGGACGCCATCCAGCGCTCAGAAGCCGAGATGCTGGCGGCGATCTCCGGCTAGTTCTGTGGATTCACCCAGGCGTCGAGATCCAGCCTGCCGAAGAACGCCGACCGTGCCAGTACCGTCGCTCCCGTGTTCCTCGCGGCCTTGAGCAGGTCCTTCGACCGGTGCGGCCCGTAAGCAATCACGGGCACGTTCGTTGCCGTTGCCGCCTCGATGATGCCGAGCGCATCGTCGAGTTCCAGATCAACGCACACCAATACGGCGCCTTTGGCGGAGCCGTGCCACCTCGAAGCGCTCAGCAACGCTGCGCCGGCGGCACCCTCGATTCGAGACCAGTCGACCAGGTTGCGTGTTGCGACAAGCACAACACGCGTGATCGTCGCAGCCTTGCGGGCACCCCACGCCATGTGCGCGGCCCAGACATCCTCACCAAGGAGTCGCGTCGACGCCGGCGCCAAGTCATAGACATCGCCGGGAAGCGCGCTAACCACCGCCTCGTCTCTGGCAGGCACCGGAATGCCATCCGAAGCCAGCGCATCGTTGGGGAATCGCATGGCCTCCTGAAACAGCTCGAGCGGCCCGCGATGCTGCGCTTCGAAGGGAAGCCCCAGCAATTCGTCCATTGCATCGTGCAGCCAAACGCCGCCCTCGTCGAGAGCGCTGAGCAGACGCTCCGAGGGCTCCCATCCCCGCTCGGCACAGCGGTTCAGCACGTAGGGCCGGTAGACGGCGGTGAGCGCATCTGCGAGGCCACTCACCCTTGGAACACCTCGACCACCATCAAACCAAGGGGGCCGTTGACAACGCCGATCCCGACCTTGGTGAAACCTTCTCGAAGGATGTTGGCGCGATGCCCAGGACTGTCCATCAGACCCGCATGGGCGCTCTTCGCGGTCGCAGCGAGTGCCAGATTCTCACCGACCACCCGGTACGGGATACCCGCAGCCTCGATCCTGTCGGCAACCGTTCCCGTGACTTCCGACTCATGGCCGAAAAACCCTCCCTCATACATCTCATACGCGTAGGCCTGTGCGATGCCGGCCAGTGGATCCGACCATGCAAGCGGGTCGAGCCCCCCGTCGAGACGCGCCCGGTTGACGAGATCGAATATCTGAGCTGCCGCCTTGGCATCGTCGGAGAGCTCCCCCTCCTTGGCAGCGGGAATCTCGAGTGTCTGCCCCTCCTCGAGAATCAGCTCCTCTCTCCCAACGAGGTCCTTCAGGTTCAGGAGCGCTTCGAGCACCTTGTCGCCGGCGACGGCGTGGAACACGGTCTGAGCCGGAGTGTCCGGATTCGTCAGATACCGAGCGACGTTGGACTCCTCCAGATGGTCCCCGAACGACGACGGAAGCGGAAGCACCACGAGCAGCGACAGCACGAGCATCGCCACGAACACCGCCCATAGGGACGCAAGCGCGCCACCCAACAATCGATTGGACATCACAAGACCGGGCAGCGTGAAGAACTTCTGGAGGAAGTGGGCGACAACGGCGGCCGCAACCCCAAGGAGGAGGAACACGACTATGCCGCCGATGAGTTTCGACACCAGGTCGGAGGTTCCGAACGTTTCCTGGATGAGCGCGCCGAGCGGGCCGCTCAGCCGGAATGCCAGAGC
This sequence comes from uncultured Acidimicrobiia bacterium, assembly GCA_964496205.1. GTDB lineage: Bacteria > Actinomycetota > Acidimicrobiia > Spongiisociales > UBA4744 > CAYLHS01. The sequence continues at coordinate 5,202 of CAZBXV010000010.1, forward strand.
GAGTCCGACGATCAGACCGACGAGGTCCATCAACTCCTTGGCAAAACCGCGCACCCATCCACGAATGAACAGGCCCGCGAAGTACAGGCCGAGCAGGAAGTCGATCACAGTGAGGTCCCGATCACAGTGCGATCCGCATCCGCTTGTTGCCCTTGCCCTTCGATTCGGTCTTCACGACGCGCACGAGTCCGACCTCTCCAGTGGAGCGGACGTGTGTCCCGCCGTCGGCCTGCTTGTCGATGGTTCCTATCTGGATGACACGGATCGGGTCGATCGACGGTGGAAGCAGGTTGACCTTGGTCCGAATCAGATCAGGATCGGAGAGCGCTTCATCGCGAGGGAGAAACAGGACCTGAATCTGATGGTCTTTGACGAGTTCGTCGTTCAACCGTGCTTCCACCTCTTGGCCGAACTCGACCGAGATGGCGTCCAACTCGAAGTCCATCCGGGCGGTTCCGGGCTCCATGTTGCCTCCGGTGACCTTCGCGTCGAAGTCGCGCCAGATGATCGCCGACAGCACATGGAGGGCCGTGTGCGTGCGCATGAGCAAGTGTCGCCGATCCCAGTCGATCTCCCCTGACACCTCGGTTCCGACCGGTGGAGGCGTCCCTTCGACGACATGCACGGGGGTGCCGGACACGCGATATGTGTCGGTGACCGCCACCTGGCCCCCGTCCCACCGAAGTGTGCCCGTATCACCCGGCTGACCTCCCCCGCGCGAATAGAACACGGTCCTGTCCAACACCACACCTTGCTCGGTGATCCCGGTGACCACCGAATCCATGGTTCGGGCATACGCGTCTCGTGGTGCGATCTCCTCGGTCACTGGGGCCTCCTTCGTCGTGACGGAAGGGTACAACGTGCTCCAATCCACGACATTGAGTGGGCCCACGCGCCTACACTCCACGGTCAACTCGGCTCCGGCCGGGCTGGACAACCCGCTGTCGCTGGCGGCAGCGAAGGGAGGAACACAATGAGGAGAACACGATATGGGAGCCTCGTGCTCGTGGTAGCGGCGTTTGCGCTGGTGGCCGCGGCATGCTCGGGTGGTGGTGGCGGCGCAGCACTCAAGATCGGAACCGACCTGCCGCAGACCGGCGATTTGGCCGTTCTCGGCCCGCCGATGGTCCAAGCCACGAACATGGCCGTGCGTGACATCAACGACGCCGGCGGTGTCAACGGAAAAGACGTCGAGCTGGTGGTCGGTGACTCGGGAACGAACGAGCAGGTGGCGGCGGAGACCGCAGACCGCATGATCACATCCGAACAGGTGGACGGAATCATCGGCCCGGCCTCATCGAGAATCACCCTGTCGGTCATCGACAAGATCACCGGCGCGGGAATCCCGATGTGCTCACCGTCGAACACGGGATCATCGCTCAGCACCTACGAGACCGATGAGCCCGGGTTCTACTTCCGAACGGCTCCGCCCGACAATCTCCAAGGGCCGGCCCTCGCCAACGTGATCCTGGCCGACGGCCACACGAACGTGGCGGTGATTGCACTGAATGACGAGTATGGGCAGGGTTTTGCCAAGTACCTTGAGGCTGCACTTGCCGACGGTGGCGCCACGATCGCAGCGGACGTTCCGTACGATCCAAACGGAACGGACTTCAGCGCCGACGTCCAGCAGGTCGTCGATGCCTCTCCCGATGCGGTGGTGCTGATCTCGTTCCCGGATACGGGCACCCGAATCATCACCGGTCTGATCGAGAACGGCATCAGTCCGGACATCATGTACACGGCCGACGGGATGCAGTCGGCGGACGTCATCAGCCTGGTCAACCCGGATGATCCTTCGGCCCTCAACGGCATGAAGGGCACCGCTCCTTCTGCCCAGGGTTCGGAGGCGTTCACCCAGGAGTTCGCAGACTTTGCGCCGGGAGTAGCCACCATCTTCTCGGCACACGCCTACGACTGTGTGATCATCGAGGCACTGGCCGCCGAAACGGCGAAGTCGAACAAGCCGGCCGACATCGCCGCGAACATGGTCGGCGTCACCAAGGACGGGACGAAATGCGACACGTTCGCGGAGTGCAAGAAGCTCATCGACGATGGGACGAACATCGACTATGACGGCGCATCCGGTCCTGGCAACTGGGCACCGAATGGCGAGCCAACCGCAGGAACCTACGATGTGTGGGAGTTCCGCGACGGTGCAGTGGTGACGCTCAACACCGTCACCATCGGCAGCTGAGTACACCGAACGCTCATCGACCGGAAGGGGCCCCTTGGGGCCCCTTCCGCGGTGTACGGTTCCGTCCTGCGGACTCCTCCGCTACCCGGCAGCGAGCGTGCCGAGGTACAGCTCGATCACCTTCGGATCGTGGAGGAGCTCCCGGCCGGAGCCCGTATACGAGTTCTGGCCCTGATCGAGGACATAGCCCCGATCCGAGATCTGCAAGCACCTCCGTGCGTTCTGCTCGACCATGATGATCGAGACGCCCGCCTCTTTGATCTGATGGATCCGGTCGAATACCTCGTCCTGGTTCGAGGGCGAAAGCCCGGCCGATGGCTCGTCGAGCAACAACACGGTCGGATTCATCATCAACGCCCGGCCCATGGCCACCATCTGCCGTTCGCCGCCCGACATTGCCCCCACACGCTGGTTTCTTCGTTCCGACAACCGCGGGAAAAGGCTCACAACGAACCCGGATCGATCGCGAAAGATCTCAGGACGCAGATAGCAGCCCATCCTGAGATTCTCTTCGACCGTCAAGGAGGGGAACACGTTGTCCGTCTGGGGAACGAACCCCACACCCTTCTGCACGAGTTCGTGAGCAGGACGGTTGGAGATCTCCTCACCGCGTAGCTTGATCGACCCCGACCTCAACGAGACCAGCCCGAAGATGGTCTTGAGCAGGGTCGACTTCCCGGCCCCGTTCGGACCGATGATGCCCACCATCTCCCCTTCATCGAGCGTCAGGTAGCTGCCGCGCACGATGTCGACACCGGGAAGATAGCCCGAGACGGCATCGTGGACTTCGAGAAGAGCACCCGCGTTGGTCATCGCTCCTCCTGCTCGGACGTATACTCGTCGACCGAATCGGAAACGGCACCTTCGCCATGGCCCCGACCGAGATAGGCGTCGATCACCATCTGATTGGCGGCGACATCCTCCGGCCGGCCTTCGGCAATCAACGCGCCTTCCGCCATGACCACGATCCAGTCGCTGATATCCATGATGACGCCCATGTCGTGTTCGATGAACACCACCGACATGCCCTCGTCGCGCAGAGCCTTGATATGGACGAGCAACGATTCGGTCAACGCCGGGGCCACCCCCGCCGTCGGCTCGTCCAGCATGATGAGGGCAGGCTCGACCATCAACGCCCGTGCCAACTCGAGGAGCTTCCGCTGGCCGCCGGACAACGTGCCCGCCAGGTCATCTCGCATGTGAGTCAGCGAGAAACGATCGAGGAGCTCGTCGGCGCGCGCTTCGACTTCCTTCTCCTGCCGGCTCCACCTCCATGGCTGCAACGCCCCCAGGACTCTTTCACCGGTCTGTCCGGTGGCGCCCAGTTTCATGTTGTCGATGACGGTCAGCTTCATGAGCGCTTTGGTGAGCTGGAACGTGCGTACCATCCCCAGTCGGGCAACCCGATAGGCGTACATCCCCGCCAAGTTCCTACCCGAGAATGACCAGGTACCCGTGTTGGGAGTGTCGAATCCGGTGAGGAGGTTGAACAGCGTGGTCTTGCCTGCCCCATTAGGTCCGATAAGACTCGTGATGGTTCCCCGCTGAACTTCGAGGTGGTCGACATCGACGGCCACCAACCCGCCGAAGTGGCGGGTGACGCCGTCGACCACCAGTATGGGGTCGGGCTTCGGAATACCCGGGACGGGGGGGAGCGCGTCAAGATTCTCAGCGGGCATCGATCAGCGTCTCCTCTCTGCTCCCGAACAGACCCTGTGGCCTGAACGCCATCAACAGCATCAGGGCCAACCCCACCAGCACCCACCGAACTGCCGCTACCTCCTGGGCGGTGAGCAGCCAGGTTGGGATGTAGCCGGCCAGCGTGGCCTGCCTCAGCACCGACTCCGTGAATGACATCAAGAACCAGAAGAGCACCGACCCGACCACCGGTCCCAGAACCCGCCCGGGACCACCCAGAATCACCACCGCATACGCAAGAAAGGTGAACAGCGGCTGGAACGAGTCGGGGTTCACAGACTGGGTCTGCACGGCGAAGAAAACGCCTGCGAGTGATCCGATCGCTCCCCCAATGGCGAGACTCTGCAGCTTGTAGCCGAAGACGTTCTTGCCCAGGGAACGGGCCGCGTCCTCGTCCTCGCGGATCGCCTTGAGAACCCTGCCCCAGGGAGCTCTGGTGAGCGCCCATACCAGCAACACGGACAGCCCGACCGCCACCCAACCCACCAGAATGACCCACAGCGTGTTGGCGTCCCAGGTGATCTTCCAAATCCCATAGGTGCCACGCGGGAAAGGGTTGAGAGAGTAGAAGGAATCGGCGAACTTCTGGATGCCGAACACCCCTTTGGTGATCGGTTCGAGTGCGGAGGATCGGGTGAGCAGGCGCAGGATCTCCGCGGCGGCAATCGTAACGATCGCCAGGTAGTCCTCGCGCAAACGCAGGGTCGGCAACCCATAGATCAGCCCGAGCAGCACGGCCGCCGCGATCCCCACCAGAACACCCAGCCAGAGGGGCCCACCAAGGTTGACGGTGATGGCCACTCCATACCCGCCCACCAGCAGCGATCCGACATGTCCGAAGTTGAGGAGGCCCGTGTACCCGAACATGACGTTGAGCCCGACTCCGGCCAGGGCAAACATCACGGCCGAGGTTCCCAATGCCGAGCGAATCGCATCAACGAGGGAACGAACGATATCCACTATCCCACCCTCTCCCTCTTCCCGAGGATGCCTTGGGGACGCACGAGGAGCACAATGATGAGCACGGCAAAGGCGATGACCAGTTTGAACTCGGTGGACAGCCACAGACTCGAGATCTGCGTGGTCACACCGATCAGGATCCCTCCCACCATGGCGCCGAACGCCGTCCCCAATCCGCCCAAGATGACTGCCGCGAACATCAGCAGCAGCAGTTTGAAACCGAGGTCCCACGAAACGCCGGCAAAACCGATCCCCTGGAAAACGCCGCCCAGGGCGGCCAGGGCAGCGCCACCAACCCACGTCGCGAGCATGACCTTGCCGACGTCGATGCCGGAGGCTTCTGCGAGCTCACGATTGTCGGCAACCGCCCTCATGCCGGTTCCGAGCTTGGTCTTCATCAGGAGCACACCGACCAGGGCGAGAACCAGCAAAGAGATGATGATGATGGCCAGTTTCACATCTGTGATGGACACGGGCCCATAGTTGCGGGCAATCTCGATGGCGTAGTCGGAATACTTGTGAACCTGTGGGCCGTACCAGATGAGAATGACGTGCCGTAGCACCAGGGAAAGCCCGATGGTCGCCACGATCATCGACACGTTTGGCACTCTTCGCCGCCGCAACGGCCCAAAGATCCCCTTTTCCAGACCGGCACCGAGCAGCCCACCGGCGATGACGGCAATGAGAGCCGCTATCGCCAGCGTCACCCGAAATCCCCACGAACCGGTGTTGAGAAACCAGGCAACCACGGCGCCGAACGTGACCAACTCACCATGAGCGAAGTTGATGAGACCGGTGACGCCGAAAATCAGCGAGAGTCCCACCGACGTGAGGGCGATGATCAACCCCACTACGAGGCCGTCGACAGTCAGGTTCAGAAGCCGGCCACCGAGACTGTGATCGACTTGTGCGAGGACGAGATTGCTGCCGAGAGAGTTCGTCGCGGCGAACGCCCGTCCACCGGCAACGGCCAGCGACAGCAACAGCAGGGAGAGCACGACCCCCAACCGGATCGTCACGACTGCCCGTCTTGGGGAGGCAGGTACCGAATCGGCCGCCCGGGCGCGCTGCCATGGCAGAGGCCTGTTTCCCGTCTTTCCGGCCACTCGGTCCCCTCGTGAGAATCACGACAGGTTAGGCACGCCGTCAGACCGGAATCCATTCAATCGGCTGGTCCGGCCCCATCAGCGCCTCCCCACTCACCGCCATTCCCGGTCGCGACGATGCGCCTACGCACGTGCCTGCCGGGCGGTCGTGGCCCCGCGAGCACCGGGCATGAGCGCCCGGACTCTCCTGGATGTCGACGATCAGAGGAACCAACGAACCAAGCGCGCACATCGATCGGGGACCGGGACCGTGTGCCGCAACCCGCACACACCGTCTTGACAGGTCATGGGACTCGAAGAGGACTGGAATCCGCCTCGGTGCTACTCGTCGGGACTCTCGTCTTCCTCACCGGCCACCGGAGGACCGACACGCCGCAACCGGCCGACGATGTTCTCCCGACTCGGTGGCACGTACTCCGGCGCCACAGCCTCGGCCGCTTCCGCCCACGACTCGCCAAGCACTCTCGTTCGCCAGAAGTGGCCGGCCAGCACCTTGATCACGGCGGCTACCGGCACCGCGATGAGGATCCCGAAGAAGCCACCCAGCGAGGCGCCGAGTAGCAGCGCCAACAGGATGAACACCGGATGCAGCTGCACACGCTTGCGAAGGATGTTCGGGCTGATCACATGATTGTCGAACTGCTGAACCGCGGCGAACATCAACACGGCCCATACAGCCGTGGCGACATCGTTGAACAGCAGCGAGACGATTCCGGCGAGCGCCCCGCCCGCGAAAGGCCCCACGAACGGAATGATGTTGAGGAACCCGGCCGTCATCCCGATGACGAGCCAGAAGGGCACATGCAGCAACAAGAGGCCCAGACTGGACAGCACACCGACGATCAACGCCACGAGCAGCTGCCCCCTGACGAAGCCACTGACGACCCGGCCCACCTGTGTGGCAACGTGCACCGCTTCGGCGCGAAGGCTCTCCGGTACCAGCCGACGGGAGAGATCTCTGACCGCAGGAAGGTCCATGAGCATGTAGAACGCCAGAACCGGACCCAAGACGCCTATTGCGAGCACCTGGACCCCGGTTCGGGCAAACGCCCCCAGTTGTCCGATCAGACCCTGGATACGTTCCGGACTAAAGAACGTGCTCGACCAGTTGAGAATCGACTGGAAGTTGAAGTTGCCCACAGTGAATCCGAAGCGATTCCCAAGATCGGTGACGAAGTTTTCGACATTGTCGACGATCTGGGGAAAACGTGCACCGAACTCCTCGAACTGATCTTGGAGCACAGGGATGACCAAGAACCCGATCGCGACCAGGACACCGGCGAACAACAGGTACGACAGGCAGGATCCGATGAGGCGCGGGACCTTGTACTTCTGGAGCAGGTCGACCAACGGCGCGAGGAGGTAGATGACGGCAACGGCAAGAACCAGCGGTGGCCACACGACGTTCACGGCCTTCACGATCCATACGAACGCAGCAAGAAGCAGCAACACACCGAGGACACTCCACGACGCGAAGCCGAGACGCTTGAGCCGCTCGTACCCCATTGACTTCATTGATCGGAGTGTACTCACCGCTCTTTGATCACCACATGGGACCCTTCGGTTACATCGATGACAATGGAAGACCCCTGCCCGGGCGACTGGAATCCGTCATCGGTCGAAGCCCAGCTTCCAGGAACGTCTGCGCTCCCATACACTTCGACCTTTGCACCGGAGGGAACCTCGATGGTGAATGACCCGGTCACGCTGATCGTCGAGGTCGACGCGCCGGCGACGACGCTGCCTCCGCCGTCGACCATCGCGCTGCCAACGTTCAGCCCATTCAGATCGACATCGAGAGACGGTGACGAGAGGTCCAGCGTCCACATCGGACCACCGTTGAGCACCGCCGACCAGGCGTTCGTCCGAAACCAGCGTCCTCCATCCCGCTGATGGATGTCCACGTCCATCGTTCCATCAACCGAGCTTTCGAGCGCTTCGGGCACGCCGAGGGAGCCACCTGAACGCGCCAGCCTCACCACGTAGAGAGGGCCGTCGCCCTCCCGTATGGCCAGGGCGCCCGGAAGTGAAACGGTCATTGACACTTCAGACACGTCCGCCGCACTGGGGCCGATGAGGTCCCCGGCCGCCGATGGGAGCTTGGACCATCCGATCAGGTGCAGGACGACGACCAGCATGACGAACGAAAGGAGGAGCAGCGGCGGTACCGCTCCGAGTTTCGACGATCTGCGGCGCCACAAGACGATGCCGGCAATGAGTGGGATCGCTGCCAGGGGCCAGAACGACACGATGTCGAGCAGGACGGTGGGAGCAAGGATCCCGCCGACGATCCCAGCCCCAATGGAGATGCCACCCAACGCGACCATCAACCACGCCCAGACAGTCCAGAGACTGGACGGCAATCTGATCCTGCGGCGTCTGCCGATCGAGTTCACTCTTGATACGAGTCGCCGATGACCACCAGAATATCGACATCCAGTGGTCCGGGTGACTCGTCAACGGCTGCATCCGGGATGTACTCGGCGGCCAGTGCCCGTGCCTCCGCTTCGTACCCTTTCGCGTACCACACCTGCGATTGGTCGAGGGCGTGGCTGTAGTTGTCGGCGTCGATCGTCTGGAAGCCTGCGGCTACGAGCTGATCGGTCAGGCTCGCGGCTATCCCCGATCTCGTCGTCGAGTTCAGCACCTGCACGGAGATGTCTGCGGGGGCCCTCAGAATCGTCGTAGTCACGGGTGCGGTAGTCGTGGTCGCCGGGGTCGTGACAGTCGTTGCCTCGACTGTCGTCGACGGCGCGGAGGTGGTCGTATCGACCGCCTGCGTCGTGCTCGTGGTCTCAACCGCCGCGATGGTCGTCGTCGTGGGAGAAGCAAACCAGTCGATCGCCTTCTGCAACAGCAGAACTCCCCCAAAGACAATGACCCCCCAGAACAGCACCTTGAGCGTGAACACCCCGAGCTCTCTGAAGAACCGTCCTTTTCCGGGAGAGGCGTGCCTACCCACTACTGCTCCACCGTGTCCTGCCGGGCCGCCGCAGCCTTCTTCGTCCGCACGCGGCGGAGACGACGGATCGTGAGTGGATCGTAGCGATCGGCGTCGGGGTCTTCGACGAGCCGGCGAAGGGTCTCGTAGTAGAGACCTGCCCCGATACCGAGGTGTTCACGGATGGCCCGATCCTTCGGGCCGGGCAACATCCACCAGGACCGTTCGAAGTCGAGCACCATCTTGTCGCGATGCGACAGCATCCAACACCTCCGGTGCGAAAGGGTATCCGCATCACAGCCGCGAACTGAGGATTTTGAGCTGGCGGAGGGAATCGAACCCACGACCTGCCGCTTACAAGGCGGCTGCTCTGCCGACTGAGCTACGCCAGCGCACGGGTTCGGCCTAGGCCGAACCCGACAGAAGGATAGACGAGCTTCACACCCCTGCACGCGCCCGTGCCACCTCGAACGCCGCGAGCGTCGCTGCCGCCGATGCGTTGAGGCTCTCCACCGAACCGCTGATCGGGATCGTCGCCACCACGTCACAGCGTTCTCTCGTCAGACGCGCCATCCCCTCCCCCTCCGATCCGATGACCAGAGCGGCGGGCTCAGTGAACAGCCCGAGTCCAAACAGGGAGGTGTCACCGTCGGCAGCGAGCCCGACGACCCACATTCCAGCGCGCTGCAACCTGGCGATTGCGTCGGGGATCGAGGAGTGCACACACACACGCAGGTGCTCGAGGGCGCCCGCCGCCGCCTTGAAGGCTGTGGCACCCAGCGGTGCGGACCGCCGGTCAGATACAACGAGTCCGGTCATGCCGGCCGCCAGCGCCGACCGTGCAACTGCGCCGACGTTGTGTGGATCTTGGAGGTGGTCCAACACAATGATCGCCGCGGGAGCGGGCTCGGACAGCTCGTCGATCTTGACGGTCCTGAGCGGTGTGGCCGTCGCCGTCACTCCTTGGGGTACTTCGGTCACTGCGTTGACCCGATCGACGACATTCACGTCGATACCTCGATGTTCCGCATCGGCGATCAGACCCCCGAGTTTCGGGAGGCGGGACTCCTCCACGTCGATGGAAAGGGCCCTCCCTGCCGCGATCGCCGCAGCGACCGCATGCACCCCTTCGAGCTCAGTTCCGATGCCAGCGCGCGCCATCTGGCGTGTCCTCTATGACGATTCCGAGCCGTGCGAACCCGTCTCTGATACGGTCGGCCGTCTCCCAGTCTTTCGTCGCACGGGCCTCCTGGCGGGCTGCGAGCAGCCCATCGATGGTAGCCGCCGACGAAGGACCAGGCGTGAGTCCAAGCGATGCTGCAAGGTGGGAGAGTTCGTCTTCTAGGTCGCCGAGGTTGGAATCGGGCGGCACGAGCCCCAGAACACCTGCGATCGTGGCGAACGTTGCAAGGTGCGTCCTCGCATCGCCACCTGTGTCAAGTAGCCGGTTGCCCTCCCTGACAACCTCAAACAGCACCCCCACTGCTTCCGGCGAGTTGAAGTCGTCGTCCATCGCGTCGACGAAACGCTGCATCGTTTCTGGATCCGGCTCACCGATGGCCTCTCCTCTCCGACTGAACGCCCACAGCCGCTCGACTGCGGATCTCGCATCGGAAAGCAGCTCCTCCGAATACTCCTGAGGAGTCCGGTAGTGCGCCCGAAGGTAGAACAAACGTATCGCCATGGGCGAGTAGCGCTCCACGGCGGTGGCGAGGTCGATCACGTGTCCGGTCGACTTGGACATCTTCTCCCCACCAAGATTGATCATCTCATTGTGGAGCCAGTAGCGAGCGAACTGAGCGCCTGTGGCCGCTTCGGACTGGGCGATCTCGTTCTCGTGGTGAGGGAAGATCAGGTCGGTTCCTCCGGCATGAAAGTCGAATCCGTTCCCGAGGTACTCGAGCGACATCGCCGAGCATTCGATATGCCACCCTGGACGGCCCCGGCCCCATGGCGAGTCCCACCACGGTTCGCCGGGCTTGGCAGATTTCCACAGAGCGAAGTCGAGCGGATCGTGCTTGCGTTCGTCTGGGTCAACCCTCGCCCCCGAGATGAGATCGTCGATCCTGTGGCCGGACAGCTTCCCGTAGCCGGGAAACGATCGTACGGAGAAGTAGACGTCGCCACCTGACTCGTAGGCGTGGCCACGCTCGATCAGTTCTGCGATCATCGAGTGCATCTGGCCGATGTGTTCGGTCGCCCGGGGCTCGATATCTGGAGGCAATACACCGAGTGCTCGAAAGACATGCGAGAACTCGTTCGCCATCTTCTCGGCCAACACGTCCACGGGGACGCCCTGCTCTTGCGCGGCGGCGATGATCTTGTCCTCGACATCTGTCACGTTCTGGACATAGGTGACCTCGTAGCCACGCCATGTGAGATACCGACGTACCACATCGAATGCAACGGCAAAACGTCCATGCCCCATGTGTGGTTCCGACTGAACGGTAGGACCACACACGTACATCGAGACCTTCCCTTCGTCTCGAGGGACGAACTCCTCGTACGTGCGTCCGAGTGTGTTGAAGACCCTCATCCGTTGGATGGTACCGCCCCGATCGCCACCGCCACGGCGGCGATCCCCTCATCGAGGCCGATGAAGCCCATGCCGTCGGTCGTGGTTGCTTTCACAGAGACATCATCGACAGCCATGCCGAGCACCAACGCGAGACGCCGGCGAATCTCGTCCCGAAATGGGGCAACACGAACCAACTCGGCGATGACGGTGACATCGACGTGGCTGGGAGCGAACCCTACCTCTGCACAGCGTTCAACGACGGTGCCCAGCAGCTGCATGCTGTCGGCTCCCGTCCACGCCGGATCAGACGATGGAAACAGAGTCCCGAGATCTCCAAGGACGGCCGCTCCGAGGAGCGCATCGGCCACCGCGTGCGCGGCGACATCGGCATCAGAGGTGCCGATCACCCCACGTGTCTGATCGACGACTACACCCGCGAGCAGAACCGGCGGATCACCGCCGAACCGGTGCGCATCGAACCCCCAGCCGATCATGACGCAAGCCGGCCGAAGAGCATCCTCCCGACGGCTGTCCTCGTCGTGGCCGTCACCTCGATGTCGACATTATGATCGAGAAGCGCTGCGGCGTTCTCCACCACCACCATCGTCCCGTCGTCCAGATAAGCGACACCTTGGCCGGGTTCGGAACCGGCACGACGAACGGTCACGTGCAGCTGATCTCCGACGGCTACCGGAGCCTGCATCGCATCTGCAAGGGAGTGCGGGTTGAGTACCTCGATACCTCGAGTCGATGAAGCAAGGGCGAGGTTGCGGTCGGTTGTGATCAACGTGGCGTCGGCCTTCGCTGCGATCACGATCAGCTTCGCGTCCACCTCCTCGACACCAGGAACGGACTCTTCGAGAATCGCGACCTCGGTACCTTCGACGTCTCGGAGTGACTCGATGACCTCAAGACCTCTGCGGCCTCGCTTCCGACGCTCCTGGTCGGACGAGTCGGCGAGTCCCTGCAATTCGTCGATAACGAACCCCGGTACCCACACTCGACCGCGCAGGAGTCCGAGCCGGGCGAGATTCAGGACGCGGCCGTCGATCGCTGCAGACGAATCCACGAGAAACGCCCCCTCGTCCAGTTGACGACTGACGAGGTCTCCCCGCCGCCTCAGTCCGGCGGCGGCAAGGATCTCATCCGCCCTTCCCGCGAAGAGTCGGGCTCCGACGATTGCCAGCATCAGAACGATGAGCACCGCGATCGGTACACCGATCACTGCCGGAACGAACACGATCACCGGCAGGGCGATGACCATGCCCACGAACACACCGACGATCAGACCGAACGCCCCGGCGAACATCTCGGGTCCCGTCGATCGTGCAACGACCGACTTGGGAATCGAATCCAAGGAGGACCGGAAGAGCCGGCCGGTGATTCCGCCCAGCACGTAGCCGACGCCGGTACCTATGATCGCACCCAGCGCCTGCGCGGCGTCGGGATTCTGCGTATTGAGCATCGGGCCCACCCTGTATCCCACCGCGAGCAACGCGAGGGTGATGAGGAGGCGTACGGCTTCGACGATCACGCTGTAGAAGGCTCCTCTACTTTGGGAAGCGCACGATCAAGGCGCTTTGTAGCCTCTTCTTCGTCCACATCGAGGGCGAACTGAAGCTCTGATGTGAGCGTGAGCCTTGCCCGCGACAACATGCGCTTGAGGGCAGGCGAAATGCCTTTGATCTGCTGAGCGTAAGTCAGGTCGCGGACTACCTCGGCGACCTGGTAAATGTCGCCGCTGGTCATCTTCTCGTTGAGGACCTTGTACCAGCGGCTCCAGTTGCTCCCGGCCTCCTGCGGGGGCTCCTTGAACACGGCCAGTACCTTGCGCGCCTGGTTCTTGGAGATCACCGGCCGGATCGTCTCGTCGATCGTCGCCACCGGGACGAACACTGTCAACTGCTCCGTTGCGATGTCCAGCACGAAGTACTCCTGTCGGCTCCCAGCGACGGTCTGGCGCACTTTCTTGACGATGACCGCTGCGCCGTGCTGCGGGTGTACGACCTTGTCACCGACGTCGAATCCGGACTTATTCTTGGAAGGTGCCGGCTTCTTGGCGGTCGATTTCTTGGGCGCGGGCTTCTTCGCTGCTGTCGACTTCGTGGCCGCCGGCTTCTTGGCGGTCGATTTCTTGGGCGCGGGCTTCTTCGCTGCTGTCGACTTCGTGGCCGCCGGCTTCTTGGCGGATTCCTTCTTTGTCGCGGATGTAGATTTCTTGGACGTGGCTGCCATGGAACCTCGGGTCGGGATGCCGATTCTAGCGGGCTCGCCGTGCGAGCCCGGCTGCCTGCTGCCAGATGTTGTCTGCCGTCTGTCGGACGCTGTCTGCCGACGAGCCGAGCCGATGGCTCGTCTCGTCAGTCGTCGTGCTCCCAGGCGCGAGTAGATCCACGGAGGCGGTCCAGCACCCTGCGAAGCTCCTTCGCTCGGGTCTTTCCGACGCCGGGTACGGCGGCGAGCTTCGTCTCGGAAGCGCTCAGCATCTTGCCGAATCCGCGGAAGTGTCTGGCGACGGCCTCCCGGATGCTGTCGGGAAGCCTCGGCACTTGGTCGAGGACACGCAGACCGAGCGGCTCGGCGTGCTCATCGAGGTGTTCGAACCCAAGTGCCGTGGCGACTACTTCGGGGTCGTGGATCTCGGATGTCGGAACGGCGTCCAGCTTGCTGATACGCCGCTCGAAGGTCCCCTTGCGAAGCGGGCGAACGTAGTCGCGCACTACGAGGTCGCGCAGCTCTCGTACACCCTGGAGGAGGTCGGTGAGTTGAAGCTGTGTGAGGTCACCGACACCTCCGAGACCGATGATCTCTTCGTTGATGCTGGCCCCGATTCTCATGACGAGCTCGGCGCGCTGGACCACCGCGACGACCGATCTGAAGGTCACCATGTCGGACACTTCGAGGGGGGTGAGACGTTCTTCGGCCTCGTCGAGTCGGCGTCTGAGCCGTTCGAGCGTGGCGAGAGACTGGTTGAGGTATCGGATCAGGTCGGTGGGATCCTGGAGTTCCTGTCGGCGGGTACCCAGGAAGAGCGTCGCCACACGTCTGTCTTCACTGACCGCGACGACGGGCTTGCCGGTCTGAGCAGCCACCCGTTCGGCAGTTCTGTGCCGGGCCCCGGTCTCACTCGTGGAGATCGAAGGGTCGGGAAGCAGATGCACGTTGGCAGCAAGAATCGAACTCCACGAATCATCGAGAATGATGGCACCGTCCATCTTTGCGAGTTCTGCGAGCCGGGCAGGCGAGAACTCGGAGTTGCTCAGCATGAATCCGCCTGAGCAGATGCTCTCGACCTCAGGTCCGTTGCCAAGTACCACGAGCGCACCGTTCTGTTCCTGGATGATCCGCCCCAGGGCGCGGCGGATGGGAGTGCCTGGTGCGAGCCGCTCGATGATCTGAAGGAACTGGTCGGAGGTCATATCAGCATCTGGTGAAACCAACAGAACACTACCTCATCTGAGCAGTCAGTCAGACGAAGGCAGACTCGAACGCCTCACGGAGACCCATCGGCGACCCTTTACGTGGAGCGATCACCCGTTCGATACCGAGCCTCGCAGCTTCCTCTCGCCGTCGGCGATCGTTCGACACAGGCCGGATCTCGCCGGTCAGCCCGATCTCACCCCACGATGCCATCGAACCGAGTGGAGCGTCGAACATCGAGGATGCAAGCGCGAGCGCAACCGGCAGATCGATGGCTGGTTCGGAGATGTGGACTCCGCCGACAACGTTGACGTATACCTCGCTGCCTGCGAGCGCGACGCCCGCGTGCCGCTGCATGACTGCGAGAAGCTGATGAACCCGCGCGGGTGGCAGACCCCGGACCGACCGTCGCGGCTGGGGTGCCTGTGCCGGCGCCACCAAACCCTGAACCTCGACGAGTACCGGTCGCTTCCCTTCGACAGACGGGAACACAACAGTGCCGGGCACCGAGCCGCGCCACTCCGACAGCAGCGCCGACGACGGATCCTCCACCTCCATCAACCCGTCGCCGCGCATCTCGAACAAGCCCATGTTGTGCGTTGGACCAAAGCGGTTCTTGAGGCCCCGGAGCACCCGCAGCCCCATCGAGTTCTCACCTTCGAGATACAGCACGACGTCCACCATGTGCTCGAGCGTCTTCGGACCTGCGATCCCCCCATCCTTCGTGACGTGACCGACGATGATCGAAGCCGTCGACATCTTCTTCGAGTAGCCGATGACTCTCGCGGCGCACTCTCGCACCTGGCTCACCGTCCCGGCGGTTGCACCGAGATCGGATGCGATCACCGTCTGGATCGAATCGACGATCAGAAGGTCCGGGCGAGCGGTGTCGGCGGCGGCGAGGATGGCGTCGATGTCGGAATCACCGACCAGAGCAACCGTCTCAGACGAGATTCCCACCCTTCTTGCCCTCAGGCCAACCTGCTCAACCGACTCTTCAGCGGAAGCAACCAAGACCCGCCCGCCGGCTGCAGCGAAGGCACCAGCCAACTGAAGCAGCAACGTCGACTTGCCGACCCCGGGTTCTCCACCAACGAGCGTTGTCGAACCGGGGACGATGCCTCCACCGACGACCCTGTCGATCTCGTCGATGCCGATCGGTGTGCGGGCCCTGACCGTTCCGACCGCCGTCCGTACATCGACGATCTCGGGAACGTCACGTCGGGTCGCGCTCACCTCTTCGAGTGCGTCTTGCGACCTGCACTGCGGGCAGAAGCCAAGCCACTTGACGGACTGGTATCCACACTCACGGCATCGATACGTCATGGGCCGGATGCTATCGGTTGAGTGTGACACGAATGAGTGCGGCGAGCGCCAGGATGATCACGGCGAGAAGGAACAGACCACCGACGATATTGCCGATCGTCCAGGTTTCAGCTGCTCTGATCGCGAGTGCGTACACGCGCGTGGCAGAATAGCCCGGAGAGGAAGGCAGCCGTTGGCACAGATCACATGCAGTAACTGCGGAGAGGTCTTCGAGGATCAGGAGTTCTGCCCGAATTGCGGACAGTGGGTGGGTCCCATCCCCGGGGGCGGGTATGAGGAGTTCGAACTCGGAGATCAGACGCCCGAAGAAGAACCGCTGCCACCACGCACTCCTGTCCAGAGAGAGACCGTTTCTTGTCCTTCGTGTGGAGCACCGAACCCCTCGACGAACCGTCACTGTGAGCAGTGCGGTGCACGACTCAGCCAGGGTCCGCTTCCCGTCGCACCGCGGCCCATCATCCGTACCACAGCCGGCGCCCGCGCCCTCGTGGTCATTCTCGGGACAGTCGCAATCGTCCTGATCCTGGCGTTCATCGTGAACTCCCTTCGAGGCGCAAACGAGCCGACGGCGGAGTCGACAACGACCACCGAGACAACGGTCGCGGTGGCCGATCCCGTCGAGATCGTGCCGATCAGCTACACGTGCTCGAGCGAACTGAACGACGCCTACTCATGCGCCGCGCTGTTCGACGGCAACAAGACCACCTACTGGAACGATGCGTCGGCGAAGGGCAAAGACGCCGAAATCACGATGACGTTCGCAGAGCCATATCGGATCAGCCAGCTCATCGTCACCAACGTTCAAGACGACACCAAGTTCCAGATGAACTACAAGATCAAGGGCTACGAGATCATCTTGAACGACGATCCCAGCTCGCCGATCGTGGGCACGCTCGAGAACAAGAACGCGGCCCAGGTGATTCCTATCGACAGCCTTGCCACCAGCCAAATCACCTTCAAGGTGACGTCCGTGTACCCGTCGCTGTCGGTCGACAACCAGACCCCGTTCAATGAGCTTGCACTGGCGGAACTCACCGCCTGGGGACGTCCGGCCAACTAGCGAACAGCCATCAGCAGCTACCCCGTCGAGTGGCCTGAGGCAGCTTCAGGTAGCGCTCTTGTTGAACAGCTGAAGACCGGAGACTGACGACTGGCGACGAAACCCCTTGAGGTTGTGCTCTGTCTCTGTTGGGGGGGTATCACCCCCAGGAAACAACCGCCCTCTCGCAGCGAAGGTGGCCGCGTTCTGACTGACGACTGAACGGCTGAAGCTAGATCGCTTCACCCTTCCGGTAGCGCAGCCCATCCGCGGCCGGCATTCGGAGATGCTGCGTGGCGAGTGCGAGCACCAGAAGTGTCGTCAAGTGTGGCGTGAACGTGATGAACTGCGTCGGCACGACCGACACGGTGAGGTACAGCTCCAGGAACAGCAGGGAGAAGAGCCCGGCGACCGTTCCCGGCACCCAGCGCTTTCGGTACAGCAGCCACGCGCACAGCAAGAGCAGCAGCACGGCCACGAACAACAGCAACGCGTGCACTGCAACCTCGGATCGCAACCGGAGCGCATCGGCAAACCCGAACAGCGAGGCACCGGCAAGCACACCGGCTGGATTCCAGTTACCGAAGATCAATGCCGCCAGACCGATGAAGCCGCGCCCCGCGGTCTGCCCTTCCCGGTAGATGCCGGCCTGGACCAGCACCAGCATGGTGCCGCCGAGCCCCGCCATGGCACCCGAGATGACCACTCCGTAGTACTTCATCCGCAGTACTCGGACACCCAGCGACTCTGCAGAGTAGGGGTTCTCACCGCAGGATCTGAGGCGAAGCCCCCACGGCGTCTTCCAGAGAACCCAGATGGAGAGTGGTACGAGCAGGAGAGCGACCAATGTCAGCCAGGACAGATCGCCCGTGAGCCCACGCAGCACCCCTCCAACATCCGACAGGAAGAACCAGTGATGGGACTCGAGCCATCCGAAGACATCGGGTGTGCGCCAGCCAAACAGATCACCGCCTGCGAGGAAGGGGAGGCTGAATGTTCCGACTCCGGACACGTGCGGCGACTGCGTCGCCCCACCTCCGCTGTCGGCCGAGTACGACACGGCCGAGAGGAATCGCATACCGCCGGCGGCGAGGATGTTGATCGCGACGCCTGACACGATGTGGTCGACGGCGAAGGTGACGGTCGCGATAGCGTGGATCAGACCTCCCAGGGCGCCACCGAGCACCCCAAACAGGACTCCTGCCCACGGGTTGCTGAACTGCCAGGCGCCCCACGCGCCGAACCAGGTGCCCATGATCATCATGCCCTCGAGGCCGATGTTCACGATCCCTGACCGCTCCGAGAACACGGCTCCGAGGCCGGCGAGCATGATCGGCATCGCGAGTCGCAGCGAAGCTCCGAACGTTCCCGCGGAGGTCAACTCCCGGGTTCCGGCGATCTGCTGGACCACCGCGAGCACGAACACGCCGGCGGAGCCCCACAACAGTGCAGCCCAGAGCCTTCTGCCGGTTTGCGTCTTCGGTGTCCAGCGCTTCATGCCGCTTCCTCCGCATCCGACTTTGCTGCCTCGGCGGCGGCGGCGACTTCCTGTCGCTGGATCATGCGAGTGACCACCTCATAGGCGACGACGACGGCCAGGACCACGACACCTTGGATGATCGTCACGATCTCCCGTGGAATCCCCTTCAGGTCCAAGATCAGCGCCGAGCGATCCATGAACCCGAACAACAGTGCACCGAGAAAGATGCCTACAGGATGGTTCCTTCCGAGGAGGGCGACGGCGATGCCCGTAAAGCCGAGTCCGGAAGGGAAATCCTGGGTGTATCGGTGGAAGTAGCCGAGGAGTGGCGAGAGCCCGACCAAACCAGCCAGAGCGCCGGACAGCAGCATCGTCTGCATCACCATTCCATTGGGCTCGACGCCGCTCATCTTCGCGGCATCCGGATTGATGCCGGACGCCCGCAGCTCGAACCCGTACCTGCTGCGCCACACCAACAGGTAGTAGATGATCCCGAAAACGATCGCCACCAGCACGAATCCCTGCATGGTTGGCCCTGGCGGAGGCGCAATCCCGAGCGCGTTCAGCAGCGGATTCAGCGACGGGAACCAGGCAGAGTGAGAAAGCTCGGCCGTCTTGATGTTCAGGTCGCCGGGATCGACCTTTCTGAAGAAGTTGGCGAGGAGCCATGCGACGAGACCGACCGCGATCGCGTTCAGCATGATCGTGGAGATCACCTCGTGCACGCCGCGCTTCACTTTGAGGAACCCTGCGATCCCCGACCACAGCGCGCCCACGCTCATTGCGACGAGGATGATGAACAGCACATGGAGCACTGGCGGCAGGTTCACGACCGCTCCGAGGTAGGCGGCGAACACTGCCGCGAGTAGGTACTGACCCTCGACCCCGATGTTGAACAGGCCCATCTTGAATCCAACGGCGACTGCCAGGCCCGAAAGGAACAGAGGAACAGCCCTGTTCGAGATCGACACCACCGACGAGGCACTCCACGCGAACTTGCCCATCTCGGCAAACGCAGTCAATGGGTTGAACCCAACCAGCACGAGTGCGATCGACGCGACCACCAGTGAGAAAATCAGTGCACCGACCGGCGCGAGCAGACTCATGAACACGCGCCGAACGCTCACGTCCGAACCCCCGTCATGTACGAGCCGAGCTCCTCCGGTGTGGTGGTCGCCGGGTCCAGCCGAGCAACCAGCCTGCCACGGAGGATTACCCAGAGGGTGTCGGACAACCCGATCAGCTCTTCCAAGTCGGCGGACACGAGCAGCACGGCGAGCCCAGCTACCCTCGCGCTTCGCAGGTGATCCCACACGGCGGCTTGCGCGCCAATGTCGATGCCGCGGGTCGGCTGAGCAGCGATCAACACGAGAGGATCAGCCAGCATCTCTCTCCCGACGATGAACTTCTGCTGGTTGCCACCTGACAACGCGATGGCAGGGGTGTCTGCGCCAGGGGCCTTCACTCCGTACACCCGAATGATGTCGTCGGTTCGACGGTGGGCACCCTTCCGGTCGATCCAGAAGCCACGGTTGAACGGGCTCACCGTCTGATGGCCGAGCATCGCGTTCTCCCACAACGGCTCCGGGAGCAGCAGGGCCTGCCGATGACGGTCCTCGGGGATCAGCCCGAGACCGGCCTCCCTGAGTTCGCGAGTCGACTGCCGTGACATGTCCTTGTCGGCAAGCTCGATCAAGCCTTCATCCAATGGAAGCAACCCCATCAGCGCATCGATCAACGTCGCCTGACCGTTTCCCTCGACACCGGCTATGCCGACGATCTCGCCTTCTCTGATCATGAATGAGACGTCGTCCAACAGCATTCTGTCGGAGTCCTGCGAACGGACAGACAGGCCCTCCACCCTCAGGAGAACTCGTTCCCTCACCGTCGACTCTCGGGTCTCGGGTGTCGGCAACTCCGAACCCACCATCATCTCTGCGAGCTTCTGTGCGTCGACTTCGTCGGGGGAGACCGTCGATATGGTCCGGCCTTGTCGTATGACGGTGATCACATCGGCAATGGACAGCACTTCGTCGAGTTTGTGCGAGATGAAGATGATCGTCACTCCCTCGCCGGCAAGCTCTCGCATGGACGCAAACAGCTCGTCGACTTCCTGAGGTACGAGTACCGCGGTCGGCTCATCGAGAATGAGGATTCGGGCGCCTCTGAACAAGACCTTCAGGATCTCGACCCGCTGACGTTCTCCAACCGACAGCTCCTCGACGAGCGCATCGGGGTTTACGGCGAGGCCGTACGCCTGAGAGAGCTCACCGAGCTTGAGCTTCGCCCCCTGGAAGTCGAGCTCGACACCCTTGCGGGGTTCCGACCCGAGCACGATGTTCTCGAGAACCGTGAGCTGGTCGGCCAGCATGAAATGCTGATGGACCATGCCGATGCCTGCGTTGATGGCGTCCCGAGGCGATCGAAACCGAACCTCCTCGCCTTCCATCAGAATCTCGCCCTCGTCGGGTGCCTGCATGCCGTACAGGATCTTCATCAAAGTGGACTTCCCGGCGCCGTTTTCGCCCACGACGGCATGGATCTCTGCCGGCATTACACGCAGATTCACCTGGTCATTGGCGACCACGCCGGGAAACCGCTTCGTGATGTTGCTCAGTTCGACAGCCGGAGCGTCTGGCACCTTGGTCCCGTTCGCGAAGAGAGGTCCGAGGCTAGCGCCTCGGACCTCTCGACTCCAGTGCAAGCGGCTCTCGTTACTCCGACGGAGTTGTCGGAACGACGATGTCGCCTGAGATGATCTTCGCCTTGTAATCCTCGAGTGTGGGAACGATGTCGTCGATGAACCCGCCCGACGTCGCATACCCGACACCGTCGACCTTCAGGTCGAAGACATGGACGCCCGGCGTGAAGTTGCCGTGGACGAAATCACTGATCGTCGAGTAGACGGCAACGTCGACTCGCTTGAGCATCGACGTCAAGATGTACGGCTGAAGATCCGCACCCGCGGTCAGGTACTGGTCGGAGTCAACACCGATCGCCCACACGTGCGTGTCGTTGCTTTCGGAGTACTCCTTCGCTGCCTGGAACACGCCGGTGCCCGAGCCACCTGCTGCGTGATACACCACGTCGGCACCCTGCTGGTACATGGCGAGTGCCGCCTCCTTGCCCTTGGCAGGGTCACCGAAACCGGAGAAGTCTGGCGGCTGTGTCAGGTAGGACACCTGAATCTCGATATCAGGGTTGACAGCCTTGGCACCCGCCTCATAGCCGGCTTCGAACTTCTTGATCAGGTCGACCTCGACCCCGCCGACGAAACCGATCTTGCCGGTTGTCGACTTCAGTGCGGCTGCTGCACCAACGAGGAACGATCCCTGTTCTTCGGCGAACGTCAACGATGCCACGTTCGGCAGATCGACCACCGAGTCGACGATCGCATACTCGGTGTCCGGATAGTCCGGTGCGGTGGCGGTCACGCCATCCGCGAACGCGAAACCGATCGCGAAGACCAACGGAAGACCCGCCTCCGACAGGAGTCGCAGGTTCTCTTCACGGTTCTCGCCGCCCGAGCTCGGCTCGAGCTCCTGGGTGGCGATACCGAAGTCGGTCACGGCCTTGTCGAGGCCCGCCGCGGCCGAGTCGTTGAACGACTTGTCGCCGCGTCCGCCGATGTCGTACGCCATGCCGACGGTGATGCCCTCGCCCATCATGCCGGCGGTAGTCGTTGTCTCGGCAGGAGCCGTCGTTTCGGTGGTTGTACCTGTGGCGGCCGTTGTTGTGGTTGCTGCCGTCGTTGCCGGGGCAGCGGTCGTGGTGGTCGCGCTGGTCCCACACGCCGCTGCCAGCATGGCAAATACGACGAGCACGAGCAGCGTCCTGTTCTTGAGTTTCAACACACCCTCCTCGGTCGTGTCGGACCGAAAGCCCGAATTATGCGAGAAGTGTAGTCGTCGTTGGGGGGCCGTCAGTCGGCCAGCTCCGGTAGCGGATCGGGGCGTACCAGATAGATCCAAGGGATCGAAACGACGGTCACGATCATCTTGATCACGACGTTTGCCCAGAAGATGGAGACCACAACACTCCAAGACTGCACACCCGCAAATGCGAGTACCGAAAACAGCGCCGAGTCGACCGGCACCGACACCGTATTCGACGACAGCACCCTCCCCCACTGCCAGCGTTCTCCGACTCGTCGAACCCATGCCGAGTACACCTCGGTGTCTGTCAACTCCGACAGGACCTCTGCGACGATCGACGCGATCACGATCCTCCACACCGGCGCGAGCACGATCCCGAACGCCGACTGGTCCCCGGCCTCCGCTCCGGGCGGCAGGTTCGCCACAAGCCAGAACACGAGCGCCATAACGAGGTTGATTCCCGCTGCCAGGAAGATGAGAAGCCGGGAGACACGCTTGCCAGCAACCTTCTGCACGAGATCCCTCAGCGTGAACGTGAACGGATAGATGATCGTGCCCGCATCCATCGTCAGGCCGGCGATCGACACGATCCGCAACGACGCGATGTCCGACAGCATCTGCGCCGCGATGTACGCGGACGTGACGATGGTGAGGGTCCGGAACGCACGGTGCACGGCCCGGAAGCTAACAGCTGACAGTCGTCAGTCGTCAGTCGTCAATCGTCAATCGTCAATCGTCAATCGTCAATCGTCAATCGTCAGAATCCCACAAGGAAGTCGACACAGAGTTCGTCGACTGATATGAGCTCGGTGTGCGGAACTTCGCGAAGCTCCGTGTGTGGTAGAAGAGCCACTCTCTGACACTGGCGGTGTACGAAGTGGCTCGTGCCTCCCGGCCGAAGAGCGATTCGACCTCGCACAGCAGCTTCGACGATCTGCAGCATCAGTCCCCGCGAACATCGCCGAAGGGGCAGGACGTAGCACGAAGTCCGATTTCGCAAGACTCGTAGACATCGCCTGCGGCTCCACCAGCGAAACCTTGTACCACCTGATGCTCTCCAGGGACCTGCTCTTCCTGAGTGAGAGCACGTACGAGATCCTCGCCGCCAAGACGGCCGAAGTCAGGAGAATGCTCACTTCCTTTGCTCGCCCCCTTCGATCGCGGTCAGGCGAACAGGACTGAAGACCCAAGACTGACGACTGAGGACTTCGAGCCGGCCGCCGGAGGCTGCCTTCAGC
Organism: uncultured Acidimicrobiia bacterium; assembly: GCA_964496205.1. Classification (GTDB taxonomy): domain Bacteria; phylum Actinomycetota; class Acidimicrobiia; order Spongiisociales; family UBA4744; genus CAYLHS01. The sequence continues at coordinate 29,000 of CAZBXV010000010.1, forward strand.
TGTCCTGGCCCGCCAACTCTATGAGTGGGCGATCCGGTGCTTCGATCTCCTCGAAGGTGATCGTGTCGGACTCCTCGAGACGGTCGGCGATGATCGTGCTGCCGGCCTTGAACTCCCCACGAAGCACATGCTCGGACAGTGGGTCTTCGAGCAGACGCTGGATTGCACGCCGCAGCGGCCTGGCGCCAAGTTCGGGATCGTATCCAATCCTGGCGAGATGCTCCTTCGCCGAGTCGGTCAGCACCAGTTCGAGGCTTCTCGACTGGAGCTGGTCGCGCACCCGCACGAGCATCAGGTCAATGATCTCCTTGACCTCGTCGATCGCGAGTTCGTGGAACACGATGACCTCATCGATCCGGTTGAGGAACTCGGGTCGGAAGTGCTTCTTCAGCTGATCGAGAACCTTTTCCCGCATCCTTTCGTAGTTGACCTCGTCCGAACCGGCGACGAACCCGACTGCCTTCTTGCGAAGGTCGGCGGTGCCCAGGTTGGAGGTCATGATGATGACCGTGTTCTTGAAGTCGACATGACGGCCTTGTGCGTCGGTCAGACGTCCGTCCTCGAGAATCTGGAGGAGCGTGTTGAACACGTCCGGATGAGCCTTCTCGATCTCGTCGAAAAGAACCACGGAGAACGGCTTGCGGCGCACGGCCTCTGTCAGCTGTCCGCCCTCGTCGTAACCGACATAGCCGGGTGGCGACCCTACGAGTCGGCTGACAGTGTGTTTCTCCATGTATTCCGACATGTCGAGCTGGATCAGGGCGTCTTCATCACCGAACAGGAACTCGGCGAGCGCTTTCGCGGTCTCGGTCTTCCCGACACCGGACGGTCCGAGGAAGATGAATGACCCAGCCGGCCGTTTCGGGTCCTTCAATCCTGCACGGGTGCGACGAATCGCCTTGGAGACGGCGACGATCGCGTCGTGCTGACCGATGATCCGCTCGTGGAGGTTGTCCTCCATGTGGATCAACCGCTCGGTCTCCTCTTCGGTGAGACGGTGCACGGGAATGCCTGTCCACTGGGCGAGCACCGAGGCAATCTCCTCTTCGTCGATCACCCAGGCTGCAGCGGCACCCGAATCCTTGAGGGCTTCCTCACGTTCGACGCGCTCTGCGATCAGCTGTCGTTCCTGGTCGCGGAGCTGTGCAGCACGTTCGAATTGCTGTGCCCTGACCGCATCCGATTTCTGTTCACGAATCGCACGAATCCGCACGTCGACATCCTTGAGATCGGGTGAGGATCCAGTGCGCGAAATCCGCATCCGACTGCCTGCCTCATCGATCAAGTCGATCGCTTTGTCTGGCAGGTGCCGGTCTGCGATGTAGCGATCCGCGAGGTTCGCGGCGCTCACCAGCGCGTCTTCCGTGTATCGAACGTTGTGGTGTTCTTCGTAGCGGTCCTTCAGCCCGTCGAGGATTTGGATCGTTTCTTTGACGTTTGGCTCGTCGACCTGCACCGGCTGGAATCGTCGCTCCAGCGCGGAGTCCTTCTCGAGGTACTTGCGGTACTCCTCGAGGGTGGTTGCGCCGATGGTCTGGAGTTCACCTCTCGCAAGCATCGGCTTGAGGATGCTGGCCGCATCGATGGCACCCTCGGCGGCGCCGGCGCCCACCAGCGTGTGGATCTCGTCGATAAACAGCAGAATGTCACCGCGGCCCTGGATCTCCTTGAGGACCTTCTTCAGCCGCTCTTCGAAGTCGCCCCTGTAGCGGGACCCCGCAACCAGGGCGCCGAGGTCGAGGGTGTACACCTGCTTGCCGCGCAGCGTCTCCGGGACCTCGCCGGTCACGATCCGCTGGCCGAGTCCCTCCACGATCGCCGTCTTGCCAACTCCGGGTTCGCCGATGAGCACCGGGTTGTTCTTGGTTCGGCGGGACAGAATCTGCATCACACGCTCGATCTCGCGTTGTCGACCAATCACCGGATCGAGCTTGTTCTCACGGGCGAGCTGTGTGAGATTGCGGCCGAACTGGTCGAGAATCGTCGAACCGCCACTGCTCTCGCGACCTTGCGGCGCGCCCTGTGGCGGCTGCCCGGAAGAAGACCGCTCTTCGCTCTGGGCTCCCGACAGCAGCTGGATGACGGTCTGGCGCACCTTCGGCAGGTCTGCTTTCAGGTTCTGAAGCACCTGTGTGGCAACACCTTCACCTTCCCTGATCAGTCCGAGGAGGATGTGCTCGGTGCCGATGTAGTTGTGGCCAAGCTGGAGCGCCTCACGCAGGGACAGTTCGAGCACCTTCTTGGCGCGAGGCGTAAACGGAATGTGACCGCTCGGCGCCTGCTGCCCCTGGCCGATGATCTCAACGACCTGGTTGCGGACGGCTTCCTGCGTGACGCCGAGGGATCGCAATGCCTGAGCGGCTATGCCGTCACCCTCGTGGATCAGTCCGAGGAGGATATGCTCGGTGCCGATGTAGTTGTGGTTGAGCAGGCGCGCTTCTTCCTGGGCAAGAACCACGACTCTTCGAGCCCGATCTGTAAATCGCTCGAACACGACCTGCTGCCTCCAATCTCATTCCCGACGGGAAGGCTTGCGAGTATACCTTTGGGCCTCTCCTACGACGATGCTACCTGTCCTCCTACAACACTCATCGGTCGGAGAATCTTCCCGCCTGAGGCCAGGTTTTCGCAGACCCTCCGATGGTCCGAGACCGTATGCCCGTCGCTACCATGCCGTCCAGACATGGATGCACCACGACTCGACCAGCTCGTTTCGCTCCCCGATGTGTGGGATCGCATGGAACGCGTGGAGCGGCGCCTCACCGAGGTGTCCGTCTCCGACTACGCGTTCTTGACCGAGATCGCTCAGCATCTCCTCCTGGCGGGAGGGAAACGATTCCGCCCCCTCCTCGCTCAAATCGCCGGCGAGTTCGGCAACGCGCACTGGGAACAGGTCATTGACGCCGGCGTTGCCGTCGAACTGATTCACGTGGGATCGTTGTATCACGACGACGTCATCGACGAAGCCGACACGAGAAGGGGTACCGGGTCCGCCAACACCAATTGGGGCAACACGATCGCCATCCTGGCCGGGGACTTCCTCATGGCCCGAGCAACGGAACTCGCCGCCGAGTCGCTGGGTCGGGAAGCCGTCCAGCTTCTCTCACGCACCTACGCGGAACTCGTAGAAGGTCAAACGCTCGAGCTTCAGCTCGATTTCGATCTCGCCCACGGCCCCAAGGACTACTTCCGGGTGATCGAAATGAAAACCGCGTCGCTGATTCGAGCTTCCGCTCGGGTTGGCGCCATGGCGGCGGACGCAGACAGCGAGACGATCGAGACACTGAGCAGCTGGGCGTGGGAACTGGGCATCATTTTCCAGCTCACCGACGACGCACTGGATCTCGTCGCTACCGACGAGTATCTGGGCAAGCCGGCCGGGTCGGACATCGGCGAAGGCAAGTTCACGCTCCCACTCCTCTACGCGCTGCACGATCAGGGCGGGGAGCGCATCCGGGAACTGCTCGCGGATCGCCCCTACCCACCCGACGCGATCGCCGAAGTGATCCGAATCGTGCGGGCGGGCGGCCACGTCGACCGAGTCCTCGATGAAGCAAACAGCCGGTCCCGCGTCGCCGTGCAGGTACTCGACCAGCTTCCGGCCATTCCGGCCAAGTCGGTTCTCGTCGGCCTCGCCGACTACCTTCTCGGACAGGTCACACGCGCGCGCTCCACCTAGCGTCCTGGCCGACAACACTGGCTACGTGCATGGCGAGGCAGCGGCGCCGATGTCACGGACGCAGAACCCAGGTGCACCCGCAGCGGTGCGTCAAGGACGACGACACGGCAAGCGGCAGCGTCTGACCGTCCTGAACACGGCAGGCGTCGGCGGTCGGGGCACGAGCGCTCTGCCGGGGCATTCTCGGTCGACGCAACGCCTCCCCGTAGACTGGCTCCATGGACTTCATCGTCGCCGCCATCATCTTCTCGGGCGTCATCGCGGTTATCGCTGCATCGAATGGAAAGACGATGTCCGCGTGGACGGCGGCCGCCCGAGTGCTCGGTCTCACATTCGTCAAGAAGAACGCCCTCTCGAGCCCCCGGCTCGTTGGCACCATCGACGGTATGAACGTGGTCGTCTCGGTTCGATCGGCCAACAACTCCAAGTCGACCCGCTATCAGATCGAGTACGAGTCGTTGGGGATCGGCGTGCAGATCGTTCGCAAGCGTGGTCTCGCCGTGCTGACAACCTTCCTCGGCGCGCAGGACGCCGTCACCGGTGATGCCGCGTTCGACGAACTCGTCGTGATTCGAACGAACGCACCCGATCAGCTTCCGGCGATCCTGACGTCGAGAGGCAGGGAGGCCATCACCGACCTCATGGTCGAGTACCCGACAGCCAAGGTGACCAACGAGGACATCATCTTCGAACGCAAGGGCATCGAGCGGGACTCGAGCCGGCTCGTCCGCACCGTTCAGGCGCTCGTCACAACGGCGAAGGCCATCACGGGTGTCTCTTCTGCCTCCCACGCCGGACCCGAATCGTACGATATGCCTGCTCCGGTAGAGACTCCGACCATGCCGATGCCGGCTCCAGCCACGGCACAGGAGACTCCGGAGACCGCCGGCTATGGAGTCTCTCCCGACATGGAAACCTCCTCATCGATCGATGATTCGATGCTCACATACGATTCCTCTCTCACATCGATGACGTCTCCGTCCTCGACAGCCGACACACTCGGCCCAAGCGTGATCGACCAGCCGGCAGTTGCTCCGCTTTCGACCGGGCCTGACCCGATATCGCTCGGTACCGAGATGTTCGGAGGCAAGCTCCTCAGCTTCGAGGCGGCCACAACCTTCGATCAGGCCTACTCCGGCAAGAAAATCCGCTGGGAAGGAACAGTATCGAAACGCTCCGATATGGACACCTGGGTCGACGTCGGTTCGATCGACACCACCCTGTACGGCCCCATCTCCATCGTCGCCATCGTCAGCACACCCGTTTCGGCGAAGCCCGACGACAGGGTGGTCGTTGAGGGAACGCTCGTATCGGTTGACACGTTCGAACGAACTTTCGCCATCGACGGAACGATCAGGCGGGCAGGCAGCTGAGAGCGGTCAGTCGTCAGTCAGAATGAGGCCACAGTTCCTGCGAGTCTGTTGGGCAAACGTCTCCTCCCCTGGCGAGGGCGAAGCGCGAGTCGTCCCCTCCCCCGCGAAGCCACGAAGGCCGGCCGTTGGGGAAGGTGGCCCGGAGGGGGTCCTGGGCGCAGCCCATGGGGGAGGTGGCGTCGAGCCAAACACGTTCGAACGGACCCTCACGCTGGCGGGAACGGTGACGCGGACGAGGGACTGAACGCGGACTGCTGTTCCGCTGTTCAGCCGAACAGCGGACGGCGAACAGCGGACGGCAAGACACGCCACCATTCGTCGCGAGGCCGTGGGCCGAGAACGCAGGGAGGCGGCTCCCCCACCAACGTAGACTGCACAGCATGAAATCCTCCCGCCGCTCCGGAGTCGCTCCGTTCTACGTGATGGAGGTGATGAAGGCGGCCGAAGAACGGCAACGAACCGTAGGCGACGTGCTCCACCTCGAGGTCGGCCAGCCCTCCACCCCCGCTCCCCTGAACGTCCGGGACGCCGCGCGAGCCGCGCTCGAGTCGAACCGCCTTGGATACACTGAAGCAACCGGCATCCCCCAGCTCCGAGCTCGCATCGCGCGTCACTATCGCGAGGTCTACGGACTGACGATCTCGACTGATCGAGTCACGGTGTCGGTCGGTGCATCCGGTGGATTCGTGCTCGCGACACTTGCAGCGTTCGATGCGGGTGATCGGGTCGCCATCACCAGACCCGGCTACGCCGCGTACCGCAACATCCTCGAGGCACTGGATATCGAGGTCGTGTCCATCCCCGTCGGACCTGACACCAGATTCAACCCGACCCCGAGGCTTCTGGATGTGGCAGGACCGCTCGACGGCTTGGTGGTTGCCAGCCCTGCGAATCCCACCGGTACGATTCTCCGACCCGACGAGATGGCCGCCCTGGCCAACTACGCGACTCTGCGAGGTATCAGGCTGATCTCGGACGAGATCTACCACGGCATCACCTACGGGGTGGCCGCTCCGACCGCTGCCGCCCACTCGGAGACGGCGGTCGTCGTGCAGTCGTTCTCCAAGTACTACTCGATGACCGGGTGGAGGCTCGGCTGGCTCATCCTTCCAGACACGCTGATCGACCCTATCGAACGGCTCGCTCAGAACCTCTTCATTTCGCCACCGACCCTCTCGCAGCTTGCAGCCATCGCGGCATTCGACGCGACCCAAGAACTCGACGGCAATGTCGCCATGTACGCGAAGAATCGGGACATCCTCATGTCCGGCTTGCGCACTGCAGGAATCGACAAGCTTGCTCCCGCCGAAGGGGCGTTCTACGTGTATGCGGACGTGTCACATCTCACCGATGACAGCCAGGAGCTGTGCAGGCTCTGGCTCAACACCTTCGGGGTCGCCGCAACACCCGGGATCGACTTCGACCCGATCGACGGACACAAGTACGTTCGTTTCTCGTATGCGGAGTCGACAGCCGATATCGCCGAAGCGACGTCACGGCTGGTGGGTTGGGCCAAAGACCGGCGGTAGCATGCCCACAATGGGCGGACCGGCCATCTCCATCCGCAACCTCACAAAGCGGTACCCGACCGTCACCGCGCTGGATGACCTGTCGCTCGATATCCCTTCTGGCGCGATCTACGGGCTCGTCGGTCCAAACGGCGCAGGCAAGTCGACCCTGATCAAGACCATCGTCGGGGCACTCCGGCCTACCTCCGGTTCTGTGAACGTGCTCGGTCACGATCCGCTTCGGAACAGGTGGGATCTCCGCAAGCGCATCGGCTACATGCCCCAAGAGAACGCCCTCTACGACGATCTCACTGCCGAGCAGAACGTCCGGTTCTTCGGCGCAGCCCACCTGGGAGGCGATGAACTCGACCGTGCCGTTGCTCGTTCACTCGAGTTCGTCGAGTTGACCGACCGGGCACATGCACGAGTCCACGCGCTCTCCGGCGGCATGCGCCAGAGAGTCTCTCTGGCCTGTGCGCTGGTCCATCCACCCGATGTGGCCATCCTCGACGAACCGACATCGGGTGTCGATCCGGAGCTTCGCCGCGCGTTCTGGGATGGGTTCAGATCGCTGAGCGACCGGGGAGCGACTGTGATCGTCAGTACTCACCAGGTCAGCGAGGTCGTGGAGTGTGATCGGGTGGGGCTGATCAGCTCGGGTCACCTCCTGCTCGACACGACACCCCAGGACCTCCTCGCACGAGGTGCTACCACGGTGAGGGTGTGGAACAGGGATGGAACCGTCCACGACCACGAGGTCGACGACTACAGGACGGAACTGCCGTCGATCCTCCACGCCGGCGTCCAGCGGATCGAGTTGGTGCAGGAACCACTCGAAGACGTGCTCCTCCACCTGATCGAGGGTGCCCGGTGAGCGGCCGTACCGTCGCCGTCGCCGCACGGGTCATGCGCCAGATCCGAGGCGACCGGCGCTTCTCCGCTGCGATGATCGTCATTCCAGTACTCCTGCTGGTGTTCCTCAAGGTCGTCTTCGACGCGATGGACGTACCGAGTGTCGGGCAGCAGCGTTATGCCGTGCTGGGGGTGTCCTACGTGATCCACTTCGTGGCATTCCTGCTCACCGCGCTGGTCGTGGTGAGCGAACGGGTTCAAGGAACCCTGGGCCGCATGTTCATCAACGGGTACCGGCGCCTCGAGATCGTCGGCGGCTATCTCGGTGCATACACGACCTTCGCGACGATCCAGAGCGCACTCGTGCTGATTGTCGCCCACTTCCTCTTTTCGCTCGACTACTCGATTGGCGAGCTGGCGCAGATCTTCCTTGTGTTGTGGCTGCTCGCCGTTCTGATGATGTCCATCGGGATTCTCGTATCGAACCTGGCCCGCAATGTGGCACAAGTGATTCCGTTCGTGCCTGCGATCGTGGTGCCGGCTCTCTTCCTGTCGGGAATCGTGGTCGAAGTCTCGAAGCTGCCGGTGTGGGCACAGATCGCCTCCCGGGTCATCCCGCTCTACTACTCGACGCAGGTCTTCCAGTCGTTCTTTGCGGGCGGGAGCATCTTCGACGACCGGTGGGCGTTTCTGCTCCTGCCGATCCTGGCTGTTGTCGTGCTCGGCCTGGCGGCGATGACGCTGCGCGAAGAGCTCTGAATCCGTTCTTGCGTGAGTTGGGTCGACAGACTGCACCGAACTCACGCAAGAACGGGGATTTGTGGGTCGGTCAGCCCTCTGGCCGCATCGTCGGAAACAGCACGACCTCTCTGATCGTCGGCTCGTCGGCGAGCAGCATCACCAGCCGGTCGACGCCGATCCCGAGCCCACCGGTCGGAGGCATGCCGTGCTCGAGTGCTCGCAGGAAGTCCTCGTCGATCGGATGGGTCTCCTCCTCACCCTCCGCTTTGGCGCGGGCCTGCGCCTCGAACCGATGTCGCTGATCAGCGGGATCGGTCAACTCGCTGAATGCGTTGCACAGCTCCATCCCTCCGGCGAACAGCTCGAATCGCTCAGTGAGATCGGAATCGTCTCGATGTGTGCGGGCCAAAGGCGACGTCTCTCTGGGATAGTCGATCACAAATGTCGGCTGCCACAGCCCGGGCTCGACCAGTCGCTCGTAAAGCTCAACGATGAGCTTGCCCTTGCCCCAGACGGAATGAGGTGTGATGCCGTGGTTTCGGCACAGTTCTGCGAGTTGGTCGCGCGACATACCGAACGACACCGGCGTTCCGGTCGCTTCGGTAACCAGGGCGAGCAGTGGAATCCGGCGATAGGGCGGGGTCAGGTCTATGGTCCTTCCTTGATACTCGATGACCGTTCCCCCCGTTGCGGCAATCGCCGCCTCGGGAACGACATCTTCCATCAGCTCCATGATTTCGTGGTAGTCGGCGAACGCCTGATACGCTTCCAGCGTCGTGAATTCCGGGTTGTGGGTCGAGTCGATCCCCTCGTTGCGGAACACCCTGCCGAGTTCGAACACACGCTCCATACCGCCGATTACGAGCCGCTTCAGATGCAGCTCGGTTGCGATCCGCAGATACAGGTCGATGTCGAGCGCGTTGTGATGCGTGACGAACGGTTTGGCCAGCGCGCCGCCTGCCTCCGCTTGAAGCATCGGCGTCTCGACCTCGACGAACCCTCGGTCGGTGAACGCGCGACGGAGGGCTGACATGACGTCGATCCGCACCTTCGCGACACGACGGGCATCGTCGTTGGCGATCAGATCGAGGTGCCGCTGACGGAACCGTGTCTCCTTGTCCTGAAGACCGTGCCACTTCTCCGGCAAGGGACGAAGCGCTTTGGACAGCAACGTGATCTCGGACGCTCTTACGCTCAGCTCCCCCCGCTTCGTCGTGATGACCTCGCCAGTCGCACCGACCCAATCCCCCGAGTCGACGTCCTCGTCGAACCGATCGAAGGCATCGTCGCCCATCGTCCGGCGATCGATGAAGAGCTGAATCCTGCCACTGACATCCTGGAGGACGCCGAAGCTCAGGTTCCCCATACGTCGAATGTTCATGAGACGGCCCGCAACAGCGACAACGTCGCCCGTGGATGTTGCGGGTGGAAGACCTGGATGTGCAGTAGCTACCTCCGCCGCCGTCGCGGACCGTTCGAACCGCGGCGGATAGGGCTCTCCGCCTCGTCGCCGGATCTCAACGACCTTGCCGAAACGCTGCGCGACGAGCGCATCTCCTGTTGATTGATCTTCGGTCATCGGTGATGCACCCTACCCTCCGTTGCGCTCCCAGAGGAGCTGGAGACCGGTCAGGGTCAGGAACTCGTCGATGTGATCGACCGTCCCGCAGTGAGGGACGATCACGGGAGCGAGCCCTCCGGTTGCGACGGTCGTCGTGTCTGGTCCGAGCTCGTCAACGATCCTGCCCATGATTCCGTCGACCAAGCCTGCGTGGCCGTACAGCAGACCTGACTGGATCGCTTCCACAGTCCCCTTGCCGATTGGACTTCTCGGTGGTTCCAGAGACACTCTGCGCAACGCCGCCGTCTTCGACACGAGGGCATCCATCGACACCTCCAAGCCTGGGGCGATCGCCCCACCGAGGTAGTCACCGTCGCGACCCACGACATCGAAGTTCGTAGATGTGCCGAAATCGACCACGACCACGGGCGCCCCGTAGACGTGACGTGCGGCAACGGCATTGACGATGCGATCGGCGCCGACCTCTTTGGGGTTGTCGATGAGGATCGGCATGCCGGTCTTGATGCCAGGGCCGACGACGAGAACGTCACCGTCGATCATCTGACAAGCAGTGCGCAGCGCTTCGGTCGCGTGCGGCACGACCGACGACAAAACAACACCGTCGATCGCACCGATGTCGATGTCGTCGAGATCGAAGAGCCCTCGAAGGAGCAGCCGGTACTCGTCGGCAGCACGGGTACGGTCGGTCGCGAACCGCCAATGGTGAATCGGAACGTTGTTTCCCATGAGACCGGCGACCGTCTGAGTGTTTCCCATGTCGATGGCAAGCAGCATCATTCACGCTCCTCGCCGAACGCCCAGATCGGGACTGACCTCGAGGCCTTCAACCGTCAGATGAACATTGTCGATGAGGCGTGTTGATCCAACGAATGCCGCCACCGCCAGGATGGCATCCCGTTCGAGCATGGCAACCGGCTGCAAAGTCGCATTGTCGACCATCTCGACGTACTGGACGTCTACTCCCGGGGCCCGGAGACACTCGTCGCGGACGAGGGCCTCCAGTACTCGAGCGTCTCGCTCTCCTGCGGCGGCCGCATTCGCAGCCAGCGCGAGTCCGGTCGAGAGGGCTCGAGCGGACACTCGTTGATCAGGTGACAGATACACATTCCTGCTGGACAGTGCCACGCCGTCGGACTCTCGCACGATCGGACAGCCGATCACCTTGACGGGAAACGAGAGATCTTCGGCGAGCCGCTTCAGGATCACGAGTTGCTGGGCATCTTTGCGTCCGAAGAAGGCGACGTTTGGCTGGATGCCGGCGAACAGCTTGGCGACCACAGTGGCAACACCTTCGAAGTGGCCTGGGCGGTACGCGCCGCACAGGTGATCGGCGAGATGTCCCACGGTCATTCTGATCGCCGGATCCTCTGGATACATCGTTTCGACGGTCGGGGTAAAAAGGATGTCAACTCCAGCGCTCTCGGCAAGCGCACTGTCTCTCTCCAGGTCACGCGGATATCGATCGAGGTCCTCTCCTTCACCGAACTGGAGTGGATTGACGAAAACGCTCACGACGACCGAGTCGACGACCGGTCGCGCCGCTCGCATCAGCGATAGATGCCCATCGTGGAGGTAGCCCATCGTTGGCACCAGTCCGACTGTGCCAAACGACTCCGCCCTCACTTCCTCGAACGTCGCTACGACTTCCATGGCACCTCCTCGACACCGGCGATGTCTGCGATGAGCCTTCCGAGTTGGACGAATCGCTCCAGTTCTTCGGGCGCCTGAGCAGCGACCGCGTTCATCTGGGCCATCACCGTGCCGACGTCGCCCCTGGTGATCGGCCCGGTGAGTGCAGCATCGGGACCCAGCAGGAACGCGTTGGAGACAACCGCTTCGACCAACGGCCTCGCCGCATCGAACGGCACATCCGCCGCCTGGAAGAGGGCCGCGGCGACATGAAGCACCGCGACGGTCGCGTTCGCGGCCGTCGCAGCGGCAGCGTGGTAGACCGCACGGGCCGCTTCCTCCAACGCGAAGGGCCGTGCACCGATCGAGCGTGCGAACTCCTCCAGAAGATGCTCGAGCCGCTCGTCGGGCGCGGTGACCGCTATCCAAGCTCCTTCGAGCGCAGCGGCACCTACCTCGGGTGATGGCATCGTCTGAAGAGGATGGAGCGCACCGATCTGGAGTCCCTCGTCACGCAGAGGACTCAGAGCATCCACAGGTGTGAGCCCACTCAAGTGGACGGCCCCCTGAACACTCGGGGCATGCACCGACAGCGCCATGGCCACCTCGTAGATGGCGTCGTCACGAACGGCAACGACGAGCAGGTCTGCGTGTGGCAGAGCATTCGTCAACGGGAGCGGGTCGGCTCCCAGCAGCGAAGCGGCCTCATCTACTCGTTTCGGTGTGCGACCTGCGACAGCAACGATCCGATGCCCCGCCCGCTTCGCGGCGAGACACACCGACGTTCCGGCACGTCCGGGCCCGGCAAGGATGATGTCCACAGGTCCTCCTGGTTCGAGTCCTCGGTACCCGACCGATGATCAGGTTAGTGCCCTCCCCTTTGAGGCGCTCAGGCCCGTTTGTCTCGCTGAACGTCGTGGGAGGGCGGACGTCGCGCTGCCACTGCTCGGAGCGCGGCCCGAGCGCGCGTATCAGCAAGCGTCAGCGCAAGCACGGTCCACCCCACACCGACCGTCAGACCCGAGAGCACATCCGATGGGTAGGCAAGCAGCAGAACCATCTCGGCGGCGCCGATCACGGTGACGAGCACGGCAGCGACGACGAACCGTCCGACCGTCGACTCCCACTTCCGGGGACGCCAGGGCCATGCAGCGATCACGAGGAACACGGCCAACGCGGCAACCCGTTCGGACGGGAAGCCATACTCCCCGCCGGGCACGATCTGTACCAAGGGCGGAGCCGTTCTGTCGACAATGAAGCGTGTCACCTGCACGATGGCCCATTGACCGGCCACGGCGATCGCGATGCCTGCAGCCCGTTCGAAATGTCTCCTGGTCAGAAACACAACGCCGACGATCAGTGAGGCTGCGATGCTCACCCATACGGGTGTCAAGCTCAGAATCGTGTGTGCCGAGTTCGTGATAGCGGGTACCTGATGGGTTGCTGCGTAGTCGAGTGCGCGGCGATCGAAGAAGAAGAATTCCTCCTGCCCGATCACATCTTGGAGCATCCCGGTGAACAGCCATAGGCCTCCAATGGTCACCAGTGCCACCGGCCATAGATAGAGCACCGGCGCCATCCTTCTGGCGGGTCGCTCCATGACCCGCGCGACCCACCTGGCGAATCGGGTGCGCACGATCGGCTCGAACCGCTTGACGACGCGTTCCCTGCTCCGGGCCACCCATCGTCCGGCCCAGGCGATCAGGAGTGCGACCACGACGACGCCGGCAAGCATCAGGCCGCCCCGACCGAGCCAGTGTTCGACAGTAGGCCAGTTGTTGCCGGCAACGTACCCGATGAGTGTGTATGTCGTCGCCCACAGCACTCCACCGATGATGTTGCCCAGAGCGAACGTCCGATAGGGCATCGTCGCCATGCCGGCTGTGAATGGCACGACCGCACGGAGCACCGATGTGAAGCGGGCAACGACGAGCGCCCACCAGCCGCTCTTCGCGATGGACTGTTTCGCTGCATCGATCCTGCCTGCGAAACGGGCCAGACGGCGGCGCTGCAGGACCCAGGGCCCGAACCGATCGCCCAGCCAGAATCCAACGGAGTCGCCGATCACGGCCCCGGCGATGGCTACCGGCAACATGACTGCCAAAGGAACCACTCCGGTACCTGCGAGGACGCCGCCGAGAATTACTGCAACCTCGCCCGGCAGGAAGAAACCGAGGAACGCTGCACTCTCTCCCGCCGCGAGAAGGAACACAAGCACGGGCGCCCATGGGCCCATCGCAGTTAGAATGCGCACGATCACGGCGCCTATTGTGGTCGACCGTGCAAATCAGCGTGTAACCCTTCACAGGAGATAGTGTCTTAGGAAAGTGACTGATTCGACCTTCGATTGGAAAGGCAGACTTGGGCCGATGCGGCTCGTCCTTTCCGACACCACATTCCGCCCCTCGACGATCTCTCATCTTCTCGCGGATGCGCTCCGCGTCGAGCAGGATGACGTCGTGATCGATGTCGGATGCGGTTCGGGCATCCTGGCAATCGTCGCGGCGAAACTGGGCGCGAAGCGGGTGTTCGCGGTCGACCAGAGCCCTGACGTCGTCGACGTCGGCACGAGAAACGCAATTGCTCATGGCGTCGAGGACAGAGTCACATTCAGACAGGGTGACCTGTTCGACCCGATCAACGAAGTGGAGGCCGATGTCATCATCGGCGACGTGTCGGGCATCCCCGACGATCTCGCGGCCGACTCGGGCTGGTTTCCCACCAAGGGTGGCGGCGGTCCTCGGGGAAGCGAGCTTCCGATCCGCATGCTGGAACAGGCAAGGCAGCACCTTCGTCCGATGGGAAGGCTGTTCCTGCCGACGGGCAGCTTGCAGGATGAAGCGTCGATCCTTGACCGGGCACGCAGCCTCTACGGCAAGATGCTCTCCCTCGCCGACAGACCGATCCCCCTTCCATCACGTCTCGCGGCCAGCTCTGTCCTCGCAGACATGATCGAACGCAAGGTCGTGCATGTCACTCGGCGTGGCTCACGGCTGCTCTGGAACGCCCGGGTCTGGGAGCTTTCTGCCGCCAGGTAGCGGCCGTATCTACACGACCCAGGGAACAAGACGCTTGGTGACCTGTTCTGCATAGGCCGCGTAGCCGGGATAGTGGCATCGCAGTCGCCGCTCTTCGAAACGAGCCTTCATCCAGAAGAACACACCACCGATCAACCCGACGAGGACGGCCGCGATACTCGCCCTGAACAAGCCAAGGCCGATCATCCCCAACACGAGCCCTCCGTAGATCGGGTGTCGAACGAACCGATACACGCCCCGAGCAACCAGCCTGGCCGAGTCCAGGGGCTGCGGGTAGGCGGTCAGATTCGACCCCAGATCCATGAGGCCGAGCACCAACTGCACAGCGCCCCATACGACGATGACCCCGCCGACCCACCCCATCACGATCGTCGGTGTCCCGGGTTCATCGAGGAGGGCGAGAAAGCACGCGGCGAACACGACGCCCTGGGCGACCACCCACCAGCCGCCGCGACCGGCGAAGGTCTGCCGGCGTCCCTCCAGGCGAAGCCGTGTTCGTCTGACTGTCTGATTCTGCACAGCTTCGAGAGCGTCTCGGACGGTTTGCCCATTCGGGGTCGCCGCCTCCGGCCATGCCTCCACCAGGGGCTCGAGCACGAAGCGGCGTTCCGTGAGCCGAGGATGCGGGATGATCAGCCGATCGTCGTTCACAACACTGTCGCCGTAGAGAAGCAGGTCGAGATCCAGAGTTCTCGGTCCCCAGCGAACGGTTCGGCGTCTGCCCTCTTCCTGTTCGATGGCGAGCAGATGGTCCAACAGCTCGTGAGCGGACAGGTCGGTGTCGAGCACTACGACCGCGTTCAGATATGCGCCCTGCGCGGGACCGCCGACCGGATCGGTTTCGTAGACCGACGACATCGCAACGATGTCGCCCAGGTTGGCGAGTGCCTGCACCGCAGCACAGAGATGCTCGAGACGCTCTCCGAGATTCGATCCAAGCGCGATGGCGGCTCGTGTCATCGAGTTCGCCTGAGCCTCACCGCGACATCATCGAAGGGCACGGGAATCGGCGCGCCGGGTTTGTGTACGGTCACAGTGACGGAGCGCACCAGGCCGTCCTCGAGCACGAGGTCAGCAACCCGATTCGCAACGGTCTCGATCAGATTCCAGCGCTCGCCCGCGACCCGGTCATGGATCGCCTGGGCGAGCGTCCCGTAGTCGATCGTGGATGAGAGGTCGTCGCTGAGGGCCTCGGGATCGATATCGGCGTCGATGTCGACGTCCACCAGGAACTCCTGGCCCCTGTCTTTCTCATCGGTGAACACTCCGTGGTGAGCGAACACCTCGAGACCTGTGAGTCGAATGTGCATCACATCTTGGCGGGTACGAGGGAACGTCCCTCCGGTCCGAGCGGCCGGCCGAGGATCTCCTGGATGACGGCGACAGCGAGAATCGGGTCTGTCACGAGCTTCGAATGAACCAGGTAGCCGGCGAGCAGTCCGGCGATCGTATCGTCGACGAGGTCCCGGTGAACGAGCACGACGCTTTCTCGGTCGGCGAGTGCGGCGTCGAGCGTGCGGAACACACGCGCCACGTCCTCCTGCTCATACTCCCCGACGAGAGGCTCATGGAACACCGTGAAACCTGCCTCCTGGTAGTTGGCGACGTTCTGGCCGCCGGCAAGGAGCGTCACGACCGTGTTGATCTTGGCTACGTTGCGCAGCCACACGATCTCTTCCTCGCGCCGAACACGGCGATGCTGAATGCCGTGGCCACCAATCCGTTCGCATACGCCCAGGCGCCCCTTGATCACCCAGGTGAACGCTCTTGGTTCGAGTCCTGTTGTCACTGAATCCCTCTCGATCGAACCATAGCGTCGGCCACCTGCATGGCAGGCCGCGAAACGGCAACATTGTGCACGCGAACCGCAAACACTCCGGCGCTGACCGCGAGCGCGGTCGTGGCAGCCGTTGCGATGTCCCTCTCTTGAGGCGCACTCTCACCGGTGATCGTCCCGAGGAACGATTTCCGGGACGTACCCACCAGCACAGGGAAGCCGGTGTCGACGAACACATCGAGATGGGTGAGGATCTGAAGGTTGTGTTCGATAGTCTTGCCGAACCCGATCCCTGGATCGATCATGATCTGACTGCTATCGACCCCGAGCGCGACTGCCATCTCGGCGCGCCGGATCAGGAAGTCCCGAACCTCTCGCACGACATCCTCATAGGTCGGTTGCGCGTGCATGGTCTGTGGCGATCCCTGCATGTGCATGATCACCAAGCCGGCTCCCGTTCGTTCAGCCAGGTGAACCATCGATCGCGAAGCGGAGATATCGTTGATGATTGCCGCACCAGCGTCGATAGCCGCCTCCGCAACCGCGGGTTTCGACGTGTCGATCGAAACGAGCACCCCCCTGGAGGCCAGGCCCTCCACGACGGGAAGCACGCGCCGCATCTCCTCCTGCTCCGACACCGGCTCCGCTCCGGGACGGGTCGACTCGCCGCCCACGTCCACGATGTCCGCTCCGTCCTTCACGAGTGCGGCGCCCTGCGCGAGCGCCTCTTCAGGGTCGAGGAACCGACCCCCGTCCGAGAACGAGTCCGGTGTCACGTTGACGATCCCCACGAGGAGCGGGCCGTCCTCGAAGGTAGCGCCACGAACCCGCCAGATCATCGACTTCCGAACAGCAGTGAGAACGCCTCCGACCGGGCCGCGTTGTCCTTGGCGAACGTTCCACGGACGGCAGATGTGACCGTCAAGGCTCCGGGTTTTTTCACGCCTCGCATGCTCATGCACAGATGTTCGGCTTCCACAACGACAAGGACGCCGTAGGGATCCACAACCTCCATGAGTGTATCGGCGACCTGTGTCGTGAGCCGCTCCTGGAGCTGGGGTCTGCGGGCGAATGCTTCGACGAGACGTGCGAGTTTGGACAGTCCCGTCAACGTTCCTTTCGGCAGGTAGGCGACATGTGCCTGTCCGTGGAACGGTACGAAATGGTGTTCGCACATCGAGTAGAAGGGAATGTCCTTGACCATCACCAGTTCGCGGTGCTCGTCCTGGACGAACACCGTCTCTAGGATTTCCAGGGGATCCTGCCGTATCCCCTGGAACACCTCGGTGTACATTCGGGCCACCCGGGCCGGCGTGTCGACAAGACCCTCTCGCGTCGGATCCTCACCAATGGCTTCGATGATGGTGCGTACGGCACCCTCGATCGCTTTGACGTCGGGCTCTCGGTTCATCCCTGGTCCGCTGCGACGACACCTGCTGTGGGGGATCCACCACCTGGCACCTGGATCCGAACACCTTCCCCGTCGGCGTGCTGCCACTTGGGCACGTCGCCGAAGATCTCGGCGACCTCGTCAGCGTCGATCGTCTCCTTCTCAATGAGCGTTTCGGCCATCCGGTCCAACGCAGCGCGGTGCGTTTCCAGGATCTCGCGGGCTTCCCGATGTGCCTGGGAGATCAGCTTGCGGACCTCTTCGTCGATGAACGCTGCGACCTCGTCCGAGTAGTCCTGTTGACGCCCGTAGTCGCGGCCGAGAAATACTTCCCCGTTGGCGTGGCCATACTTCATGGGCCCGAGCCTGTCGCTCATCCCGTACTCCATGACCATCTTGCGGGCAACGTCGGTCGCCTTGTCGATATCGTCTCCAGCGCCGGTGCTCGGGTCCTCGAAGACGAGTTCTTCAGCCGTTCTGCCACCCAGGTACATCGCGAGCTGGTCAACGAGTTCGGACCGCCGCATGATGTACTTGTCCTCTTCCGGGAGTGACTGCGTGTGCCCGAGCGATCGACCGCGCGGAATGATCGTCACCTTGTGAATCGGGTCGGCCATGGGAAGTGCCCAACCAACGAGGGCGTGCCCCGTCTCGTGGTAGGCGATGACTCGCTTTTCATCGTCGGAGATCAAGCGGCTCTTGCGCTCGGGCCCCGCGATCACCCGCTCGATGGACTCCTCGAGCTCATCCATGCCAATCTCTTTCGTACCGCGCCGTGCGGCGAGAAGCGCACCCTCGTTGAGCAGGTTCGCCAGGTCGGCGCCCGTGAACCCCGGGGTTTGCCGAGCCAGGACTTCCAGATCGATGTCGTCGGCGAGCGGTTTCCCTCGGGCATGCACGCCAAGTATTGCCTTTCGGCCGGGAAGATCGGGACGATCGACGACGATCTGTCGATCGAATCGTCCGGGACGAAGCAGCGCCGGGTCCAGGATGTCGGGCCGGTTCGTTCCGGCAATGACGATCACGCCGGTATTCACGTCGAACCCGTCGAGTTCGACGAGAAGCTGGTTCAGTGTCTGCTCACGCTCGTCGTGGCCTCCGCCCAGCCCGGCCCCTCGATGCCGACCGACGGCGTCGATCTCGTCAATGAACACGATCGCCGGTGCGTGTGTTTTCGCCTGATCGAAGAGGTCGCGCACCCTCGAAGCTCCGACACCTACGAACATCTCGACGAAGTCCGAACCGGAGATGGTGAAGAACGGCACGCCGGCCTCACCTGCAACGGCCCGGGCAAGGAGTGTCTTGCCGGTTCCAGGAGGCCCGAACAGCAGCACTCCCTTCGGGATCTTGGCCCCCATCGCTCTGAAGCGATCGGGGGTTTGGAGGAATTCCTTCAGCTCGGTGAGTTCTTCGACGGCCTCATCGACGCCTGCGACGTCGGCGAAAGTGACCTTTGGCATGTCACGCGACACCTGTTTGGCGCGCGACTTGCCGAACTGCATCACTCGGTTCCCCGAACCCTGCATCTGCATGAAGATGAACACCATGAATCCGATGAGGAACAACCACGGCAAGAACGTGATGAGGATGTCCCATATCGATGCGGGCTCAGGATCGACCTTCACTTCGACGCCCGCGTTGCGAAGCGCGGCGGACAGTTCGTCCTCGTCTTCCTGGAGGTAGTCGACGGTGTAGTTGGTGTTCCCGTCGACGGTTCCATTGAACGTTCCGGTGACGACGAGGGACTTCTGTTTGAGCGTTGCCGTCTCGATCTTGCCGGCGGCGATGTCGTTCCAAAACTGGCTGTAGGTGATCTGCTCCACGGCCGTCTTGTCGCCCAAGTATTGCTGCAGCACGACAAGCAGGATCATGGCGATGATCCCGTAGACCAGAATCGAGCGAAACGTGCGGTTCAAAAGTCTCCTAGTCCCCTCGGAAAAACGGTATCACGGAGCGTCATCTCCGCAACACGCGTACGTATGGTATCGAGGTACGATCCCTATTCGGCACCCGTCTCATCGGCGTCATCTTCGACCATGACCGCCACATGCGGAAGGTTGCGGTACTTGCCCGCGTAGTCGAGTCCATACCCGATCACGAACTCAGGTCCGATCTCGAATCCCGTGTACCGAACCTCGATTGGGGTGCGCTGGATGTCCTTCTTGACCAGCAGGGCCGCGATCTCGAGTGACTCGGGATGGCGAACGCGAAGGCTTTTCAGCAGGTAGTTGAGGGTGAGACCCGAATCGATGATGTCCTCGACGATGAGTACGTGGCGGCCGGCGATCTCTTGATCGAGGTCCTTGAGGATCCTCACGACACCGGATGTCTTCGTTGCCGCTCCGTATGACGACACAGCCATGAAGTCGAACTCGACGGGAATCGTGATGTGGCGCGCCAAGTCGGCCATCGTGATGAATGCACCCTTGAGTACGGCGATCATCAAGAGGTCCTTGCCCTCGTAGTCTGCCGAGATGGCCTCGCCCATCTGCGTGAGCGCCGCTTCGATCTCCTCGGCACTGATCAGGGTCTTGCCGACCTTCACTCATCCTCCAGGTGTGTCGCGCGTACCCAAAGGTAGCGTGTTGTGGCCGTGTCGATCCAGCCGGTGTCGGCTCTTCGCACACCCGGCACCCAAAGGACCCGGCCATCAGCCACGACGACGGGCCATTGGGATCGCCTCCACGCAGGCACCCCGGCCTCTGCGAGAGCCTCCACAATCAGCTTGTGGCCGTTCCTGAAGGTGATGAGATCGGCACGAGCGGCGGCTCTCACCTCGAGGGTATCCGGAGTCTGATCTGCGTCGAACACCTCGATGTACGCGCCCGTGGGGAACGCAACGGGCGGTGTGGTCTCGATCGACGATTCGATCGCCCATCCAGACCACCTGATGGAAGCCGGTGGGCTCCACGCGAAAAGATCATCGACTTCCTCGATGCCCGCGGGAGAGATCACGATGACAGCTCGATCTCTTCGGACGAGTATTCCGCCGGCCAGGGTTGCCGCCTTGGAAACGCCGGCAGCGACATCGAGAACGAGATGGACGTCCCTCGAATCACCTGGATACGGGCCGGCCGCCGCCCGCAGCGCGGTCCGGATTGTCCGGGCAGCCACCGCGACGGGCACCGTCGAGAGACAGGCTGCAGGAAGCGTCACGGTCGACCCGAACACGCGCAGAGGAATCCCGGTTGCAGCCTCTTCGATGAACTCCTTGTCATCTCGGAGCACGCGAGCAGTTCGGGCGAGTGTTTCTTCCAATGAAGGATTGAAGGTCGAGAGCGCGGGCATGGTCTCGTGGCGCAGACGATTCCTTCGGACGCTCATGTCCAGGTTCGAGGGATCCTCGATCGACGGCAGACGGAGGAGTGCTGCAAGCTCCCGGGTTTCCGACCGCGACACGGCAAGCAGCGGGCGGACAATACTGCCCCTTCGCTCGGGAATGCCGGAAAGGCCGTCCAGGCCGGCACCTCTGAGAAGGTTGCCGAGAACGGTTTCCGCCTGGTCTGATCTCGTGTGGCCGGTCAGCAGCGTCTCCTCCGGCTTCAGGGAGTCCTGCAACCCGCGATAGCGCGCGATCCGTGCGGCGTCTTCGGGAGACGGGCCGCCTGCGACCGTCACTTCCACGACATCCAACTGAATGCCCAGCATCTCGGCGATGTCGGCCGCCGCTCCACGAAGTGAAGGGGATGCGTCGAATCCATGATCCACGTGGACTGCGCGGACCTCGGTTCCGGCAGACGCGACGATCCAGGCAAGAACAGCGCTATCTGGACCGCCTGAAAGCGCAATGACGCAGGGGCCATCCGGCAGCCGAACTCTCGAGCAAACCGCTTCGAGAAGCGTGCTCATCCGACTCGCTCGAGCCACTCCGTCGGACGATCGATCTCGTGTCGTGTCGGCAGCCATTCGGGTCCTCGCCATGCTGCTGAGATCGCGTCCCACCCTGCCTCGCGTTCGACGTTCAGAATGAAGCGCTCTCCCAGCTCATATTGCTTGAACTTCATCTCCATGCCAATGAGCCGATAGAAGGCAGCGGTCCTCGGGTCGGTTCGACGCTGTTTGAGGACTCTCGACATTCTGTCCTGGGTGACCAGCAGGTCCCTGCCGATACGGTCCATGACGACGTGCCCATGTCCCTCGAGCAGCGACATCAGCGCCTGCACCTTGTCGACGAGGGCTCTCTGGGAGTCGTTGGCGAACAGTCCGAAGAGCCCGGTTTCTCCGATCAGGGGTCGCCCTCTCGATGCAGCGGCCCGCACCTCTCCCGCGATTCGTGCGAGGCGCCCGGGTTCAGGTTGTGCAGACCCGATCAGCTCCTGGACGAGGTCGAGGAAGTAGTCCCTCATCCACGGCACGCCGAGGAACTGCAAACGGTGCGTGCACTCGTGCAATGCCAGCCACAGTCTGAACTCTGAGGGTCGGAACTGGTGTCCACGCTCCAGCATGAGGATGTTCGCCCCGACCAGATAGATGGTGTCTCCGTCCAGCTTCGTGGGCAACGCCAGCTCGTACTGACCGAGTACGCGCCGCGCCATGATCCCGAGCAGCGCTCCCGTCTCGGTCGCGACTGCCCGCCCGGCGATGGCCGACGCACCCTGGCCGGCTCGGCCTAGCTTCGAGAATCGCTCCTGGAGCCGCTGCTCGACCGGTCCCATCAGGTGCCCGAAGAACTCGACATTTCGTCGTGCCCACTCGGCCCTCGACACGACCTTCACCTGTGGCATCCCGACAGAAGCCAGCCCTGTCGCCTCGGCGACCAGGGGCTCGGCGCGCGCGACATACTCAGGGGCCTCGGCTTCGAGGATGCGTTCGTGGTACGACCCGGCGAGTGGATGGGAACCGGCAGCCATCGCTGCGACGCGTGCGGAGATTCGCCATGGAATGGAGCCGCCGGCCACGCTACTGCCCGCTGCCGAAGTCCGGTTCCTGATCCTGAAGGTATCGGCGGAGCCGGTCGACCATCTCCGGTCTCGGCTCCTCACGAACGCGTTCCCGAACGACGATCCGGAGATTTCGCTCGAACTCGATCCTGTCGGTGCAATCGTGGCATCGACGAAGATGCAGAGAAATGACGGTCTTCCGTACCCACCCAACCTCCTTGTCCAAAAACAGGTAGAGATTGGTGGAAACGTAGTCGCAGCGTCTACTCATCGCCGGCACCTCTCAGGCCGCGCTCTTTGGCATATTCCCACAACGCTTTTTGGAGCGCTTTTCTTCCCCGATGCAATCGAGACATCACCGTCCCGATCGGAGCGTCGACCATCTCGGCGATCTCCTTGTACGAGAATCCCTCGACGTCGGCGAGCAGCACGGGCAGGCGGAATTGCTCCGGGAGCGACTCCAAAGCAGCCTTGATGTCCTCGTCCACAAACATGTCCAGGGCTTCGTCCTCTGCGCTCCTGGCAATCTGACCGGACTCTCCGATCCGGTTGTAGAGGTAGTGATCTTCGATATCCCCGAGTTCCGTCTCGGTAGGTCGGCGCTGCCGTCGGCGATACCGATTGATGAAGCTGTTGGTGAGGATCCGGTAGAGCCACGCCTTCAAGTTGGTTCCCTCTTGGAAGCTGCCATAGGAGCGATAGCCTTTGAGGAACGTCTCTTGAACCAGATCCTCGGCTTCCTCGTGGTTGCGAGTCATGCGCAGGGCGGTGCCGAACAGCTGATGCGCAAACGGCATTGCGTCGCGCTCGAAGTTCCTCCTGTCCGCCATTCATGGGAGGTTACTCTGCCCGGATCTATCGACGATTCGTGTCATGATCCGACGGCTAACATGCACGCCGCGCCGGAGTAGCTCAGCGGTAGAGCAGCTCACTCGTAATGAGCAGGTCCGGGGTTCGATTCCCCGCTCCGGCTCTCTTCGCGTCTGGATGCGAGTCCATGCCATCTCCGCACACCTGCGTCGGCAATGCATTCCCGGGAGACGTGTAGCGTTCGCTTGACGAAAAGAGGAGGCGTTCATGCCTGCAATCATCGGTCAACCGGCTCCCGACTTCACGCTCAAGGACCAGGACGGCAACGAAGTCAGCCTCGAGTCTCTGAAGGGACGCAAGACGCTCGTCGTCTTCATCCCCTTCCCCTTCACCGGCAACTGCCAGACCGAACTCTGTTCGATACGAGACCACATCGCCGACTTCAACGAGGTGGACGCCAACGTTGTCGCCATCACCTGTGACACGCGGTTCGTCCACAAGAAGTGGAGCGAGGAACAGGGGTACCAGTTCCCGATTCTCTCGGATTTCTGGCCGCACGGCGCAACCGCACAGGCGTACGGATGCTTCAACGAGACGGCCGGCAGCGCGTGGAGGACCACCTACGTCCTCGACGCAGACGGCATCGTTCGCGACATCATCGCCACCGGCGATCTCGGGGTGATCCGCAGCATCGACGACTACGACGAGGCCTTGGCGAAGATCTAGGCAATGGGCTGGGCGCCGCTCGGTCCGTTGGTACCTGGTACGCGGCCAACATCACCTCTGGACCGCGGGCGAGCGGTATGCGCGATCAGTGTGTTGGAGTCTCAACGCGGTCACATCACGCCACGAAGTAGATACGGCGAGCCCAGCTCGCCCGAGGTACCGGCTAGAACTCGTCCCACGAGCTCTACTCCTCTTCGTTGTCCTCGGCCTTGCCCTCTTCGAGACCCTTCCGGAATTCCTTGGCGGACGCGCCAAGAGACCGAGCGAGATCAGGTAGTTTGCGAGCTCCGAAGAGCAGCAGTAGCACGATGAGGATGATGATCATCTCACCGCCACCGAGTCTTCCACCAAACATTCAGCACCTTCCGATCAATCGATCAGAACCTTACACACAGTCTCCCACAACGACTCGTCCGTGGGTAGAAGGATTTCATCAACATGCGGCAACGATTCGGCGTCTCCAACAAACGCAGCAACGTGTTCCGCTCGCCCTGGGTCCTCACCTGACCGCACAACAACGCCGTCCGCCACGTCGACGGGACCTGTCGGACCGGTCCAAATCGGAACCTTCGTCTGGACCGGGGCCGGCAACATCGGAACGTGCGATTCGGGGTCGAGCATGGATCGGAGAAGCGACATGCCCTCGGCCGACTCGACCACGATCCGCACCCTCCCTTCGCTGAGTGCATCGAGAGAAGCAAGCGCTTTGGCCGTCACCGGCGTCGGACGCGGCACCCTCACGGTCAGCGTGACGCGGGACGTCAACTCGGCTGCGGCGGACGCAAGGACGATCGGGTCTGCACCGGGATCGTTGAAGCCGAACCAGAGACTGTGAACCCCCGCTCGTTCCAGCTCCCGTACGGTCTCTGAGAATCCTGCGTCCTCCGATCTGACAAGGACGCCGACGCGCATCAGTCGAGCGAGAACGCA
Organism: uncultured Acidimicrobiia bacterium; assembly: GCA_964496205.1. GTDB lineage: Bacteria > Actinomycetota > Acidimicrobiia > Spongiisociales > UBA4744 > CAYLHS01. The sequence continues at coordinate 53,915 of CAZBXV010000010.1, forward strand.
TCGATGAACTTCTGAAGGCGTTCCCTGGTCACGAATCGCACACGCGGCTCTCGCTGCTCCTGGGCATGGATCGAGAACGGAGCGTACTTCGCGCTCACCAGAAGCCCACGATCTGTCTTGGCATTCACGAAACCGACCATGAACGATCGAATCAACTCCTCGTCGAGTTCCGGATAGTCCCCTGGGCGATACACGTCTTCACGGACAAACGTCGATGTGCCCTGCTTCGACGCCGTGTAGGTGGAGGCTTCCGCGCCCGGGCTGATCGAGTAGCCGAACAGGCCGAGTATGCCACGAACCATGTCGGCGGCGGTCATCGATTCCGGATCGATTCCCTGGGCCCGCAGACCGACATCCAGTGCTTTCGGGATGCGCAGTTCCTCGCTGATGGGGGGAAGCGAATCCGACTCGGGTTTCGGAGCGAGTTCCGGAGGCGCAGACGGCTCATCTTCGAACTGCTGCACGAGAGGATCGAATCCGAAGCTCGCAAAGTGGAGTCTTGGTCCCGGTGGAACGGGAGGGAGCACACCCGGTGCCACCAACGGGACTTCACCGATGCGCCGTGGTGTCTCTCCCCGACCTGCAAACACGACGACCTTGGTGACGTCGCTGATCGGCAATGTGTGCTGCTTCTGGTGCACGACCTCGACGGCCTCGGAGAGCAACAACTCCACAAGCACCGGGTCCGGCTCGCCATCCGGAAGGGGAACGTCGAACGTGACCTGCGCTTCATCGCCCCGCACGTGGAACGCCATGAGTCGCGGTTTCGGACGTTCGACGTCGAGTTCGGGAGCAAGTGCTCCCCCAACCTTGAGCTGTTCCCGCAGCGCCTTCGTTCGACGGCCCAGCACCGTCCCGACGATCGCGAGGAAAATCGCCACAACGAGCAACACGACACCGACGAACCCAAGACCTTCCACAGTTACTCCTCCGTCCCGGTCGAGCCCATGCTACCGGCGGTTAGGACACCTTTCTGATCCTGGCGGCGCGCTCCTTGCGAATCCGCCGGCGCTCACGTTCGGACAGTCCCCCCCAAATGCCGAACTTCTCGCTCTGCTGAATAGCAAACTCCAAACACTCGGCCCGCACCTCGCAGGCGTTGCAGATGGCCTTCGCCTTTCTGGTGGATGCACCTCGTTCAGGGAAGAAGAGGTTCGCGTCCGCCCCTCGGCAGTTCGAGTAGTCCTGCCACGAGAGATCCTCGATGGCAAGCGCGTCGATAAGGCTCCGGTACAACCCGCCCTCCAAGCGAAACAGATGTAATTACATCCATGTAATCATTGTGCGCGCGCGCTGTCAACCCAGAAGTCACTTGTGCCCGCCAGCGGTGGTCATTGCCGATACTTCGGTCCGGTACTCAGAACCTTCTCGAATCGGATGCGATCCCGTCGTCGACTCAACACAATGAGGTCGCCATCCCGCTGCACGATCGGACGGCCGCTGATCTGCTCGATACATCGTCGGAACGCTCGCGGTGAAAGACTCCATCGAAGCGGGTGCCGAGAACCTTCGGCTGAGGTCCCAGTGGTGTGTCGTCCAATCAGTGTCTGGGCGTCTGCGAGGGCACGGCGTCATCTGGCCAGGACGCAGGACGAAGGCGCACCCGCAGCGGTGCGTCAAGGACGAGGACACCGCCAGGGGCGTCCGTGAGCCGCAGAGACCCGGCAATCATTTGAGCGACAGACCACTAGTCCAGCTTGCCTGTGATCATGGCCATTTTCAGCTCCCCAATGGCCTTGGTGATTTGGATGTCACGCGGGCAGGTCATGGTGCAGTTGAAGATGGTGTGACAGCGGGCAACGCCGTTCGTTTCGCCTACGACCTTGAGGCGCTCGGAGGCGCCTTCGTCTCGGCTGTCGAACACGAACCGGTGGGCGGTGACCAGTGCCGCCGGGCCCAGGTAGTCGTTGCTGCCCCAGAAGGACGGGCACGATGTGGAACAGGCGGCGCACAGGATGCACTTGGTCGTGTCATCGAAACGTGCTCGCTGTTCGGGCGATTGGAGCCGCTCCTTGCCGTCTTCGGGAAGCGGACTGTCGTTGACGAAGTACGGCAGCACCTTCCTGTAGTTGTCGAAAAACGGCTCCATGTCGACGACCAAGTCCTTGATGACCTCGAGGCCCATGAGCGGTTCGACCGTGATTTCCGACCCGAAGTCGCGAACGAGGCTCTTGCAGGCCAGATGGTTCTGACCGTTGATGAGCATGGCGTCCGAACCGCAAATCCCGTGCGCACACGATCGACGGAAGGAGAGCGTGCCATCCTCGTGCCCCTTGACACGCTCCAGCAGATCCAGCACTCGCTCGTTCTCCTCGGCTTCCAGCGTGTACGTCTCGTAGTGTCCGCGTTCGTCGGTTGCAGGTCGATAGCGGAGGATCTTGAGCGTCACCTGCATGAGCATCCACCCCCGGCAACCGCTTGCATCATGAACGACAGGCCGACGAGCCGGACAGTCTCCTCCGCCGCAACGTCCCTTCGCCGCCACACACGACGAGGCATCAGTACACCCTTTCCTTGGGCTGGTATTTCGTGATCACGACCGGCTTGTAACCGATTTCGACTTCGCCGTCGCGGCGCCAGGCCAGTGTGTGTTTGAGCCAGTTCTGGTCGTCACGGGTCGGGAAATCCTCCCGCGAGTGCCCACCGCGCGTCTCCTGCCGGTTGAGCGCACACGATGCCACTACATCGGCGACGTCGAGCATGTTGCTCAACTCCCAGTGGTCTATCAGCTCGGTATTGAAGACGCTGCCCGTGTCGCTGACGCGTACCTCTTTGAAGCGCTCACGAAGCTCGGCCAGTTTGGCGACGGCGCGCCGCATGCCTTCCTCCGTGCGATAGACCCCGACGTCGTCGAACATCACCTCTTTCAGCTCCGTGGAGAGATCGAAGGCATTCTCCGTTCCGGAGCCTGCCCGCAAGGCCTCGAACTCCTCGCGGACCGTCGCCGTTGGATCGTCCGGAAGCTCCGCGAAGTCCGCCTGTCGGGCGTACTCCGCGGCGCGAATGCCAGAGTGCTTCCCGAAGACGATCAGATCCAGCAGCGAGTTGGTGCCGAGACGGTTGGCCCCGTGGACCGAGACACAGGCGCACTCGCCGGCCGCGTACAAGCCCGGCATAAGCGTGCCCTCGCCGTCGATCACCACCTCGCCATACTTGGTCGTCGGTATGCCGCCCATCGTGTAGTGGGCCGTCGGTTGCACCGGCATCATCTCTGTCATCGGATCGACGCCCAGGTACACCCGGCAAAAGTCGACGATGTCCGGGAC
>CAZBXV010000011.1:0-50217 GCA_964496205.1 uncultured Acidimicrobiia bacterium
GGTCCCCCAGGGCCCGAAGGGCGACGTTGGGGGGAAAGTACCACAGCGGCGGAAGCCGCTGGGGTAGGGGGGCGCATGGGCTTCGTTGGTCGGCACCGCCTCCTCCGGCGTCGAGTATCAGCTCGACGCCACCTCCCCCCCCAACACTTGGTTCGCTCGCGAGAAGAGGAGACAGTCGCCCCCGCGGTCTTGCGGTGGTCGCGTCTTGCTGGCAGCTGGCTGTTTTCGCGAGAAATCCTCTCCAATTGCCGACGCGGTCGGTTCGCGTCCGATATGGTGGTGGAAAGGGAACATGACAGATGAGTCAGGTCTCAACTTTTGAGGTTCCAGAACTCCCCGTCACAGAGCGAGGGAGAGCAACTCGGCAGGCGATACTCGACGCCGCCGAGGCGACAATCGCCGAATTCGGATACGAACGTGCATCCGTCGCGGAGATCACGAGACGGGCCGGCATCGCCCAAGGCACGTTCTACGTCCACTTCCCAGACAAGAAGGCGGCCTTCCTCGAGTTGGTCCGTCACGTCAATCATCAGGTTCGAGAGACAGGTGCCAAGGCGATCGATGGTCTCAGCGATCGCAGTGATATGGAGCGGAAAGGATTCGGGGCGTTCTTCGATCGAGTGCTCGCCGAACCGGCCGTCTACCAGATCATCCGCCAGGCCGAGTTCGTCGATACCGAGATACAGCGATCCCACTACAAGTCCCTCGCTTCACCGTACGCAGAAGGCCTTCGCCGAGCCATGGAGGAAGGGCAAGTCGCCGACGACATCGACCCCGAACTCCTTGCCTACATCCTGATGGGCATTGCCGAGTTCATGGGGATGAAGATGGTGCTGTGGGAACAGAAGATCCCGGAACCTGAAGCATTCGACCAGCTCATGACGTTTGTGCTGCGAGGTATGGGAGCTCGAGGATCGAAGGAGGACACATGAGCGTGACGGTCGGCATCGTATCGACGGGCATGTATGTGCCCGACACGGTCATGACCGCCGAGGAAATCGCCGAGATCAGTGGGCTGCCCCTCTGGGTCGTCAAGGACAAACTCGGAATACAACAGAAGCACGTTGCCACACCCGGATTGCATCCCAACGCAATGGCAGCCAAGGCGGCACGCCAGGCGCTGGAGAAGGCAGACATGGATCCCAAAGAGATCGATGTCGTTCTTTGCACCACCGAGGAGTGGAAGGAGTACCTGCTCTGGACCGCCGGCATCGACCTCGCCGAGCAGATCGGTGCGACCAACGCATGGGGCATGGACATCCACATGAGGTGCGCGACCTCGATCGCCGGACTCAAGCTTGCGAAGGCGTTGATGGCCGAGGATCCGACCATCAACACCGTGCTGATCGGCGGCGGCTACACGATCTCCGACTTCATCGACCTGACCAATCTTCGCACGTCCTTCCTGTTCAACATCGGGGCTGGTGCGGGGGCGATGATCGTCAAGCGGGACTGGCCGGTGAACCACGTTCTCGGCACCCACCTCATGTCGGACGGATCCATGACCCGTCACGTGCTCGTACCGGCCAGCGGCACCGTGCAGTTCCCCACGGACGCAGCAGTTGCCGAGGGCCTGTTCAAGTTTGATCTCCTCGAGCCGGAGGCAATGAAAGCAAGGCTCAACGAGGTATCCATCGACAACTGGATGGCCTGTGTCGACGAAGCGCTGCGACTGTCGGGAACGAAGTCCGACGGAACGCCCTTCACCCGCGACGACGTCGACTACATGAACATGCTGTTGGTCAAGCCGTCCGCTCACAAGCAGATCGCCGATCTGCTCGGCCTCACCGACGAGCAATCCGTCTACCTGGGTTCGTACGGCCACATCGGAGAACAGGACTCGATCATCTCGATCATCGAAGGCGAACGAACCGGGCGCCTCGAGCCGGGCGACCTGATGGTCATCGTCGGCGCCGGCATCGGCTACGTCTGGGGAGCCGCCATCGTCCAGTGGGGAGCGCCGCAATGAACCAATCCACATTCGTACCCGACTGGCTCGACAAGCGAGCCAAGCTGACACCCGACAAGGTTGCACTCATCGAAGGACCGGGTGGACCCAAGATCACGTTTGCCCAATGGAACACGCGGGTCAATCGAACAGCCAACTACCTCAGGTCCCTCGGGGTTGGCAAGGGCGACATCGTTGCCGTCTACTCGTCGAACCGTCCCGAGTATCTCGATCTCTTCTGGGCCGCTCCCAAGGTCGGGTTCATCATCCAGAACCTCAACTGGAGGTTGACGGTTCATGAGTTGCGGCCGATCGTCGCCGATGCGGACCCCGTGATCTTCATCTACAGCGGTGACTGGAAACCCCAAACGGACGAATTGCGTGAATCCTTTGCCACGGTCAAACACGTGATCGCTCTCGACGAGCCCGAGGCCGGCGATCGAAGCTTCTCCGAACGCGACAGCTTCCCGGACACGGCCGCCCCGTTGCCTGATCTGGGCCTGGATGACCCGTGGGGCATCTACTACACCGGCGGCACGACAGGGCTGCCAAAAGGCGCCGTCATGACCCACGGCAACATCACGTGGAACAGTGTCAACACGATCGCCTCGTGGGGTATCAACGGCAATCATGTCGCTGCTCTCCAACTTCCCTTCTTTCACGTGGGTGGACCGAACATCTTCATGGTGCCGCTCGTCCACACGGGAGGCACGACGATTCTGTGTACGGGGTTCGACCTCGACGAAACGTTCGACATGATCGAAGACGCCGGCATTACTCACTACGTCGCGGTTCCGACCATGTACCAGATGCTTCAGGCCCATGAGCGCTGGGAAACCGCGGACTTCAGCAAGCTCGAACTCGTAATCTCCGGCGGTGCCGCTTGTCCGCTGCCGATCATGCAGAAGTTCTGGGACCGGGGCATCGACTTCAAGATGGGCTACGGCCTCACCGAGGCATCGGGCAACAACTTCTGGCTTCCGAAGGAGCGAGTCCGGGAGAAGACCACCTCGGTTGGATTCCCGATCTTCCACATCGACATGAAGATCGTCGACGAGAACGGAGACGAGTGCCCACCCGACGTCGCAGGAGAACTGCTCATCAAGGGTGCACACGTCACACCCGGCTACTGGCGCCGCCCCGACGCGACCGCAGAGACGATTCGGGACGGGTGGCTCCATACTGGCGATCTCGCGGTCAAAGACGACGAAGGGTTTTTCACGATCAAGGGCCGCTCGAAGGACATGTTCATCTCCGGCGGGGAGAACGTGTACCCGGCAGAAGTCGAGTCCGTGATGCTCGCCTACCCGGGAATGAGCGAAGCGGCTCTCGTCGGCCTTCCCCATGAGCAGTGGGGCGAAGTCGGGCGGGCCTGTCTGGTCGTCGACGATCCCGACGGATTCGACGAGGCCGCATTCATGGAGTTCATGGGCGAGCGCCTCGCCCGCTACAAGCTTCCCAAGGAGGTCGTGCTCCTTTCCGAGCTGCCCAAGACAGCTATTGGGAAAATCGACAAGAAACTGCTCGAAGGAGATCTCTCATGAGCGTTCCGGCCATCACGACAGCCAAGACGATCACCACCGGCCGGCTGACGACGAGAGTCCTCTTCCATGGGCCCGACGACGGCATCCCGGTGCTGTTCCTGCACGGGAACCTGACATCGGCCACCTGGTGGGAGGAAACAATGGTGGCCCTGCCCCCCAGCTACCGGGGCATTGCGCCGGACCAGCGCGGCTATGGAAGTGCAGACCCGGCGGCGAAGATCGACGGCACCCGCGGCATGGATGACCTCGTCGACGACGCGATCGCCCTCCTCGACGAGCTGGGCATCGAGAAAGCACATCTCGTCGGCAACTCGCTGGGCGGGTGCGTCGTTTGGAGCCTGATCGCCCAACACCCTGACCGGTGGTTGACCGTCACTCAGGCGGACCCGGGTTCCCCATTCGGATATGCCGCAACGAAGGATGCCGAAGGAACCATCACCAACGAGGAGTACTCGGGCTCAGGTGCCGGCCTCATCAACCCAGAGGTCGTTCGGCTGATCGCGGAGAAGGATCGGTCGGCCGACAACCCATTCACGGTCCGGTCGGCGCTCCGGCAGTTGATCGTCAAGCCGCCGTTCATCCCGGCGAGAGAGGACATCTTGGTCGAGTCGATGCTCGAGGTGCACCTTGGCGAGCAGGACTATCCGGGTGACGCGGTCCCGTCGAGCATGTGGCCGGGCGTCGGTCCTGGTGTGTGGGGCTCCAACAACGGGCTCTCCCCGAAGTACTACGCCGTTGCCGACGCTGTCGTCGCAGCGGACCCGAAACCGCCGGTTCTGTGGGTACGGGGGGAGAACGACCTGATGGTGGGTGACATGGCGATGGCGGACCCGGGCGCGCTGGGTGTCATGGGACTGATTCCCGGCTACCCAGGAACGGACGTCTACCCGCCGCAGCCGATGCTCGGCCAGATCCGGGCGATGCTGGATCGCTACGCCGGCGCCGGAGGATCGTATGCCGAGCAGGTGATCGCCGACTGCGGACATGTTCCTTTCATCGAGAAGCCGGACGAGTTCAACGAGATGTTCCATTCGCATCTGCGGATGGACGGATAAAGGGGAAGACAGTGAGGAAACGGAGGAGAGATATGCGTAAGTACACGTGGGTGGCGCTGTTTGTGGTGTTTGCCCTGGTGTTCGCAGCTTGTGGCTCGGGCACCTCGACGACAACTCAGCCCACCGCGACGACCGAGGCGACAACAACAACGGCAGCGATGGAGACCACCACCACTGCGGCGATGGAGACCACTACTACCGAGGCGATGGCAGGCGTCAGCTGTGAAGAGCCGATCGTGGTCGGAGTCATCACCGATGTCACAGGGCCCCTTGCCATCTACGGAGCGCACATGATGCGCGGCGTCCCAGTGGGGTTTGCGTACGGCACCGGCTCCGAGGTGACGAGCGCTGCCGACACCATGAAGCAGACATACATGCTGGACAACTGTGAGATCGACGTGATCTACAAGGACGACCAGACCGATCCGGAGCTCAGTGCCACGGCTGCCCGTGAGCTGATCGAGGTCGACGGCGCCAAGATCCTGATCGGCACGGTGTCATCGGGTGTCACGGCGACCCTGCAGAGCCTGGCCGCCGAGAACGACGTCATCCTGATTGCGGCACCGGCCGCAGCAACGGACATCACGGGCAAGGACTTCGATCCCAACACGTTCCGTGCCAGCCGAAGCAACTACCAGGACGCGATCGCCCTGTGCGACCAGTTCGTCAACAACGACGGGTACAAGACATTCGTGCAGATCGCACCCGACTACTCGTTCGGGTATGGCGGCGCACAGGCGTACAAGGATGCGTGCACCTACTTCGGTGGCGAGTTCATCCACGATGACATCTTCGCCCCGGCAGACACGACGGACTTCACGTCGTATCTCCAGCCGATTGCACACAGCGGCGCGGACGCGTTCCTCGTGACCTGGGCCGGCGGCGGATTCGTTCCGCTGTACCAGGCGGCGATCGACCTGGGCGTCATCGATGACAAAACGGTCATGGGTTCGCCCTTCATCGACAACATCCTGATGCCGACGTTCTTCGCGAACGCCATCGGCACGACGTCGGTGATCCTGTACACGTACACGGCGCCGAACAACGCCGCGAACGACTTCCTCGTCGCTCAGGACGAGGCGGTGTTCGGAACTCCGCCCGACTTGTTCGATGCGGATGGCATGAACGCAGCACTGATGGTGATCGCTGCCCTGAAGGCCACCGGCGGTGACGCGTCGGCAGACGCGTTGAAGGCGGCCATGGAGGGCATGTCCTTCGACGGTCCGAAGGGGACGATCGACGTCCGTGCCGAGGATCATGTCGCGGTCCAGGACATGTACGTGGTGAAGCTCGTCAATCTGGACGATCCCGAATTCAAGTACTACGAGAACGTCGCGACGGTGCGGCCGGATCCTCCGTGCCTGCTCGAAGGCCAGTACGTGACTCGATGTGGGGATCTTCCCGTTGGCTCGCTCTCCGGCGGGGATTTCTGATTCAATCCGACTTCCGGGGGCGGCGTGAGCCGCCCCCGGACTACCTTGTGAGTACAAACGTGGACGCCATCCTCGAAACACAAGACTTGAGAAGGCGATTCGGCGCACTCGTCGCCGTCGATGGAGTGTCGATGCAGGTGGGGGCCGGGGCGCTGCACTCGATCATCGGGCCGAACGGTGCCGGCAAGACAACCCTGTTCAACCTGATCAGTGGGACGCTCCGGCCGACGTCGGGGCGGGTCTTCTACAGAGGTGAGGACATCACGCACCTGCCGATGCACCGAACCATTCATCGCGGTATCGGCCGGTCCTTTCAGATCACAAACATCTTTCCGAGCTTGTCCGTGCTCGAGAACGTCCGGCTTGCCTGCCAGGCGATGGGACACGACAGCTTCAGGATGCTGCGATCCCACGCGAAATTCGGGCCGTATATGACGCGCGCCTACGAGGTCCTTGACATAGTCGGCCTCGGTGAACGCGCACTCCAGCCTGCAGGACTGTTGCCACACGGTGATCAACGGAAACTCGAGCTCGGGATGATCCTTGCACCCAATCCCGATGTGCTGATGTTGGATGAACCGACGGCCGGCATGGCGGCCGAACAGGTACCAGAACTGATGTTGCTCATTCAGTCCATTCGCTCGGACGGTGGGAAGACGATCGTCCTGGTCGAACACAACATGAACGTGGTAATGAACGTGTCGGATCGCATTACCGTGATGCACCAAGGGCAGGTCATCGCAGAAGGCGATCCGGGTGAGATCTCCTCGAACCCCACCGTGCAGTCGGCCTACCTGGGCGACCTGTACTCGGACAGAGAGGGCCCCTCGTGAGTTTCCTCGATGTCGACAACGTGCACACCATGATCGGGCACTACCACATCCTCGAAGGGGTCTCGGTGACGGTCGACGACGGATCCATCGTCGCGCTCCTCGGGCGCAATGGGGCCGGCAAGACCACCACCCTCAAGACGATTCTCGGAATCCACCCGGCATCATCGGGGTCGATCGTGTTCGACGGGACAGATATCACAGGCTACGCCACGTTTGACATCGCCGCGAAAGGGATCGGCTACGTGCCGGAGGAGCGCATCATCTTCCACGATCTGACCGTGGAAGAGAACCTCCGTATCGCCGAGCGTACGAAGGGAGACCTCGAATCGAAAGAGGAACTCCTGTTTGGTCTCTTTCCCGACCTCAAGCGTTTCATCAAACTGCCGGGTACCAGCCTCTCCGGTGGCCAGCAGCAGATGCTCGCCGTGGCACGCGCGCTCGTGCCGGACAACCGGCTGCTCCTGATCGACGAACCGAGTGAAGGCCTCGCACCAGTGCTGATCGAACAGATGATGGAGGCGATCAGGAAGCTGTCATCTCACACGACGGTCGTACTCGTCGAGCAGAACTTCATCGTCGCCAGCCGTCTTGCCGAACGCTACGTCATCATCGAGGAGGGGCAGTCCGTCAAAGAAGGAGAGATGGTCGATCTCGCCAACGACGAAGAGACTATTCGACGATACCTGGGGGCGGCATGAGCACCCGGACCGGCACTGTTTCCGACTGGCTGCGTCAGAACCGCACCAGGGCCGCGTTCCTGGCTGTCCTGATCATCTTTTTCGCCGCCGCGCTCGGCGGTATCAGACGTCAGGATCTCCTGCTCACCATCATGCAGGGGCTCTCCGTCGGTGCCATCACATTCCTCGTCGCTTCGGGTCTCTCCCTGATATTTGGACTGATGGACGTGCTCAACTTGGCGCACGGCGAGTTGTTCATGCTCGGCGCATACGTCGGGTGGACCGTGTACACACGATTCGACACCGTGGTCGACATCTTCGTTCCGCTGCTCGTTCTGGCAGCACCATTCGTACTGATGCCTCTCTGGCGCAGCATCGCGGACCGGATCAGACGTCGCAGACTGAGCGGTTCGATCGCGCTCATCCTCGGCCTCGTAGCCACAATTGTCTCGTTCACCAAGTTCCCGCTGGTCATCTGGAACGCGACCGGGTTCGCGAACACACCCGCCGCGCTCTCCGCCCAGGTGGGAACCGGCCTGCTGAAGCCGTTCCCGGCTGAACCGTTCCGGTGGCCGGCACTGGTTGCTTTCGTGGTGATGGCAGTCGCCGGGAGTTTGCTGGCGCTCTCTTCGGCTCTCCTCTCGAACAGGCAGGGGGTCTCGAGACGCCTGAGCCCGTCGCGCTACGCGTCGGCCGGGGTCCTGATTGTGGTGGCCGTCGTGCTCTCGGTGTTCAAGACGCCGATCAACGACTGGGTGTTTGGTCTGTCGACAAGCTGGCGGTTCCTGATAGCAATCATCATCTCGGTGGCCGTCGGCGCGCTACTCGGCGCGGCAATCGAGGTCGTCCTCATCAGACCCCTGTACTCCCGTCCGATCTATCAGCTCATGCTGACGCTGGGGCTCGGGTTCATTCTCGTCGAACTCGTTGGCGACATCTGGGGCAAGCCCCAGTTCACGATGGCGAGACCGGCTCTGTTTGCCGGCACCGGGCCAGGCTGCCCGGGACGGGGGTTTGGTGGCTTCTTCAGCGGCTGCTCCACCGTCGAGATATTCGGCGGCACGCTCCGTGTCTACAACGAGGGGTTCGTCGTCCTCGTCGGCATCATCGTCTTGGTGGCCGTGTCGCTGCTCCTCAAACGTACGCGCATCGGGATGATCATCCGCGCGGGTGTGCAGGACCCCAGCATGGTTCAGGCGCTCGGTGTGAACGTGCGGCGAGTGTTCACGTTGGTGTTTGCACTGGGCACGGGCCTGGCGGCACTGGGTGGCGTCCTGGCGGCGCCATCGATCGGTCTCGACACGGGCATGGGGGCGGTGTTCCTCCTCGGAGCGATCGTTGCGCTGGCGGTCGGCGGACTGACGAGCTTCTCAGGCGCCGCAGCAGGAGCGCTGCTCGTCGGTCTCCTTCAGCAGATCATCATCCGTTTCGGTCAGAGCGGCATCGCCCTTCCGTTCATGTCGGAGCCTTTCAAACCGACTCCTACTCTGATCCCGGCAGCAGCGATCCTGCTCATGATCGTCGTGCTGCTGGTACTCCCGAACGGGCTTTTCGGAAGGAGTGAACAGTGACGGCGTGGTTGCGCCGACGCTGGATGCTCCTGGCCGTGACGGCGCTTGCCGTCGTCTTCCCGTTCACCATCTCGGTGCTCATCGATGGGCAGGGCCTCGGAGCGGTTCTCACCAACGAGAAGGGCAGTGCGCTGTTCCTCCAAGGCCTTGTCATCGAGATCATCATCCTTGCCCTCTACGCCATCAGCTACGACCTCATCTTGGGGATCACCGGCCTTCTGTCGTTCGGACATGCGATGTTCTTCGCGGTCGGTGCCTACACGTTCGGGATCGTCATCAAGTCGTTCGGTTTCGGCCTCGTGGGGGCGATCATCGCTGTCGTGATCGCTGCGATCCTTCAAGCATTGCTGTTCGCGGTCATCGTGCCGCGTGTGAAGGGGATTGCCTACGGCCTTGTGACGCTCGGGATCTCTTCGATGTTCTGGATCGTGATTCAGTCGACCGACCTTCAGAGGTACGCGGGCGCCGAGATCGGCCTCCAGGGTGTCAAGGCGCCGGCCTGGTGGCTGGACACGACGTCCCACCGCTTCGTGTTCTACCTCGTGGCCCTGGCAACACTCGTGGTCGTCTATCTGGTGTACACACGTCTGGTCGACGCGCCATTGGGCAGGGTGCTCGTCGCTGTCAGGGAGAACGAAGAGCGAGCCGAGATGCTCGGCTACCGCACCTTCTGGTTCAAGCTCGTTGCGCTGGTGGTGGCATCACTGACCGCAGCGTTCGCCGGTGTGCTCCATGCACTTCACCAGTCGATCATCACACCGAACATCGCCGGCCTCGGGTTCACGGTCACCGCCCTGCTCATCATCCTGATAGGTGGAATCGGCACGCTCAGTGGTGCGATCATCGGCGCCGCCATCTACAAGCTGCTCCAGTACTACCTGAACAAGTGGTTCCCAGGTGTCTCCGACTTGCTGATCGGAATCGCCTACATCGCAGTGGTGCTCTATCTGCCCTATGGAATCGTTGGAACCTGGAGAGCGAAGGCCCTTGACATGAGGCGGGGTCGCCGGCGGCTCCTCGCGCTCGTCAAACGGGACACCTAGTGCCGCTGAACACCCTCCTTCGACGCCACGCCCAGTACCGCCCCGATCACATCGCGCTTGTGTTCGGTGACACGAAGATCACGTGGTCGCAGATGAATGCTCGCGTCGACCGAGTGGTCGCCGCACTCGCCGGTCTGGGTGTCGGCAAGGGAGATCGCGTCGCGACGATGCTCGACAACGGTGTCGAGATCATCGAGCTCTACCAGGCGGCGGCACGAGCCGGGTTCGTGGCGGTGCCGCTCAGTCCTTTGCTCCGCGGCGAGGGCCTGATCAATCTGCTGGTCGACTCAGGGGCGAAGGTGCTGGTGACGCAGCTCCGGCTCGTGGAACCTGTCGATCGGGTCCGTGATCGTGTGCCGGCTATCGCCGAGGACCGCTATCTGCTCGTCGACGGCGCCGCACCCGGGTACCGCTCCTATCGCGAACTCGTCGCCTCGGCCGATCCGGAATCGTTCACGTGTGAACCGATCGACCGTGACGATCCGTTCAACATCGTCTACTCGTCGGGAACGACGGGTCTGCCCAAAGGCATCGTTCACACCCACGAAATCCGGGAGGCGTACGCGACCGGCTTCACCGCGTCCTACCGGATCCATCCGGAGTCCGTGATCCTCCACTCCGGGTCGCTCGTGTTCAACGGAGCGTTCCTCACCTTGATGCCATGGTTCTACCTGGGTTGCACATTTGTGCTGATGCCGTCCTTCGATCCGAGCAGGGTCGTGGAAGCCATCGATCGATACGGCGTCACACACATGCTCGTTGTCCCGTCACAGGTGATCGCACTGTTGGCCACGGAGGGATTCGACGCCGTTCGGTGCGGAGCCCTCGAGATGGTGTGCTCGCTCGGCGCGCCGCTCCACCTCGAACACAAACAGGAACTCGACCGCCGGCTCCCGGGACGCTTCTACGAGCTGTACGGGCTCACCGAAGGCTTCGTCACGATTCTCGACCGCGACGACTTCCATGCGAAGCCCGGTTCGGTTGGCGTGCCGCCACCGCTGTATGAGATGCGCATCGCCGACGACGACGGCAACGAGCTCCCCCCAGGCGAGGTCGGCGAGATCGTCGGTAGGGGCCCGATCACTACCCCCGGCTACTGGAACCGGTCCGACCTGACCGCCGAGGCGATCAAAGATGGCTGGCTGTACTCAGGCGACTTGGGCTACGTCGACGAGGACGGATTCCTGTACCTCGTCGACCGCAAGAAGGACCTGATCATCTCCGGCGGAGTGAACGTGTACCCGCGCGACATCGAAGAGGTCATCGTTCAGCACCCCGACGTGATCGACGTGGCCGTCTTCGGCGTGCACGACGACCGTTGGGGTGAAACGCCGATCGCAGCGGTCCGGCTTCGGCCGGGGGCAACCTCCGATTCGGTCGAGTTGAGAGAATGGATCAACGACCGGGTTTCGCGATTCCAGAAGGTGCGGGAAGTACACATCCGGGGCGAGTTCCCCCTGAGCGTCGCCGGAAAGACACTTCGCCGGGTACTGAAGAGTGAGTATCTGGAGGCTGGACCGTGATCGAACACTTCATCGACACCAACGGCATACGAATCCACGTTGTTGAACATCCAGGCGACGGGCCCGCCCTGTTCCTGTTCCCTGGTCTGAACGCCAACGCCGTGTTCTTCGACGGCCTGGTCCATGCCGGTCTCAGTCCCGCTTTGCACGTGTATTCGGTCGATCTTCGCGGACGTGGCCTGTCCGACGCTCCTGAGAGCGGCTATGAGATGTCCGACCACGCCGACGACATTCTCGGTCTGTTTGACGTGTTGGGGGTCGAACGCGTCAACCTCGGGGGCCATTCGTTTGGTGGACTGCTCACGTACTACCTGGCAGCACACCGGCCTGATCGCGTCGATCGGGCGGTCGTGATCGACTCACCGCTCGAAGTGAGTGACACCGTCATCGATCAGCTCGGCCCCGCGCTCGACCGCCTTCGCGTGGTGACACCCTCGTGGGGTCAGTACCTGGCGGCAGTCAAGTCGATGCCGTACTACGCCGGATGGTGGGACGGCGACCTCGAGGCCTACTACCGCGCAGACGTCAAGGAGAACCCGGACGGTTCCGTTCAGTCGCGGCTCGATCCGGACAAGATACGACAGGCGCTCGAAGGAACGACCCGGGTGGATTGGCCGTCGCTCGCCGAGCGGATCGATGCGCCGCTTCTCCTGCTGAGAGCAACGGCACCGTTCGGACTGCCGGGTCACCCGCCCATTCTGAGCTCCGAAGACGCCCAGCGCACGCTCTCGCTGCTCAGGTCCCCGCGCTATGTGGAGCTGCCTGGGAATCACATCACGGCACTGTTCGGTGCGTCGGCAAGGGTCGCCGCCCAGGCGGTGATCGACTTCTTGGGTGCAGACTGACGCGAGAGGGTCTCCGGCGCACTTCTTGAGCCAGGACACCTGGTAGCTTCGGCCCGTGCAGGAACTCGCGGATCTACTTCACGTCAACGTCAAGCTGGTCGATTCGGTCGGCGCGGTTGTTCTCTACGTGGCGCTGAGATGGGTCGTTCTTCGCATCGTTCACCGTCGAGTCAAGGACGAGAACGTCTGGTACCGGACTCGCAAGATCGCCACCTATGTGGCCTTCGTCTTGATCGTCTTGACGCTGGTGAGAATCTGGGTCGGGGTCTTCGGGGACATCGCAACCTTCCTCGGCCTCGTCTCGGCCGGTATCGCCGTCGGCCTTTCGGATGTGCTCAAGGACATGGCCGGTTGGGTGTACATCATCGCTCGACGACCGTTTCGCGTGGGAGACCGGATCGAAACCAAGGATCTATCGGGTGATGTGATCGACATCAGGTTGTTTCGGTTCACGATCATGGAGATCGGTAACTGGGTGTACGGAGACCACTCGACTGGACGCATCGTGCACGTTCCGAATGAGATCGTGTTCACCTCGCCGATCGCCAACTACACGGAAGGCTTCGAGTTCATCTGGCACGAGATCCCCATCCTCGTGACGTTCGAATCTGACTGGAAGAGAGCCGAGTCGATTGTCCGGTCGATCATCGAGCAGGCCGCGCCGGATGTCGCAGCTGCCGCGGAAGTAGAATTCCGTAAGACGGCCCGAGCCTACCGAATCAAGTACGGGCACATGACCCCAACCGTCTATGTGAGCGCCAAGGACAGTGGTATCCAGCTCACCGCACGCATCCTGGTCCCGGTGCGCCGACGTCGTGAGATCGACCAGAAGGTGTGGAAGGGAGTCCTCGAGGCCTTCGCTGCCGAGCCCGCGATCGACCTCGCCTACCCGACAGTCCGCACCTACTTCCAAGGGCCGGTCGAGATCGATCACCGGGACGAGCACTAGATGCGGGTACTCGTCGTCACGAACGACTACCCGCCGGCATCGGGAGGCATCCAGCGCTACATCGGAGACCTCCTCGGTCACGTCTCGTGGGAGGCACACGTGGCAGCACCCGGCACGTTCGAGCCCCAACCAGGTGTTGTGCGGTTTGGAGATCGACTCACTCCGTCGCGGCGAGCCGCGGCGTGGATCACCGAGGTAGTCCGCGAGATCCAGCCCGACATGCTTCTGTACGCGGCGTTTCCGCTGGCGCTGATCGGGCCGTCCGTAGCGAGAACGACCGGTGTCCCATACGCGCTCATCGTCCACGGCGCGGAAGTCACGATCCCGTCGGCGGTTCCCATCCTTCGTGCTCGATACGCACGGGCCCTCTACGACGCGTCGGCCAGGCTCGCTGTCAGTCGGTACACCCAGGAACGTGTCCAGGATCGATTCGGCGTTTCGGTGACGTGGATTGGCGCGGGTGTCGACGTGGAGGTGTTCCGTCCTGACCCGATCGCCCATGAGGGGTTCACCGTCGGGTGCGTTGGTCGGTTCGTGAAACGCAAGGGACACCAGCGAGTCATCGACATGGCCGCCCAGATGCGTGCCGGGGGTATCGACGCTCGCACGATCATGGTCGGGTGGGGTCCTGGAGAGCGACGTCTTCGCAAGGCGGCCCGTGCCGCTGCCACCGAGTTCGTCATCGATGCGCCGGCATCGGAGCTCCTCGATGCCTACCACCGCATGGATGCGTTTGCGATGCCGGTCAGGTCTCGGTGGGGTGGGTTGGAAGTTGAAGGGTTGGGTCTCGTCTATCTGGAAGCGGCTGCATGCGGGCTTCCTGTGATCGCCGGCGATAGTGGAGGTTCCCCCGAAACCGTCGAGGCGGGCGTGACGGGGTATGTCGTGAGAACCGACGGAGAACTGCTGGATGCACTCACCGCACTCGCATTGGATCCAGACAGTGCCGGAGCGATGGGCCGCGCCGGCCGTGCGCGGGTCGAACGGGACTACACGTGGGATGCGGTCGTTGGACGGATCCAGCCGGTGTTGGATGGCTGACCTGGTTCTCGCATCCTCATCGCCGCGCCGACGGCTCTTGCTGGAGTCGGCGGGGATCGAAGTGGAGGTCGATGGCGCTGACGTCGACGAGTCGGTCCTCGCAAAGGAGCAGCCTGTCGCCTACGCGCAACGGCTCGCGCGAGCCAAAGCATTCACTGTTGCGGTGCGACACCCGGGACGGGTGGTACTCGGTGCGGACACGATCGTCACCATCGGCGGTGCGATACTCGGCAAGCCCACCGATGCCGACGATGCGGAACGGATGCTCCTTCACCTCGCCGGCAGGCGCCACGAGGTAGTGACCGCAGTCGGACTTGTCCGTGACGATCAGATCCGGGAGATCACCGAGACGACGGGTGTCTGGATGCGACCGCCGGATCAGTCGTTCATTCGAGCCTACGTTGCCACCGGCGACCCCCTCGACAAGGCGGGCGCCTACGGGATTCAGGGCATTGGGTCGCTGCTGATAGACCGTATCGAGGGTGACCTATTCAATGTGATGGGCCTGCCCCTCGAGCAAGTAATGAACCTGCTCTCCGAACGAGCATGAAGAGAAACGGCGCGGCTGCTTGGGGAGAGCTGCCAGGAGGGAGAGGGGGTCTCCGCCGTTTCTCTTCTTCCTCTACAACACCGCCGATCGACCGCCTGTTCCCGATAGCATCGCACTGATGGACTACGACGTGCTCGTCATCGGATCGGGATTCGGAGGAAGCGTCTCGGCGCTTCGACTCACCGAGAAGGGCTACCGGGTCGGCGTCCTCGAAGCAGGGAAACGGTGGACCGACTCGACACTCCCCACAACCAGTTGGAACCTTCGCCGGTTTCTGTGGTTCCCGCGCCTTGGGCTCCGGGGCATCCAGAGGCTCACCCTCCTCGATGACGTGATGGCGCTGTCGGGCGCAGGGGTCGGGGGAGGGTCGCTCGTGTGGGCGAACGTCGCCTATGAACCCCACGAGGAGGCGTTCTCGGATCCCCAATGGGACGGGATCACCAACTGGAAGCAGGAACTCGCGCCGTTCTACGATCAAGCACGACGCATGCTCGGTGTCGTGACGAACCCTGCAGAGAGCCCGGCCGACCGGATCATGCGGGACGTTGCGGCACGGCTCGGCGTGGAGGACACGTTCGAGCCGACACCGGTGGCCGTCACCTTCGGAGAACCCGGCGTGACGGTTCCAGATCCCTACTTCGGGGGTGCCGGACCCCCCCGAACGGGGTGCATTCTGTGCGGCGGATGCATGACCGGATGTCGCCACGGCGCCAAGAACAGGCTCGACCTCACCTATCTGCACCTCGCTGAACGAAACGGTGCGATCGTCCACCCGGAACACCAAGCGGTCGATGTGCGTCCCCTTCCAGGAGGCGGGTACGAGGTCGCCGCTGTCCGTCCGGGTGCCTGGTTCCGTAGACGCCGGCGCACGTTCACGGCCGACCAGGTGGTGTTTTCTGCAGGCACACTCGGCACTGCCAAACTGCTCCTCGGTCTGCGCCAATCGGGACGGCTGAGCGCGCTTTCGCCCCGGCTGGGCATGCATTTTCGCACGAACTCCGAGGCACTCGTCGGCGCGACCGAACGACGCCCGGAGGTCGACTACTCGAAGGGAGTGGCGATCAGCTCGTCATTCCGCCCGGATGCTCACACCCACATCGAGCCGGTCCGCTACGAACGTGGAAGCAATGCGATGGGGTTGCTGTCGACGATCATGGTCGACGGCGGGGGAGGCGTGCCCAGGCCACTCAGGTTTGCGGTAGCGGCGATCGTGCATCCCGTCACGTTTCTCCGATCCCTGTCTGTCCGGCGGTGGGCGGAGCGAACGATCATTCTCCTTGTCATGCAGAGCCTCGACAACAGTCTGCGCCTGGGCCTGAGGCGGTCGGGACGGCTCCGCACCAAACAGGAATCCGGCAAGCCGAACCCGACCTTCATCCCGGTAGCGAATCGCGCAGCCCGCATCACCGCCGAACTGATCGACGGCGATCCGGGGAGCAGTATCAACGAGGTGCTGCTGAACGCACCGTTGACGGCACACGCCATTGGCGGGGCCTGCATCGGTGCGTCCATCGAGCGTGGTGTCGTCGATCCGTACCAGCGATTGTTTGGCCATGCCGGGCTACACGTGGCCGACGGGTCGGCCATCACCGCCAATCTCGGTGTCAATCCGTCGCTGACGATCGCTGCGATGACGGAACGAGCGATGGCGATGTGGCCCAACAAGGGTGAGGATGACCGGCGCCCCGCACTCGGCGCGCACTACGAGCACCTGGACCCGATCGCGCCGAAGCACCCTGCGGTTCCATCCTCGGCGCCGGCCGCGCTCTTCTACTCCACAGTGCACTAGCGGCGACCCAGGTCGACGAGTAGGGCGGTTGCGTATTCGCCTCCGCAAGTCAACCGGTCCGCGGAGTCATCGTCCTTTCGATCATCCGAACTCGTGCCTTGTTCCGAATACACGCCAAGAGACGCCTCCACAAGGGAGGCATCGAAGCAAGGAGACACCATGCGGACAATTGCACGCATATTCCTGGTGGCACTGATGGTCCTGGCCCTTCCAGCCGGCTCAGCATTCGCCCAGACAACAGACGGCACGGTCACCGTGCTCCACGGAGTCCCCGGTGACGCCGGATTCCCCGTCGACATCTACGTGAACGGCGACTACAGCGCCCCGTTCATCGAGGCACTCACCTTCGGGCAGTTCGCCGGTCCCGTCGAACTCCCGGCAGCCGACTACTCGATCGAGATCTACCCGTCGGGTGCCGACCCGACCGGCACCGATCCGGCACTCGGCCCATTGGCCGTGACCCTTCCGGCCGGCACCAACGCAACCATTGAAGCCCACCTCGACACCAACGGGGCACCAACGGCCACGGTGTTCGTCAACGACATCTCGGAGATCGCGGCGGGTGAGGCTCGTGTCACGGTTCGTCACACCGCGGCCGCACCGACCGTCGACGTTCTCGCCAACGGCGCTGCTCTCTTCACGCAGCTCAGCAACCCGAACGGTGCATCTGCAGACGTTCCGGCCGGCACCTACAGCGTCGAAGTCGTCCCCACGGGGGCAACTGAGCCGGTGGTCTTCCAGTCTGACGTCACCCTGGCCGCTGGCGCCTCGACCATCGTGTATGCCATCGGTTCCCTGGATGGCGGCAGCTTCACCGTTGCAGTTCAAACCATCCCCGGCCTCGGCGCCGCTCCCTCCGGTGTTCCCACGGGAACTGGTGGAATGGCGGCCGACGGTCTCCCACTCGGGTACGCGATCGGTGGTGGTCTCGCACTGATGGTCCTGGTCGGCTCCGGCGTGACCCTGGCTCGTCGTTCGAGCACCTAGCGGCCTTGCGCATATGACCAGGGGAGACCAAGACGGCAACTCCCCTGGTCACTCTCGTATGAACCGGATCCTCACCTTCATCGTCGCCGCCGGCCTGGTGATGGTCATCGTCGGGGGTTGGTACGTGGCAGATACCGACGAAGTGGGTGACGTGGTCGCCATCGAAGCGCGTCTGGCAGACCCGTTGCGGTCCCAGACTGCGGATCCGTCTCCTCTCCCGATCACGGCGACGTCCGAACCTCCGGCCGAGCCACTATCGCCTACGATTCCTGTCTGGTCTGGGAGCCCTGTTCTGCTAGAGGACGACCGTGTGCCGATGGCTCTGCGCATTCCATCGATCGGCGTCGACGCCCCGATTGTTGCCACCGGTGTCGATCCGAGTGGCCAGATGGCGATTCCGGACAATGTGCAGGACGTCGCCTGGTACAAGTTCGGTTCGGTCCCTGGTGATGCCGGATCCGCGGTCCTTGCGGCGCATGTGGATCTGGCGGGGCAAGGGAAAGGCGTCTTTTTCGACCTGCACGAGCTTGAACCAGGAGATCTCGTGCAGATTGGGTTCAGCGATGGGACCGTAGGATGGTTCGTCGTGCGGGCCCGCACGACCTACCGCAAACAGGAGCTCCCGCTCGATACGGTGTTTGCCCGCAGTGGTACACCGGTTCTCACCCTCGTCACTTGCGGAGGAGCCTTCAGCCACTCAACGCACAGGTACGACAGCAATGTCGTCGCGTACGCAGTCCCCATCGCAGGTCCCGATACCGTCCGGTGACAGATCGGGGTCTCCAGCAAACCGAACTCGGACACGTGCCATCAGCCGGCCCTCCGCGCGGATCTCGCCCGTGCTTCCGCCGCAAGCCCGAAGGGCCGCTCAGTCCTCCAGCACCACGTCCGAATACTTGGCTCGAACCGTCCTCTTGTCGAACTTGCCCGTACCGGTTTTCGGGAGCTGGTCGACGAAGTCGATCCGATCAGGGACCCACCACTTGGCGACTTTCGACTCGAGGAACGTCTTGAGATCTTCGGCCGTCACCTCTTCGCCGGGGCGTTTCACGACGACAGCGAGCGGACGCTCCTGCCAGCGGACATGTCGGACACCAACCACCGCGGCCTCTTGCACCGCCGGGTGAGCCGCCAGAGCCCGTTCGAGGTCGAGCGACGAAATCCACTCACCTCCCGACTTGATGACATCCTTGGCACGGTCGGTGATCCTGATGTAGCCCTCGGGTTCGATCTTGCAGACGTCGCCGGTACGAAGCCACCCGTTGTCGAAGGACTCTTCGCTTCTCGGGTCGTTCAGGTATTCGGCGGCGATCCAAGGTCCCCGGATGAGCAACTCACCGAACGCCTTGCCATCGTGGGGGAGTGAAGTGCCCTCGTCATCGACGATCTTCGCTTCGAGTCCCGGGATCAGCATGCCGGCCGTCTCGAAGAAGTCGAGCTGCCGCTGGAAGTCCCACTCCTCCATGCCCGGCTTGAGCTGGGAGACGGAAGCGATCGGATTCGTCTCGGTCATGCCCCAGCCCTGCACGACGGTGATGCCACGATTCTCGTGGAACCATTCGATCATCGCCCGAGGCACCGCTGAACCACCCACGAGAAACGCACGAATACTCGACGTGTCGCGATCGGGGTTCTCCATGAGGTACTGCTGGATACCGACCCACACCGTGGGCACGCCCGCCGAGAACGTCACCTTCTCGTTCTCGAACAGATTCACGATCCCCTTCGGGGAGAGATCCGGACCCGGGTAGGTGATCTTCGCCCCCTTCGTCACTGCCTGGTACGGATAGCCCCACGCAGCGGCGTGAAACATCGGGACCACAGGCAGGATGTTGTCCGACCCCGACAAGGGGTAGTTGGCCAGGTTCGAAATCGTGTGCATGTACGTGGAACGTTGCGTGTAGGCGACACCCTTGGGATTGCCGGTCGTTCCTGACGAGTAGCAGTACATCATCGGGGAGCGCTCGTCGAGGATTGGCCACGAACCCCACGGTTCGACGTCGGCAATCAGGTCCTCGTAGGCGATCGCGTTGGGGAGATCCACATCTGCAGAGTCGCCCAAGATGATGTAGTGCTCCACCCTGTCGGCGTGCTCGGCGAATCGCTGGACGAGTGGCACGAGATTCGGGTCGACGAAGATCACCCGGTCGCCGCCGTGGTTGACGATGTAGGCGAGCTGCTCAGGGAAGAGACGGATGTTGAGTGTGTGAGCGATACGGCCCGTGTTGGCCGTTGCCCAGTACAGCTCGTGATGGCGTTGGTTGTTCCACGCGAAGGTGCCTGCCACGTCTCCGACGTCGAGGCCGAGTTTTGTTTTGAGCGCGGTCGCGAGCTTCCTGATTCGCAAGTCTGTGCCGGCGTACGATGTTCGCCTCACCGACAGGTCTGTCTCAACGGAGACGATCTCCTGATCCGGGTAAAGAGCCACCGCCTGTTCGTAGAGGGTGGAGAGCAACAGCGGGAAGTCGTCCATCATGTGCGGCACGCGCGTCCTCCTCGATCGTCGACGTTCCCGAGCGTAGCGAGAGGACACAGATTGAGGCCTTGTGGAGTGGCGAAAACCTCAGCTACCCAAGGCGGCGTTGGCGTCGTCGATCGCAGCCTGGATCTGAGTGCGCATATCATCGGGCAACTCAGGATCTGTCATGACTTCCTCGAGTAGCGGCAGCGCCGACGCGGCGTCCTCCAGTCCGTAGAGGTAGGTGATGCCTTTGATGAGCGTGGCTTCGAGGTTGGTCGGATCCACTTCGAGCGCCTGATCTTCGTAGTCGAGCGCCTGGTCGGGCTGCCCTGTTGCGTAGGAGAGATAGCCGAGCATCGAAAGCGCATGACTTGCCTGTGTTTCGGTGGCGTCAGGTGATTCGACCACGGTCTCGTAGTGAGTCTTCGCCGCGGTGAAGTTCTGAACGGACAGGTACTGGTCGGCGAGCGCGAGACGCATCGCCACCAGATCCGGGTTGGCTGCAACGGCAGCCTCCATCTGAGCCAGCGTGTCGTCGGCGGCCGCTGCAACCGTCGTTGTGGTTGTGGACCGATTCGCCGCCGCGATGACCGTGACCAATACGACAGTGAACGCCACCACCAGGATCACACCGCCGATGATCACGCGCTTCGGAGACCACCCTTGCATAGTGGCGTGTTGCGTCGGAGGCTCGGTCGGTGCGGAGGACGGTTTCGACGACGCCTTCACGGCCTGCTGTGTCACCGCCGCGTCCTCTTTGGGAAGTTCGGCGATCTGCGCCTCGACTTCGGCGAGATCCTGGATGTAGCGAGAGCGGAGGTCGGCCGCTGTATCGGCGTCGATCTCGCCGGCATCGACTTGGGCGGCCAGTTCTTCGATGTCGTTGGTGATGAGGTCGCGCCGTTCCGTGAGACGGGCTCGCTCTTCCTGTGTGCTCATGAGGATCCTCCACGTCGAGACCGCATCCTCGTTGCGATCAAGGCAATGCCGGCGCCGAGTACGACCACAGGCAGCAGCCACACGAGGAGTGTCCTGCCGCTGAAGGGCGGATCGACGAGGATCGACGTGTTGTAGCGATCTTCGAAGTACTGGATGATCTGCTGGTCCGTCCAGTCTTCTTTGACCTTCTCACGTGTGATCGTCATCATCGCCTGTGCGGTCTCTGAGGGAGATTCGCCGATCGTGACCCCCTGGCACACCGGACACTTGATGCGCTGGCCAAGGCTCGTCACTCGGTCCTCCGGTGTCGGATCACCGGCGATGAGTCCAACGACAACAACCCCGACGAGGACGAGCGTGATCGCCCCGGCGATGATCTGTTTGGCACGTGAGGACATGTCTGACCTTCAAGGGGATTGGTGGCGGCCAGGATACCAGTGGTGGGTACTTCCGATTCCGGTACGCTTGCCACGTGAAGTCTCTCGACGCTGTCTTGCTCCTCGCGCTGCCTGCATCCGGCAAGTCCGAGATCCGAAGGTATCTGGAGACGGTTTCACCGGCTGTTGCCCTCTCTGCGTTCGGTTTGGAGTCGCCTGTCCAGATCGACGACTACCCATACGTCCATGCGATGCGTCGCATTTCACAAGAGAGTCGACGGCTGGGTCTGGGGCCCGCGTTCTTCGAGTCGGACGACACTCCGTTCATAG
This sequence comes from uncultured Acidimicrobiia bacterium, assembly GCA_964496205.1. Lineage (GTDB taxonomy): Bacteria > Actinomycetota > Acidimicrobiia > Spongiisociales > UBA4744 > CAYLHS01. The sequence continues at coordinate 21,896 of CAZBXV010000011.1, forward strand.
ATGACCGGGATTGGGGAACGTTGACGGTGCTTCTCGACGAGGACTACCGGTCCCTCGGGCGAGATCGAGTTGTTGCCAGTCCGGCATCGTGGCTGCTGGATCGACTCGACGCTGCGCGACGGGTGGTTGGTGCCCCGGTGCTGTTCGATGGAGAGCGAACGAACCTCGAACAGGCGATCGCGGTCGAGGCCGAAAGGGTGGTCGACGGTCTGCCGTCGAGCGTTGGTGATGGGCAAACGGTCGTCATCGAGTTCGCCCGCGGCGGCGCAGAAGGATCGGTGATGCCGCTCGAACCGCCTTTCGGATACCGATATTCGCTTTCGCTCCTGTCGTCCGAGCTGCTCGAGAAGGCGGTGATCGTCTACGTCTGGGTGACACCTGCGGAGAGCCGCAGGAAGAACCGCGAACGTGCCCGACCCGGCGCTGACGGATCGATTCTTCACCACGGTGTGCCCGAGGTCGTCATGCGCACCGAGTACGGGGTCGACGACCTCGGATGGTTGCTGGAAGAGAGCGATGTGAAGGGGACCGTACGAATCGAGGCTCACGGAGAGGTCTTCCACGTGCCGGCTGCCCGCCTCGACAACAGGGTCGATCACACGTCGTTCTTGAGAGCCGACCCGGCTCACTGGCCCGATGCCGATGTTCAGCGAATCCACCGTCAGCTTGCCGACGTGTTCTCCTCGTTGAGGGAGCGAACGACCTCGGCAACCTGATCAGGGAGTGGGGGAGTGGAGCCACCATCCCGATCTGACACCGCTTGAATCGGGTCTCCCGCAACTGTGTGTATCGGGATGACGCCCGTCCACACGGGCCACTCCTCTGAACGTCCCGGGGGGCCGGTCCGGAGTTTGACCGAGTGCTCGGTCAACGGGATCGCCACAACCATCGTCGCGTTGATTTCCTTGTCGGTCATTGGACGCAGGAGCGGCCGCCGACCGGGAACGAGGTGATCGACGATGGAATCGAGGGCTGCTCGCTTTTCTTTGCTGTCGGTCACCGATCGCCCGGTTCCGAACACGACGAGTGACCGGTAGTTCATCGAGTGGTCAAACGCGGACGTTGCGAGAACGAGGCCATCCAGCAACGATACGGCCACTGACACCGGAGCCCCTGAAGCGATGACACCCATCATTCGAGACAGCGGGGATCCATGCAAGTACAGCTGGTCGTCGATCCTTCCAAACGTCGATGGGATGACGACTGGGAGGCCATCGTCGAGAAATGCCACGTGGCACAGGAGGGATTCCTGGAGGATCTCGTCCATGTCCTCGGTGTCGCAAGAGGCTAGTTCCGGGTGGCGGCGGAGTCGGGTGCGTTCCATCGGCGCAGGCTACCCCGACACGGTCGAAGGACGCGAGTACTTGCCAAAGGTCCCGGTATGAAGGGCCTTCTGACCCATAGGAGTGGGTAATACGTCGCTGCATCATGGCAGATGAGGTAATTGGGGAGAGAATGAGAAGGCGGATCGGTCTTACCTTGGTGCTCTTTGTAGTCGGCGGGGTGCTCGCCGCGTCGGGCGGTGGCGCGATCGCGAGTCCAGCAGTGGGCACGGATCCGGTGTCCGCGGCCGACATCGTCGCGCTCGGTTCCACATCGGTCTCGGCGGCGCTCCAACCCGTGATCCACGCGGACGTGATCGCTACCGACAACAACACCTGTTTCGCGTGCCACGCGCGCACGGGCCTCACTTATGAATTCGCCGACGGCCAGTCGGTGTCGGCGACGATCGACGAAGAGAAGTGGCTCGCCTCCGAACATGGACATCAGGACATGGCATGTGTTCAGTGCCACACCGGAATAGACGCATATCCGCACGAGAGCACGGCCGAAGGCATACGAGAATTCGTCGTCGACGAGTCGAAAGTCTGTACCGAGTGCCACCAAGAACAGGCGGTGCAGGTGGCCGACTCGGTCCACTCTCAGTTCCTCGAGGAAGGGAATCTGAACGCGGCGACATGCTCCGACTGCCATGACCCGCACTACGCGGTGAACCCCCCTGTGTCCCGCACCGAAGTGCCGGCGACGTGTCGGCAGTGCCACTCGGCAATCTACGACCTGTATGAACAGAGCGTTCACGGTGAGGCGCTGACAACCGGCAACCCGGACGTGCCTACCTGCACCGACTGTCACGGCGTGCACCAGATCCAAGGACCGGACAACTCGCCATTCAGGTTGTTCTCGCCCGAGATCTGCGCGAGTTGCCACGCCGACAAGGAGCTGATGGCGAAGTACGACATCAGCACGAACGTGTTCCAGACCTATGTCAGTGACTTCCACGGGACAACGGTGCTTCTCTTCGAGAAGTACGCGCCGGATCAGGAGCCTGACACTCCGGTCTGCATCGACTGTCACCGAGTCCACGACATCATCCCCCCCAGCGATCCCCGGTCGAGTGTGTTCGCCGACAATCTGCTGTTCACGTGTCAGCGCTGCCACCCCGACGCAGACGCCAACTTCCCAACCGCGTGGCTCGGGCACTACGAGCCGGACAGGGACAAGTGGCCGCTCGTCTACTACGTGACGTTGTTCTACAAGATCCTCATCCCCACTGTGATCGGCGCCATGCTGCTGTTCGTGCTGATCGACGTGTACGGCCGCATCCGGCGAAGGAGGCAGCATGGCTGAGCAGTACTACCGGTTCACCATCTCCGATCGCTTCGAGCACTGGGTGCAGGCGGTTTCGTTCACGGTGCTTGCGGTCACGGGCCTGGTCCAGAAGTGGCCGGAACTCGGTCTCACCAGCACGCTGATCGACTGGCTCGGGGGGATCGAGACCACACGCCTCATCCACCACATCGCTGCGGCAGTGCTGCTGTTCGCCGTCATCTACCACGTCGGGACGGCAGGTTACCGCCTGTACGTGCTCCGGCAGGGCAAGCTGATATATCCGAAGGTGGCCGATGGGCAGGCCGTCGTTCATGCAGTCGCCTACAACCTCGGCGTCCGTACGGAGGCCCCACAGGAGGGTCACTTCACATTTGCGGAGAAGGCCGAGTACTTGGCGGTCGTCTGGGGCACAGTGGTGATGGCGATCACCGGGTTCATGATGTGGAACCCGATCGCGACGACCGCCATCCTGCCCGGCGATTTCATCCCGGCAGCGAAGGCCGCTCACGGTGGGGAGGCGATTCTCGCGGTTCTCGCGATTCTCGTCTGGCACGTCTATCACGTGCACATTCGCAGCTACAACAGGAGCATGTTCAACGGGTCGCTGACTCGCCACGAGATGGAGGAGGAGCATGCCGCTGAGCTGGCGATCATCGAATCCGGTGGAAGCGAGGCTCCGCTGCCCGGTGCCGACACGGTCGAGAAGCGGAGGAAGGTCTTCATGCCTGCCTACGCGATCGTCGCGATCGTGCTGCTCGCGGGCGTATACCTGTTCCTCACCTTTGAACAGACGGCGATCGTCACCGTGACGCCGGCCGAGAATGCTCCGATCTACCAGCCGCTCGTCACGACGACGACCGTTCCCACAACGACGACGGCGCCGTAGCTCGACTCGCTCGCAGTCTTCAGCCGTCAGCAAGAACGCGGCTGTACCCGTCGGGATAGGGCGATCAACTCCTCCCCTCGCGAGGGCGAGGCCGAGTGATTCCTCCCACAGGAGCGCAGCGACGTTGAGGGAGATCGGGGGGTCCTGGGCGAAGGCCACTGGGGGTGCGTCGAGCCGCTCGACGCTGGAGGGGGCGGTACGTACCAAGTGGTGGAAGACCGTCCAGCAGCCTGCCGTCAGCAGTCAGCTATCGGCCACCGCGTTCTCGGGTCCCCCACCTCGGGATCGATTCCGTAACGGTCGATCGCATCGGACACGATGGAGGGTTCGACGACCCCATCTGTTGCGAGCGACGACAGAACGGCAACGACCACGTGCTCCATGTCTGTCTCGAAGAACTGTCGAAGGCCCTGACGGGTATCTGATCGACCGAACCCGTCGGTGCCGAGGGGGACGAAACGTCCCGGGACCCATCTCGCGACCTGGTCGGGAACCGCCTTCATGTAGTCGGTGACCGCGACGATCGGTCCTGGCGCCTCCGACAGGAGACGGGTCACCAGCGGGCTTCGCGGCGGCTCACTCGGGTGGAGACGATTCCAGCGTTCCGTCGACAGTGCCTCTTCCCTGAGACGTTTGTAGGACGTTGCACTCCACAATTCCGCCCCGATGCCATAGTGCTCGGCCAACTCGCCCTGTGCGGAGCGCGCTGCGGCGTGTGCGGTACCGGAGAAGAGGATCGTCGCGTGGCGCTCGAACCCGTCGGGTGCGGGTGTCCACCGATACAGACCGTCGATGATCCCTGTTCCGACCTTGTCAGGCTTCGGGGGCTGCGGGTAGTTCTCGTTGTAGACGGTGAGGTAGTAGAAGACGTCTTCGCCGTCGCCTCCGTACATGCGCTGAATGCCGTGCTCAATGATCGATGCGAGCTCGTACGCGAAGGCCGGATCGTACGCCTCGCACGTGGGGATCGTCGACGCGACAAGGAGGCTATGGCCGTCCTGGTGCTGGAGGCCCTCCCCGAGCAGCGTGGTACGGCCGGCCGTGGCGCCCATGAGGAACCCTCTGGCGCGGGCGTCCGCCGCCGCCCACAAGAAGTCGCCGACGCGTTGGAACCCGAACATCGAGTAGAAGGTGAAGAAGGGAACCATCGGTACCCCTCGGGTCGCGTAGGCAGTCGCAGCCGCTGTCCACGAGGCCACAGCACCGGCTTCGGTGATGCCCTCTTCCAGGATCTGTCCGTCCGTGGCTTCTTCATATGACAACATCAGGCCCGCGTCGACCGGAACGTAGCGCTGGCCGAACGGAGCGTAGATACGGAGTTCCTTGAACAGCCCGTCCATGCCAAATGTCCGGCCCTCGTCCGGGATGATCGGCACGACGCGTGGACCGAACGTGTCGTGGCGAGCGAGGTTCCGAAGCAGCCGGGTGAACGCCATTGTCGTCGAGAACGAGGCCGTGCCGGACCCCTCGTCGAATTCGGCAAACGGCTCGGGCCCTGGCAGCGTGAGAGGCCTGTGAATGTGGGCGCCCCTCGTCGGCACCGAACCTCCGAGGGTCCGACGGCGTTCCATCAAGTACTGGTACTCGGCGGAATCGGGTTCTGGCCGGAAGTACGGCGGCTCTTGATCCTCTGTGAGCTGGTGGTCGGGGATCTCGTCTTCGAGGTGAAGTCGGTCCCGCAATCCGATCAACTGAAGGCCGGTCAGTTTCTTGATCTGGTGAGTGGCGTTGCGTGCTTCCACGTCGGGCCCAAGTGTCCAACCCTTGACGGTCTTGGCGAGGATGACCGTCGGCTGTCCCTCATGCTGAACTGCCGCCTTGTAGGCCGCATAGATCTTGTGATAGTCGTGGCCGCCACGCGGCAGCTTTCTGAGCTGGTCGTCACTGAGATGCTCGACCATCTTGCGGAGTCGAAGGTCAGGGCCGAAGAAGTGTTCACGGATGTAGGCGCCATCCTCGACCGCGTACTTCTGGTACTCGCCATCCAATGTCGTATTCATCTTGTTGACGAGTACGCCGTCGACGTCGCGGGCCAGCAGGTCGTCCCATCCGGACCCCCAGATGACCTTGATGACGTTCCATCCTGCGCCGCGGAACATGGCCTCGAGTTCCTGAATGATCTTGCCATTGCCTCGAACGGGTCCGTCGAGTCGCTGGAGGTTGGCGTTGATGACCCATGTGAGGTTGTCGAGTCCTTCGCGAGCCGCAAGGTTGATACCTGCGAGTGCTTCCGGCTCGTCCATCTCTCCGTCACCGAGGAACGCCCATACGCGGGATTCTGAGGTGTCGTCGATATGACGGTTCTGGAGGTAGCGGTTGAACCTGGCGAGGTACACGGAATTGAGAGGTCCGAGCCCCATCGACACCGTTGGAAACTCCCAGAAGTCGGGCATGAGCCTCGGGTGCGGATAGGAGGAGAGGCCCCGGCCGCCGGCCTCGAGCCTGAAATGGTCGAGCTGATCTTCCGAGAGGCGTCGTTCGATGAAAGCTCGGGCGTAGATGCCGGGTGCGGCATGACCTTGGATGAACACGTGGTCGCCGGGGGTGCCGTCGTCTTTCCCTCTGAAGAAGTGGTTGAAGCCGACCTCATACAGGGCTGCCGACGACGCAAACGTCGACAGATGGCCGCCGATGCCCTCTGCGGCGTGGTTCGCGCGAACCACCATCACCGCGGCGTTCCATCGAATGAATCGCCGGATGCGCTTCTCGAGACGGTCGTCGCCGGGGAACCACGCCTGCTCTTCCGTTGGGATGGTGTTGACGTAGGGGGTGTTGATCGTTGCCGGAATCCCGACTTGCTGTTCCCTCGCGCGCATCAACATCCTCGAGAGGACATAGCGAGCACGGGTCTTGCCCTCCACCTCGATGAGCTGATCGAGGGAGTCGAGCCACTCGCTCGTTTCGGTTGGATCGGTATCCGGAAGCTGCTGTACGAATCTGTCGATGTTCATCGCTGAAAGAGGGTATCGCTTCCTTGTCCGCTATGGAACTGCGAACCCAGGGCTCTCAGCGGTATTTTCCTCGTTCGTGAACCCTGGGTTCGCGGAAATGGGCTCCCGGTGGACCGGTACACTCGCCGGCGTGGTGACTTTCGACGACATCCTTCAGGCGAAGCAGCGGATCGGACCCTATGTCCATCAAACACCTGTGATGACGTCCGCGACACTCGATGAAGAACTCGGCGCGTCGGTGCTGTTCAAGTGCGAAAACCTGCAGAAGGTCGGAGCGTTCAAGGCACGGGGGGCGGTGAACGCGGTCCTGTCACTGGACGAAGAAACGGCGCCGCGGGGCGTCGTGACACACTCGTCGGGGAACCATGGGCAAGCTCTTGCCTATGCGGCCTCGATCAGGGGAATCCCGTGCGCTGTCGTCATGCCGGACACCGCACCTCGAGTGAAGGTTGAAGCTGTGCGAGGGTACGGCGCGGACGTCGTGTTCTGTGCACAGTCACAGAGGGAGAAGACCGCTGCGCGAGTAAGCGCCGAACGAGGAGCGACAGTCGTACACCCGTTCAACGATCCGGCCGTCATTGCCGGACAAGGGACAGCGATGATCGAACTGGCCGAACAGGCCGGCGACCTCGACATGATCATCGCACCGATCGGCGGCGGCGGGCTCCTCTCGGGAACGACGATTTCGGCCGCGGCCCTCCTCCCCACGGCGAAGGTGGTCGGCGCCGAGCCTGAGATGGTTGACGACGCCTATCGTTCGCTGGTGAGCGGGTTTCGTCAACCGCGGGTTCCGAGGCCACACACGGTCGCCGATGGGCTGCTGACCGGGATCGGGGAGATCGCGTTCGAAATCCTCTTGGCACACGGTGTCCAGATCGTCACGGTCTCGGAGGATGACGTGATCTCCGCGGCGCGTTTCTTCATGGAACGGATGAAGCTCGTTGTCGAACCGTCGGGAGCCACGAGTCTCGCGGCTGCACGGATCATGGGCATCTACGGCATGCGCGTCGGCGTCATCGTGTCCGGGGGCAACACCGACTTCTCCTGGCTGTGATCGATTCTCCTACGATCAACCGTGACCAAGGATCATGCCTGCCGAGAGGATGATCAGCACCGTGATGGCGATGCCCATCGCTCTCCAATCTCTCCCTTTCAACCACACCGCGAGCAAAGCGAGGACGCCCACAGCCGGCGTTGTGGCGAATATGGCCACACCGACCATCTCGACACGGGAATGGAGCGGCGCGCTGCCGCGCAGCAGATCGCCGAGCCGTAGCGCCGGCGCGGATGCGTCGCCGGTGACGAGTCCGAGAACCACGCCGAGCGCGAGGAGACATCCACCGATCACGAAACCCCCCTGAAGGACGAGCGCGACGATTCGGTGTGCCGGATCTGGCTGATGCTCCCTCACGAGACGCTCCTCACGACCATGACGACTGCAACCGCGACGAGAACGATCGCAAGGATGCTTCGAAGGGCTCTTGGGGAGGCGCTCGTGGCGAAACGGGTTCCGGCGAGTGCTCCGCCGAGAACCCCCAGAGCCAGTGGTGCGGCGACGCCCGGATGGACGTAACCCTTGCCAAGGTAGACCGACAAACCGGCGGTCGCGGTCACTCCGATCATGAAACTCGACGTGGCAGCCGCGACCTTCACGGGGACGTCCATGCCCAGATTCATGGCGGGTACCTTGAGTACGCCTCCACCGATACCCAGCAGTCCGGAGGCGATGCCCGCTACGAACGAGACCCCTTCCCCAACCGGCAGGCGGCGAGCCTTGTACCTGACCATCGTTGCCGTCCGGTCGTCCCAGAAGGCCCCACCCAGAGGATGGCCCGTTTCCCAGCCGGGCTGTCTCTTCCCCGAGACGGCGACACGTTCGCCGCTGTCTCCCTTGCCGCGCAGGAGCAGTACGCCGGTGACGATGAGAAGAGCCGCGAAGACCACCGACAGAATCGTTGAGGAGATCAATGTGCCGACAAGTCCGCCTGTGAGTCCACCCAACGCGGTGGCGAGTTCGAGCGTCAAGGCGAGACGAGTGTTGACGAGCCCATGACGTACGTACCGGCTTCCTGCCGTGATTGATGTGGCGACGACGGCAACGAGGGACGCGGCAATCGCCGTTTTGATGTCGTAGCCGAACAGGATGGTGAGGGCGGGGACGATGACTACCCCGCCTCCGATGCCCACCAGCGCGCCGAGCGAACCCGAGAACACACCCAAGACGATGAGTCCGAGAAGCGTGGGCAGGTCAACGACCAAAACCGTCCCCTTCGATGACGGGGACGGTCTCGATCGAAGCCATGGGGCATTGTACGCGTGATCCAAACTGCCTGTGATGGGTCCCGTAGCGCACCCAAACAGGTAGGTTGAGTCCCATGAACAAGCCCACCGACGATCAGGATCTGCGCCTGCGACTCAGCCCGCAGCAGTACGAGGTTACCCAACACGCCGAGACTGAGCCGCCATTCACCGGGGAGTACTGGAACGTCAAGGACGATGGCACCTACTCGTGCATCGTATGTGGAACGGACCTGTTCCGATCCGAGACCAAGTACGAATCGGGGTCAGGATGGCCTAGCTTCTACGAAGCGATGGAGGATGGGCTGATCGAGACGCGAGAAGACCGAAGCCACGGCATGGTTCGCACCGAAATCCTCTGCGCGACCTGTGGAGCTCATCTTGGGCACGTGTTCACAGATGGTCCCCGACCGACCGGTCTCCGCTACTGCGTCAACTCTGCCTCGCTGGACCTGAAAAGGGACTGAGTTCGATTCTGACCGGGAGCCGCGCTCTCCTTCGCGTTCGCGCCCTCGTGCTCTGCCCTGCACGCACCAAGCGTTGATGGTCGGAGCACTAGGCTGGCCCGCGAAGGAGGCGCGCATGGAACGAAGCCGGCTCACGCACCCACTCGTCCGCGAGGGAGGCGTCCTGCGAAGGGCATCCTGGGACGAAGCGCTTGATCGGGCCGCGGAGGGGATCGCATCGGTTACGAGGCACTACGGGCCTAGATCGTTCGGAGTCATGAGCTGTTCCAAGGGCACGAACGAGATGAACTACCTCGCTCAGAAGTTCGTCCGGGTCGCCGTCGGGACCAACACGATCGACTCCTGCAACCGCACCTGACACGCTCCGAGCGTCGTCGGTCTGGCGACAGTGTTCGGAGCGGGAGGCGGAACGAGCTCCTATAAGGAGGCCGAGGAGACCGACCTCATCATCTTGTGGGGTTCCAACGCTCGTAGCGCACACCCGATCTTCTTTCATCACGTCCTTCGAGGTATTCACAACGGGGCGAAGCTTCTGGTTGTCGACCCTCGGCGCAGCACCTCTGCCGAGTTCGCGGACCTCTGGCTCGGCATCGATGTCGGCTCCGATATCGCTCTGGCCAATGCCGTCGGGCGGGAGATCATCGCCTCTGGCTTCCACGACACGGAGTTCATCGAACGTGCCACGGTTGGGTTCGAGACATACAGGGATGCAGTCCAGGAGTGGACGCTGGAGCGTGCCGAGCACGTGACCGGCGTGCCGGCGGACGCAATCAAGGAACTTGCCCACACCTACGCGTCGGCCCCAACCGCACAGCTGTGCTGGACGCTTGGGATCACCGAGCATCACAACGGCACCGACAACGTGTTCTCCCTCATCAACCTGGCTCTTCTCACGGGCCACATCGGCCGCTGGGGTTCGGGACTCGTACCGGTCCGTGGCCAGAACAACGTGCAGGGCGGCGGCGATATGGGCGCCCTGCCCAACAAGCTGCCTGGTTTCAAAGACGTCACCGACGACGCGGAGCGCGCCCGATTCGAAGCCGTGTACGGCACGGCGATGCCGTCCGAGAACGGATGGCATATCTCGCAGATGTTCGACGCGATGGAAAGGGGCGACCTGCGCTCGGTCTACATCATTGGCGAGAACCCGGCACGGTCGGAAGCTGATGCAGGGCGGGTACGAGGTTTGCTAGGCGACCTCGACCATCTCGTCGTCCAGGACATGTTTCTCACGAAGACGGCGGAACTCGCCGATGTCGTGCTGCCGGCCGCCGCCGGTTGGGCCGAAACCGACGGCACGTTCACGTCATCTGAACGCCGCATCCAACTCGTCCGGAAGGCGATCGATCCTCCCGGGGAAGCTCGCGACGATCTGGAGATCATTTCGGATCTCGCCGCCCGACTCGGCCACGATTGGGGCCGGCCAACCGCCAAGGAGGTGTGGGACGAATTACGGAGCCTATCGGCGATTCACGCCGGGATGAGCTACGAGCGTCTCGAGGAGTTGGGTGGCATCCAATGGCCTTGTTTCGACGAGCAGGACCCTGGCGCACCATTCCTCCACGGTCGTCTGTGGGACGATCCCGTAGCCGGGCCCCGCGCACCGTTCACCCCGGTCGAATGGGTCCCGCCGGTCGATCGACTCACCGACGAGTTCCCGATCCGGCTCACAACCGGCCGCCATCTCGATTCGTTCAACACCGGCGTACAGTCAGGACGGTACCGATCGCCCAGGAGACTGGGTGAAACGCTCGACCTCTCACCGGAAGATGCTGCGGCTCACGGGGTGACCGATGGCGATGTGGTCGCGGTGATCTCGAGACGGGGGAGCGTTCGAGCACCCGTGCGAACCGACATCAATCTGCGACCCGGGTTGGCGTTCATGTCTTTCCATTTCCCCGATCAGGTGGACACGAACCTGCTCACGCTGGATGCGTGGGATCCCAAGTCCGGCACCTCCGAGTACAAGGCGACGGCCATTCGCCTCGAGCGACTGGAGGAGGAGCAATGATCGGTGAGAGGCAGCGAGCTGCCATCGACGGCGTCCTGGGCGCGGATTCCTTCGGGTGGGGGAGCGAGACCCGGGCAGCTACCGGAGGGAGGGTCTCACGTGGGGGAGCGGCCCTTCGGGAGCGGCGTCATTTGCTGCTGCCGGCACTCCAAGCTGCACAGCGGGCAGCCGGATGGGTCACCCCGGAAGCGCTCGAGTATCTGCACGATCGGCTCGGGATCGCTCCGGCCGACTCATATGGTGTCGCCACGTTCTACGACCTCATAGACACCGCTCCGGGTCAATCGGTGAGGGTGCGGGTGTGCGACGACATTGCCTGTAGCGGCATCACTCTCGACGGCCTGGGTGACGATGTCGCCGTTGAACACGTGTCGTGCCTCGGGCACTGCAACCGCGGCTCTGCCGCGCTGGTCGACGTTGTCGGCAGGGAGCCGGTAACGGTTGCTCCGGTGACGATCGAGAGTCTCGAGACGGCGATCGAGACAGGAACGGCAGTGCCGTCCGCCGACGAGATCGGAGGGAGTGTCCGACTGCTCTCGAGGGTCGGCGTTGTCGATCCGGCCAGCCTCGACGACTATCGGATGCATGGTGGCTACGAGGCACTGAAACGGGCGCTCGACGCGGGGCCGGCGACGGTCATCCAGGAGGTCGAGGAGTCGCAGCTTCGCGGAAGGGGGGGAGCAGCGTTCCCCGCCGGACAGAAGTGGAGCGCGGTCGCCCGGGCCAACGCAGTAACCAAGTACGTCGTCTGCAACGCGGACGAGTCTGAACCGGGAACTTTCAAGGACCGGATCGTCCTCGAGAACGATCCGTACGCTCTCGTCGAGGCGCTCACGATCAGCGCGTTCGCTGTGGGCGCCTCACGCGGCTACGTGTATGTGCGGGGTGAGTATCCGGTGGCGGCCCAACGTATGGAGTGCGCCATCTCAGAGGCCCGCAGGGCGGGTCTCCTTGGGAATTCCGTGCTTGCGAGCGATTTCGCGTTCGATATGGAAGTGCGACGGGGCGGCGGCGCCTACATCTGTGGTGAGGAGACAGCGTTGTTCAACTCCATCGAAGGATTCCGTGGGGAACCACGGTCCAAACCGCCGTTCCCGACCGAACGTGGCCTCTTCGGAGGGCCGACGGTCGTCAACAACGTCGAGACACTCCTCAACATTCTTCCGATCGTGCTGGATGGCGGACAGGCGTTCGCAGCGAACCGGCATGGAAGCGTGACCGGCAGCAAGCTGTTCCCGGTGTCGGGCCGGGTCGTCCGCCCGGGATTGTATGAAGCCCCACCGGGCACGTCATTGGGAGAGATCATCCGGATGGCCGGAGGAGTGATCGGAACCTTTCGGGCCGCGCTGATCGGCGGCGCGGCGGGCGAGTTCGTCGGACCGGACGGTCTCGACCGGGTCATGTCGATCGAATACTCACTTGGGCAGCCATACGGCTCGGGGGCGATCGTTGTGTTCGACGACACCTCCGACATGGATGCCGTCGCGAAGCGAATCGCAGCGTTCTTCGAACACGAGTCGTGTGGCCAGTGTGTGCCGTGCCGTATCGGCACCAGTGTGCAGCACGCGTCGCTCGATCGATTCCTGGACGGCGATTCGACACAACGGAAGATTCTCGAAGACGTCGACCGTGTCATGACCGACTCGTCGATCTGCGGATTGGGAAGGACCGCGGCGTCGGCAATCAGATCGGCGCTGAAACTCGGACTGATCGGGGGTGCGGCATGAGAGTCACACTCGACGGCCGAACTGCCGACGTTCCTGATGGCAGCACGATCCTCGAGGCCTGCAGGGCCGAGGGCATCGATATTCCGACACTCTGCTACCTGGAGACCTTGGAGCCTGCCAATGCCTGTCGGCTTTGCATGGTCGAGTTGGAGGGTTCGGCAGCACTCGTTCCGGCATGCTCCCGAGAAGTGACGGAGGGCATGGTCGTGACAACGGACTCGCCGAGGGTCACGCACACCAGACGCATGGTGGCGGAGCTTCTCGCGGCGACGACCGACCTCACCCTCACGGGGCTCGACTCCTTCGGCGCCGATCCGGACCGGCTCCCGGTTTCCGTGCATGGCGCGGGTCCGATTCTGGACAACGAGCTGTACGTTCGGGATCTCGATCGGTGCGTCCTCTGCTATCGCTGCGTCGACGCGTGCGGGGAACAAGCCCAGAACACATTCGCTATTTCTGTGGCGGGGCGGGGGACGGCTGCTGCGATCGCAACCGAATTCGATGTTGCGCTCCCCGACTCTCAGTGCGTTTTCTGTGGCAACTGCGTGGCGGTGTGTCCGACCGGAGCACTCATCCCTCTCACCGAGTTCGAGAAGCGCGCGGACGGGACCTGGGATGAGGACCGCCAAACCGTGGTCACCACCGTCTGTCCGTACTGCGGCGTCGGCTGCAACCTGGAGCTTCACGTGCAGGACAATCAGATCGTCAAGGTCACGTCGCCACTGGACCACGACGTCACGAGCGGCAACCTGTGCATCAAGGGACGATTCGGGTACAGGCACGTTGAGGTGTGACCGCGGTCCGGTCCGACTCCCTCTACGCTGGTTCGGCATCGGTTCGACAGGACGAAGTGAACGACGACCCCCACTACAAGACGCAGCTCTCGCTGGAGGTGGCCGGCCGTCGGTTGCGGTTCGATGTCGCGCAGGATCTATTCAGCAGCCACGAGATCGACGTGGGTACCAGACTCCTTCTGCGAACGCTTCTCGGAGAGGAGCAGCACCGCTATCGCAAGTTGCTGGACCTCGGATGTGGCTATGGACCCATCGGGCTTGCTCTGAAGGCCGAAGTTCCGGCCCGTGAGGTGCGCATGGTCGATCGAGATGCGCTCGCGGTGCACTACGCGCGATGGAACGCGCATCTCAACGGGTTTCACAACGGGGTGACGGTCTCCGGCAGTCTCGGGTTCGACGATGTGGCCGACACCGACTTCGACCTCGTTGTCTCGAACATTCCGGGCAAGGCCGGCGAATCGGTGATCCGGCACCTGCTCGTACGTACCCGGCACCACCTGGCTCCGGACGGACGCGGCGCCGTGGTCGTCGTATCGCCTCTGGCGGAGTATGTCCGCTCCGTTCTGTCCGGGACCGCGTACGTTCTCTATGAACGGAGCACGAAGCGATACACGGTGTTCCACTTCACCTTCCCGGAGGGCCTTGAAGACCCGTGGGCGGAAGGGGGTTTCGATGCCGGCGTCTACGACAGGGAGCTGGTCGCAATGCGGTACGGCGGAGTGGAGTGGGATGCCACCACGGTCGTCGGGCTCCCCGAATTCGACTCTCTCGGCTTCCACAGCGAACTTGCAATTGAGGTCCTGTCGGGCATCCGCCACCCAAGTCGCGTCGCATTCCTCAATCCGGGACAAGGACACGTACCTCTTTCCACCTACCGTTCGCTTGGCCTCGACAGCATCCTCCTTGCCGGACGCGACCTCCTTGCACTCCGGACGACTCGGGCCAACCTGATGAAGAACGGCTGTGGCTCGGGGACCATCGATATCCGTCATACCGCTTCGCTCGACGGAGTGCAGTTCGCGCCGGTCGACACATTCGTGCTCTCCTACCCGGACAACCAGCCCACAGGGGTCGTGGTGAGGGATCTCCGATCAGCGGCAGAGGATCTCGTCGACGGGGGTGTGTTGGTGTTCTCTGCCAGCTCCACCTTGGTCTCGCGTTGTCTCGACCATCTCGGTCGAGATGTGGTTCTCGTCAGTCGGCGCGTGAAGAAGAAGGGCTTCAGCGCAGTGGCGCTGCGACTCAAGCGGCCGGTGCCCCGAGGATGATGATGTGGCAAACGGCGTCGTCTGGCCGGTAGGGGCGTGTCCAACGTTGCCGGACAGAGCACTAGCCTGCGCCCCGTGAGATCAAGCGAACGGGACATCGTCCGGTTCGAAGGTGGAGGCTCGAAGCCGGTCGGTGATCAGGTCGTCGTCGAGGAGCCGCTCGAACTGCGAATCGGTGACACACCGATCGCGGTTGTGATGCGAACTCCCGGTGACGACGCCGATCTTGCCCGCGGATTCTGTCTCACCGAGGGAATCGTCATCGATCCGAACGAACTGAAGGGTGCCGTTGTCATCGCCGAAAACCGCTTGCGGCTCGACTTCACGAAGCCGGTCGACGCCGACCGTTTCAGGAGGAATCTCTACACATCATCGTCCTGTGGTGTGTGCGGAAAAAGCTCGCTCGACGCAGTACGGATGACGCTTTCGACCATGCCGACACTGCCTCGCGTGCGACGATCGGTCCTCGTGACACTTCCCGATCGGCTGCGAGCCGAGCAAGCGACGTTCGCTACCACCGGGGGTCTCCATGCGGCAGGGTTGTTCGATCTGGATGGAAACCTTCGAGCCGTTCGTGAGGACGTCGGTCGCCACAATGCGGTCGACAAGGTCATCGGGGCCGCCGCGCCTGAGCGCTGGCCGCTTGCCGAATCCGTGCTCATGGTGTCCGGCCGGATCTCGTTCGAAATCGTCCAGAAGGCGGCCATGGCAGGTATCCCGTGCGTCGCAGGCGTGTCCGCAGCTTCGTCACTTGCTATTGATCTGGGCGCGGAACTCGGCATGTGTGTCGTCGGGTTTCTGAGGGAGGGAACGTTCAACGTGTACTCGGGAATGAAAGGAATCGTGTGATGGCAGGGAAGATCTCAGTGCTGTTCTTCGATGTGGGTGGCGTCGTGTTGTCGAACGGCTGGGACCGAGGATCGAGACGGCGCTGCATCGGACACTTCGGGCTGGACTGGGAGGAGTTCCAGGATCGCCACGAGTTCGTATCGGAGGCGTTCGAAACGGGAGCGATGACGCTGGATGACTACCTCGACCGAACCGTCTTCTACAGGGCTCGTCCATTCACGAAGGAGGAGTTCGAAGAGCGGATGTACGCGGAGTCGCATGCCCTCCCAGGAACACGCGAGCTTCTTGCACCGCTGAAGGGGTCCTACCTGCTGTCCACGTTGAACAACGAGTCCAGGGAACTGAACGAGTATCGGATCAAGACGTTCGGGCTCCGAGACATCTTCGATGTGTTCATCACGTCCTCATACGTTGGAGTGAAGAAGCCACACGCCGAGATCTTCAGACTCGCACTCGACATCACGCAGCGAACACCGGAGGAAGCCGTGTTCGTCGATGACAGACCAATGAATCTCGATGGCGCCAAGGAACTCGGGCTCCACACGATCGAGTTCGACGATGTCGCTCAGCTCGCGGCGGACCTGGCGACCCTCGATGTCGGGTAGGGCCGGCGCACCGCAGGCGCGCCGGCCATGATCAGGACAGTTCGGCTCTGATGGGTGCAACCAGCTTCACGTAGTCGGCCGTCGACATCGTGATCGTCTCCTCGTGGTTGCCAGCGTTGAACACCATGTCGCTCGATGTGAACGAGGTGTCGAGGTAGACGGGCATGTCGTACAGCGTGCCAAACGGTGGTTCCGCGCCTCGCTCGCAGTCTGGACACAGGGGAGCGAACTCGGCTTCGGTGGCCAAGCGCACATCGGAACCGACGGCTGCCGACGCTTTACTCACGTTGACGCGACGATTCGCCGAAACGACAGCCATTACCGGCGAAGCACCGGCCATGAGAACGACCGCTTTGGCGAATCGGTCTCCGGTCACGTGCTCGACGGCAGCGACTTCCTGAGCCGTGTAGGCCGGGCGGTGGCGCTCTACCTCGAATGCGACGCCGTTGTCCTCGAGGAACGTCCGTACCCGTACAGCGACCTTCGCCATGGGCTCACCTCCTTCCACCCCAAGTCATATCGCGAAATGCCCAGAGGGTCCTAGAGGCAGAGGTCCCGAAATTGCCTTGACGCTCGCCCACACGAGGCGATAGGGTGTCCGCACCCCATCATGGGAGGCCTGATGCGGATGCGAATCTATGGAGCCAAGCTCACAAGCTCTCGTTCGTCGCGTCCGCGGCCGCTCGTTCTCTGATTCCACTGTCCTTCCGAGCCGCCGGACGTATCCGGAAGGCAAAGGAAGTACCAGTGAACGACATCTACCAGCGTGGGGCGTGTGTTGCCTCTGGCAAACACGAGCTCTTCTTCTCGGAACATCCCCGGGATCTCGCTGCCGCGCAGGCGCTCTGTCGAGACTGCCCCGTACGGATCCTCTGCCTCCAGGAGGCGCTCGAAGAGGGTGTCGAGTGGGGTGTCTGGGGCGGTGTGATCTTCTGGGAAGGGCAGCCCTACTACCGGCGTCGTGGTCGTGGCAGACCGCCCCGGCACGAGCAGAACCTCCCGTTGGAGGCAGACATGGGCGAGTTGTGGGCGCTGGTCCGTTGAAACGTCACGGGGCGTAGTACGCGTTCCTGATGTTTCGTGGATTCGTCGGATGACGGAGCTTGGCCAGTGCCCTCGACTCGATCTGACGGATGCGCTCACGCGTGAGATCAAACACCCGACCGACCTCGTCGAGGGTCCTCGGAATCCCATCATCCAGCCCATACCGCATCGTGAGCACGGTCCGTTCCCGATCGTCGAGCTTGTGCATCAATACCGACAAATGCTGCTTGCTCATCTCGGCTGCGACCAGCTCGAAGGGCTCGGGCGCGTCGGCGTCCTCGATGAAGTCGCCGAGTGTCGCTTCCTCATCGCCCACCGGTTCAAAGATCGAGACGGGCTCTGGCGCGACCTGGAGGGCTTCGACCACTTTCCGCAGATCGATTCCCGACGCCTCGGAGATGGCCTCGGGAGAGGGTGACTCGCCCGTGCGCTTCCGAAGGTGGTTCTCGGCCTGACGAACCTGGGAGATCGTGTCCATCATGTGGACCGGAACGCGAATCGTTCGTCCTTTGTCGGCGATGGCCCGCGAGATCGACTGGCGAATCCACCAAGTGGCATATGTCGAGAACTTGAACCCTTTGCGATAGTCGAATTTCCCGATGGCCTTGATCAGACCGAGATTGCCCTCCTGGATGAGATCCAACATCGACAATCCCGAGTTGGTGAAGCGCTTCGCGATCGACACGACCAGCCTGAGATTCGAGCTGATGAAACGCTGGCGGGCTTCCTCGCCTTTGAGAATGTACCGACGGGCGCGTGCAACGTTCTCGACTTCTCCGGCATCTAGCGCTTCGCGCGCCCGATCGCCCAAGTCGATAGCTCTCGCGAGTTCTACCTCTTCCTCTGCGGTGAGCAGCGGATAGGCACCGATCTCGTCGAGATACCGACGGAGAGTACCGTCCTCTCCGTCGCGGTACGGCGACCTCGTTCCCACTCACACTCCCTTGGCGCGCACTCGATAGTAGCGGGGAGTTCTCTCTTAGTAAGCGGTCCTTCGTGACGCTGATTCGACTTGCTTTAAGGTGGGCGCTGACGGGTTCGAACCGCCGACCCCCTCGGTGTAAGCGAGGTGCTCTGCCAGGCTGAGCTAAGCGCCCTTGGGGCGGAGATTAGTGTACGGCGGGCGTCTCTCAGTCCACGTGTAGCATCTGTCCAGCGATGAAAGAGTTCCAGAGTCTCGCGGATCTTCTCGACCTTCAACGGGTCGACTCCGAGATCGATCGACTGCTCGAAACGCGGGCCTCCCTCCCGGAACTCGAACTGTATCGCCGCGCACACGTTCGTGCCGAAGCAGTTCGCGTCGATCTCGCCGATAGGCAGCGTGCCCTGAGAGAGGTCGAACTGGACGTCGATCGGGCGAACGGTGAACTCGAGATCGCTGAGACGAAAGTCGTCCAGCAAGAGCGAAGGTTGTACGCCGGTGGTATGAGTGCGAAAGAGACCGAGAATCTGCGGCTCGATGTCGAAAGCCTTCGGCGGAGAGTGCGGGAGACAGAAGACTCGGTCATCGACCTACTCCAGCGTCGTGAGACGCTCGAAGGAGAGGTGGCTTCGATCCAGGAGAACCTGGCCGGGCTGGAGAGTGAAGAGACCCGACTCAGTGGTCTCATCAAGGAGGCGTGGCGGGGAATCGACTCGGATCTCGCACGCCACGAGGAACGGAAGAGTGCAGCCGTCGAACTCGTTCCGTCCGACCTCCTGGATCTCTACGAAGACCTGAGGGAACGCAAGGAAGGTGTCGCGGTCGGTCGGCTGGACGAAACCGGGATGTGCGGCGGATGTCACTTGAAGCTGTCGGCCGCCGAACGGCGTCAAGCCCTCGCCGAGGATCCTCCACGCTGTATTCACTGCCGCAGAATCCTGGTTCCATAGGCCGCGGTCCCACCTGGACGGACCGCATCTGGAGGTATCGTCAAACCGATGGTTCGCATCCTGGTCATGAGCTTGATTCTGTCGGTGGTAGTGACGGGGTGCGCGTCAGGATCGGTTCCGACGTCTACCACCCAGCACGTACAGCTCGGTGCGGAGACCCCATCAGATGCACTCCGGACGCTCCTCGACGCGGTTGAAGAAGGCGATGTGGCCACGGCGGCGACCGTTACGATCGGCGAGCAGGTGGCGCTGCTCGTAGCACTGGACGACGGGACGGCCTCCGAAGCCGCCTCCTACCTCGCGGATGGGATTCCGGAAGAGTCCTTGGAGATGTTCTGGTCGGGCTTCAAAGAAGCCTACGTTGCCAGCTTCGGCGAGGACGTCTCGGACATGCTGATTGCCGACGGCAACCGGGTCACGATCGACCTGGTTCGCTTTGCCCTGGTCGACGTTGCGCTTCGCAAGACGAGTGGAAGAACCAAATGGATAGCGCGAATGAACGACGATGGACGGTGGGTCGTCGACCTGTTTGCCACGTTCTCCTCGACATTCGCACAGCCCTTGAGATTGTGGCTCACCACCATGCCCGACTCGGACGATGCAGTGGCTGTCCGCAAGGCGATCGCCGCGCAGCGGCCAAGCCTTCTGGCTGCGCTCCAACAGCAGCCATTGGGAACGATGACCGCGGGAACCGCCGAACAGATACGGGCCTTGATGTCCGACGTCGGAGCCGGAGGGTGAGACGAGGACCGGCTTATAGAAGCTCGCTGATGCGCTCCTGTGCGGCCTCCATGACCTGGGCGGTCAGTGACCCGAGTGCGCGGGCGATGGCGAGCTCTTCTCCGAGTACCGGCATCAACGGGTCGTCAGGGTTGCGACGGGCCTTCCCGTAGGACTCGAATCGGTCACCGTGAATGTCGAGCCTGGCGTGAGCTGTGGTTTCAAGCTCGTCTTCGTCGATCTGAAGGCTGACGTGCACATTGCGCCGCATCGGCGGACCTCCCTCGTCAGCATCGTGCGAGGACCTCGCTCGCGCCGTAAGAGGGCGTAAGACCCTACGGCTGGGGCCGACCGGACCTTTGGGCTCCTGCACGGCGCAGGATGGGAAGCACTTCGTGACCGAGCATGTCGATGAGCGAGGTTTGGTCGAGGGAGGTCATTTGGAGCGTCACGACATCCGCTTCGAGGTCGGCCACGAGTGGAAGGTAGGCGGCGATCACCTCATCCGGTGTAGCGGCGATCGTGTAGTTGGCGAGCACGTCTTCGCGATCGAGGGTGTCTGCGCGTTCACGAAGAACCTGGGGGTCGGTTGCCTCGAGGCGTCCGGGAGCCCGGAGACCCCGCCATGAAGACAAGGCGCGCCACGCGGCGTCGTGATCCTTGGCGAAGATCACCCATCTCGTCGCGACCACGACGGGGGGAGCGTGCCCCTCGGACGCGGCCGTTGCCCGAGCCGGTTCAACGACCCTTTCTCTGGTCACGGCCGGATCCTTCACCGATGTGATGATTCCTTGTGCCTTTTTGGCGGCGAGGCGGGCCGACTTGGGGCCGCCTGCGGCGAGCCAGATCGGGACCGGTCCGATGGGAGGGCTGTACAGCTTCGCCGTCGAGGTTGTGTAGAAGCGGCCCTCGAATGAGAGCTTCTCGCCGTCGAGGAGACGCCGCATGATCTGGAGGGCCTCTTCCATCCGCTCCGCACGCTCTGCGTAAGCCGGGAACTCATAGCCGAGAGGGCCCTCGTTGAGGTTCTCGCCGGTCCCCACGCCAAGGGCAAACCTGCCTCCCGAGAGCCGATCGAGTGTGGCTGCGGCTTGAGCGACGACCGCGGGGTGAAACCTCCAGAGCGGTGTGGTGACAGCCGTGGCGAGACCGAGCGTATCCGTCACGGCTGCCATCGCGCCGATGGTCGAGAACGCAAAGCCCGATGCTGACGTGTCGTCGACCCATGGATGGAAGTGCTCCGAAACGAGGGCGAGATCGAATCCGGCAGCCTCAGCGAGGCGGGCGTGCTCGACGAGGACTTCAGGGTGCCATTGCTCGTGTCCACAGAAATACGCGAAACGGGTCATGGACAGAGGCTAGTGATGTTGTTCTGAGCCTTGAGATGTGGATCCTGGGCGGGAAGCCGGCTCTGGGAGTCGTGGGAGATTCCGAACCTACTCACGACTCAGAACCCAGACCCGCTTGGATCCCTGGTCGATGGCGTTCAAGCGTTAGTGTCGTCTCGTGACACTTCGGTCGTTCTTCGAACCGAGGGGCATCGTGTTGATCGGTGCCACGAGTGACCCTGCGAAACTCGGGTACGGTGTCGCAGCGAATCTGCGTATGTTTCCTGGCCCGGTCCATTATCTCGGCCGGGAGGCAGGTGTGATGTTCGACACACCGATTGTCACCAGTCTCGACGAGATCCCTGACCCGGTCGATCTCGCCATCCTGCTGATCCCTGCCGGTTCTGTGCCCGGTGTCCTCGAGGACTGCGGGAGACGAGGGATCAGATCCGCGGTGATCGCCTCAGGGGGCTTTCGCGAAATCGGCGGGGCGGGCGTCGAAATCGAGGCAGCGAGTGTCGAGATCGCCAAGCGCTATGGCATCAGGCTGCTTGGTCCCAACTGCATTGGTGTGATCGACACGCACGTGCCACTGGACACGACCTTCCTGACACCATCGGGCGCGCCCGAAGGCTCGATCGCGTTCCTCAGCCATAGTGGCGCGCTGTGTGCCGCCGTGATCGACTGGGCACGGGACGAAGGCTTTGGTTTCTCGCGCATTGTGAGCCTTGGCAACCAGGCCGATCTCACCGAAACCGATCTGCTCCCCGAAGTCGCCTCCGATCCTGAAACAGCAGCCATTGCGATGTACCTCGAAGGCATTGGCGATGGAAGAAGGTTCGTCGAGGTCGCCGAGGGGATTGGTGTTCCGATTGTTGTCCTCAAGGCCGGACGATTCGATGCTGGACGCGACGCTGCTGCGAGCCACACGGGGGCTCTGGCCGGCGGCGAAGCGGCTTTTGATGCGGCCTTCCGGAGAGCAGGCGTGGTGCGAGCATCGTCCACGAAGGAGATGTTCGACTGGGCTCGAACACTTGAGACAGTCTCTCCGATGCACGGGACGCATGTCGCTGTCGTCACGAACGCCGGCGGTCCCGGCGTCTTGGCTGCCGATGCGGTCGAAGAGAACGGGTTGGAGATGGCCTATCTGTCCGAAGAAACGCTGCACGAGCTTCGGAACCTTCTACCGCCGGTCGCCGGGCTGGGCAACCCTGTCGACATGCTGGCGTCAGCCGGTCCCGATACCTATGCGAGGACTCTTGCGCTTGTGCTGGCCGATGACAATGTCGACGCGGCCATCGTGATCGTTCCCCCGCCACCTCGCTCTCGAACCGAGGACGTGGTCGATGCCGTCGTTTTGGTCAAAACCGGCAAGCCTGTGCTTCTGGTGTTGATGGGAGGGCCGGAAACGTCCGGTGCAGTGCGGCACGCGTTGGCCGCCGGTGTGCCGTGGTTCCGATTCCCTGGGGAGGCGGCGGGCGCTCTGGGTGCGCTGTATCGACACTCCAGTTGGGAGCGTCACTCCCGAAGCAGTCCGGTCATGGCCGGCCCGTGCGACATGCCGGACGTCGACGGATGGCTCGACCAGGAGTCTGCGTTGGCCGTGATCCAAGCCGCAGGGGTGGCGGCTGTTCCGACCATCTTCGCCTCGGATGCGGCCGGTGCGGTCGCGGCAGCATCGTCGATGGGCTATCCGGTTGTCGTCAAGGCCGATGTGGAGGGGCTGATTCACAAGTCTCGGGCTGGTGGCGTGGCGATCGGTCTTCGGAACGAAGACGAGGTACGGCAGGAGATGGCAGGCATGACTGCTCGTCTCGACTCTCTGAGGGGAGTCGTTGTCCAATCGATGATCGACCATGACGACGAGGTCGTCGTCGGTGCGATTCGGGATGCTCGTTTCGGAGCTCTCGTCATGTTCGGCTCGGGGGGCGTCGATGTGGAGCGGACGTCGGATGTGGCGTTCGCGCTTGCTCCTATCACGCGTGAGGACATCTCATACCTGTTTGACCAAACCGAGGCCGGTCGGCGCCTTTCGCCGATACAGAGGGATCTGGTGAGTGATGTCATCGTGCGTATCGGGGTGTTCGCTGACGCGTACTCGGAAATCCGCGAGTTGGAAATCAACCCGCTCGTCGTGTCCGAAGACCATGTCATCGCAGTCGACGCCCGCGTACTAAGGTCTGGAGCGCTCGGGTAGCATCTCCCTGCATGGACCCCCAACAGCCACCCAAGTTCCCCTGGAGTCCCCGAGGGCAGAAGAGTCCCGGCGACGGAACACCTCAACGGCCGAAGATCTCGAAGCTCTGGTGGATCCTTCTGGGTCTTCTCCTCGTGTGGAATCTCGTCACCTGGCTCGACCTGACCAGCAAAGAGACGCAGATCTCATACTCCGGTTTCCTCCAGCAGGTCACGCTCGACAACGTCGAGCACGTTCAGATCAAAGGCGATGCGATCACGGGAACGTTCGTCAGCCCGGTCACCCTCGCGCAGGTCGAAGCGGAGGACGGTGTTACGACCACTACGGCCGCAACGGGAACAACCACCACGACGTCCACGATCACGTTCACGGAGTTCAAGACGACGTTTCCCGAGACGGTCGGTGATCCATCATTGATCGGCTTGCTGACGGCCCATGGGGTCGTCGTGGACGCCCAGTCGGCCAGCACCTCATGGGTGGGTGTGGTGTTCGACATTCTGTCACTCGTCTTTCTGGTCGGTCTCGTGTGGTGGTTGGGCAAGAGGATGATGCAGGGCCAGTCCGGGATGATGAGCTTCGCGAAGAGCAAGGCCCGCGAGTACACGACCGAACGCCCCAAGACGTCGTTCGAAGATGTAGCAGGGGCGGAGGAGGCGAAGACGGAGCTTCGGCAGGTTGTCGAATTCCTCAAGGAGCCAGGGAAGTTCCACAAACTCGGAGCTCGTCTCCCTCGTGGATTCCTGCTCGTCGGCCCGCCAGGGACCGGCAAAACGCTGCTCGCGAGAGCGGTTGCCGGCGAGGCGTCCGTGCCCTTTCTCGATATCAGTGCCTCGGAGTTCGTCGAGATGTTCGTCGGTGTGGGTGCGAGCCGAGTCAGGGACCTTTTCGAGAAGGCCAAACAGGTGTCTCCCGCCATCGTGTTCATCGACGAACTGGATGCCGTCGCTCGGCGGAGAGGGGCGGGGCTCGGAACGGTCAACGATGAACGAGAACAGACTCTCAATCAGCTTCTCACCGTCATGGATGGATTCGACGAGCGGGAGAGTGTGATCGTCTTGGCGGCGACCAACCGCCCAGATGTGCTCGATCCGGCTCTCCTGCGGCCAGGCCGTTTTGACCGTCAGATCGTCGTGCCGCTGCCTGATCGGAAGGGCCGCGCCGGCATCCTGCGCATCCACACGGCCAATCTCCATCTCGATCCAGATGTCAACCTCGACAAGCTCGCCGCACGCACAATGGGGCTCAGCGGCGCCGACCTCGCGAACATCGCCAACGAGGCGGCGCTGGCAGCGGCAGAACGGGACGCCGACTCGGTGAGCGCCGCCGACTTCGCAACGGCGATCGACAAGGTGACGTTGGGGGCGGAACGGCACACGCCGATGACCGACGAGGATCGGAAGATCGTCGCGTATCACGAGTCGGGGCACACACTGGTTGCCTGGTACTCGAAGCTGGCCGATCCTGTCGACAAGGTCACGATCATTCCGCACGGGATGGCCCTCGGTGTGACTGAACAGCTTCCCGCCGAGGAGCGCGTCAACTACAGCAGGGACTATCTGCGGACCAGGATCGCCGTGATGCTCGGGGGACGCTCTTCTGAGGAGATCGTGTTCGGTGATTTCACGACCGGTGCCGAGTCCGACATCGTGCAGGCCACGAAACTCGCGCGCAGGATGGTGACCCGGTGGGGTATGGGCAGCTTCGGTCCGCTGTCCCTGGACGGTGACGAAGATCAGCCGTTTCTCGGATTCGAGATGGCGCAGGGGCGGAACGTCAGTGAGGCAACCCAGTCGCAGATCGACCAGGATGTCAAACAGATCATCGAGGATCAGCACGCAGCGGCGCGCTCGATTCTGGAGACACACAGAGCCGAACTGGATCGCCTCGTCTCGATGTTGATCGAAACCGAAACCGTGGAGGCCTACGAGCTTCGGCAGGTTCTCGGTGAGCCGGCTTTCTCGGAAGGGCCGAAAGAGGAGTAGCGAATGGATGCGGGCGACACGAGCCTCGAGATCATCGATCTCCTCTCGAGTCTCGGCGCCGATCCGCCCGCGTTTCGCCTTTGGGACGGTCGCACCGTCGGTCCGTCCGATGCTCGTGTGACGGTGGTGCTTCGACACCCGGGGGCGCTGAGAGCGTTGCTCCTTCCCCCACGGGACCTCACTGCGGGCGAGGCCTACGTCTACGACGACGTGGACGTGGAGGGTGACATCTTCTCGCTCCTCGAGTACGGCTCCGGGCTCTTCGATGGCTCTAGGAAGCGATCATATGCGCTGAAGCTGTTCAGGCTCGCCAGGGCGCTGCCGAAGCAGTACAACCGTCAGAATCCCGATCGTCCATTCACCCCGGGCAGACTTCACTCGCTGCGTCGGGACCGCAGCGACATCCACTACCACTACGACGTTGGCAACGACTTCTATCGACTGTTCCTCGACGAGGCGATGGTGTACTCCAGTGGGGCGTTTCTCGATCCGAACGAGTCCTTGGGGGCTGCACAGCAGCGGAAGCTGGATCTCGTCTGTCGCAAGCTCGAGCTCCGCAAGGGGATGCGATTCCTGGACATCGGCGCCGGATGGGGTGCACTCGTGACCCATGCAGCGCGCGCCTACGGAGTTGAAGCCGTCGGCATCACCTTGTCGTCACAACAGGCCGCCTATGCACGGGATTCCGTGTCTCGCCTGGGGTTGACGGATCAAGTCACGATTCTCGAGCAGGACTACCGGAAGGTTCGGGGAAGCTTCGACGCGATCGCGTCGGTGGGGATGTTCGAACACGTCGGAAGGTCCAAGATGAAGACCTACTTCGGGAGGCTGCGCTCTCTGCTTACGGATGGGGGAGCGGTGCTCAACCATGGCATCGGAACACGGGAACGGAGCCGTCGGAGGCGCCGCCCCACGTTTGTGTCAACCTATGTGTTTCCAGACGGCGAACTGTTGACCGTCGACGAGGTGGTGGGAGTCGCCGAACGGGCCGGCTTCGAAGTTCGGGATATGGAATCACTCAGAACCTCGTATGCGCTCACCTTGCGCAGGTGGGTAGCCAACCTCGAGAAGAACAAACAAGCGGCGATCGCGGCCGCCGACGACCGGACGTACCGGATCTGGCGGACGTTCATGGCAGGTTCGGCGCTGTCGTTCGAGCATGCGCGGATCAGCGTCTACCAGCTCCTCCTCGCCGATCCGGCCAGACCCTGGACGTACGGGCGGTCGTCGCTGATCGCTGTGGACGATCAGGAACGGGACTGATCTGGCGACCGCGGGGGCGCTCGAAGGCAGGCGTCACCCCTTCGCCAGTTCGCCGGCCTTCCACACGTGCGTGATCTTGGCCGGATCGGCCAGCACGGACACATCGTCCAGTGGGTTGGAGGCGAGAGCGATGAGGTCGGCATCGAAGCCTGCTTCAATCAGTCCTGCCTTCGGTGCCTGCGGACCGAGTGTCTTCGGACCGTTGAACGTTGCGGCCTCGATCACCTCGAGAGGGGACATTCCGGAGCGTTCTAGATAGAGAACCTCTTCACCGTTCGCGCCCCATGGAACGGCCGAGGACTGACCGCTGGTCGCCATGTCGGTGCCAAGGGCGATTGTGACACCTGCCTCATATGCGATCGACATGGACTCCATGTGCCGGTCTGCCATGGCCTCCAGCTTGCGGAACGCGTAGTCGGCCATGCCCGAGGCTTTGCCTGCGACCAGCAACCGTTCGACGATGAATCTCGTGGACACGAGGGTGGCCCCCTGTTCTCTCATCTGAGCGGCCGTCTCTTCGTCGAGGTAGGTGCCGTGTTCGATCGTCATGACGCCGGCATCGAGAGCGGCTTTGATGCCGGGCGCCCCGTGGCAATGAGCCATCACGATACGGTCCGCCCTCGCCGCCTCCTCGACGATGGCCCGCAGTTCCTCGAGGCTGAACTGCTGGTGGATGGGATGGTCGACCTCGCTGAGAACGCCGCCTGATGCACACACCTTGATCACTCTGGCGTTGCGCCGGAGTTGTTTCCTGGTCGCCTTCAGGCACTCGGGAACACCATCGCACAGCGCGAGCATGCTGTTGTCGATCTCTGCGATCCAATCCAACGGGTAGGAGTGAAGGTCGCCATGCCCACCTGTCATGGAGAGGATCGCTCCGGCCGCATAGATGTTCGGGCCGAGGATCGAACCCTCATCGACGGCCCTCGAAAGATAGATACCGAGACCGCCGGCCTCACGAATCGACGTGAATCCCGCCATGAGCGCAGCATGAGCATCTCGTACCGATCTCGCCGCCCTCAGCTCGGCGGGGATCCTCACGAACGTGTCCAGATCGGGTGTTGTGAGTCCCATGAAGTGCGCGTGGCAGTCCCACATGCCGGGCATGACCGCAGGCACTCTCGCTACGGTCGCTGTCGGTGTCTGGGGAGCGGCGTCGAGCGGGCCGGCGTAGGTGATGGAATCCCCCTCTGTGATGACACACCCGTTGTCGATGGGTTGCCCGTGTCCGGGGATGAGGACATCTGCTTCGATGCGGTGCATGGATCGATCTCCTGTCGCCTGTGGCTCCAACCTAGTGCGGCAAGGGATGAGGCGGCCTCGCTTCGCTCGAAGTGCCAGGTACCAGGCACCAGGTACTGAATCGCCGCACGGTCTCGGCGTGGTGGTGGCCGTGTTCCGGCTGGAGACCGTCGACTGGAGACTGAAGACTCATAGCTGAACAGCTGAA
>CAZBXV010000011.1:50317-54488 GCA_964496205.1 uncultured Acidimicrobiia bacterium
AGCTGAACAGCTGAATAGCTGAACAGCTTGGCTCCCGCCTACGCTTCTCCGATGACTCGTTTCGCCGCCACGATCGGCGTGGTGTGTATCTCGTTCTCGGCGATCCTCGTTCGTGCAGCGAATGTGTCCCCGTCTACCGCCGCGGTGTTTCGAGCGCTCTTTGCCCTACCGCTGCTATTCGCAATGTGGCTGTTCGTCAAGAGCCGGGACAACCGATCGACCGCTACTCGCCTTGTTGCGCTGACAGCGGGCCTGCTGCTCTCAGTCGACTTGACCGTCTGGCACCACTCGATCGAATACATCGGTGCAGGGCTGGCAACGGTGTTGGCGAATGTGCAGGTTGTCTTCGTTGGGTTGGCGGCGTGGGTCATCTGGCGTGAACGACCAGCTCGATCGACCGTGTGGGTGATTCCGACCATGGCGGTCGGCCTTGTGCTCGTGTCCGGTGTCGGACAGTCTGATGCATACGGGTCAAACCCTGTGCTCGGAGTTGTTCTGGGCGCGTCGACCGGCCTGACCTACGCAGCGTTTCTCCTGGTATTCAGGATTGCGACCCGGCGTGAGGAAGCACCTGCCGTGGGGTCGCTGCTCGATGCCACGGTCGGGACGGCACTCGGCGCGTTCGTGCTCGGGGAGTTGTTCGGGTCTGTGTCGATGCCAACAGGGCCGGCGCTTGGATGGCTCGTTCTCCTGGCGATCGTCTCCCAGTCGGTGGGGTGGCTGCTCATCGCGACGGCGCTGCCGAAGGTCCCCGCACTCGAGACTTCCGTGTTGCTGTTGATCCAGCCGATCGCCGCGATGGTGTGGGGAAGGCTCTTTTTCTCCGAGACCGTGTCACTTGCCCAGGGGATCGGAGTGGTGCTGCTGATCGCCGGCATCGTGATCGTGTCGGCCCGGGGTGCCACGGAGGGCGCAGCCGGTAGGCTCCGAGCGAGGAGAAGCATGTGAAACTCGAAGTCATCACCCACGAACCGGCCGGCGAGCGAAAGGCGACTCCGCTCCTGTTCGTTCACGGAGCCTGGCACGCTGCCTGGTGCTGGAACGAGCACTTCCTCCCGTACTTCGCGGAACAAGGCTACGTCTCGACCGCGCTGAGTCTGCGCGGCCATGGTGAGAGCGACAACGACAAGAGCCTGAAGACCACGCGGATCAAGGACTACGTGGCGGACGTCGCATCAGTTGCAGCGGAACTCGATGAGCCGCCGGTGGTGGTCGGGCACTCGATGGGTGGACTCGTCACCCAGATCTATCTCGAGAAGCATCCGGCAGCAGGTGGCGTGCTCCTCGCGTCGGATCCCGTCAAGGGCGCGCTTCGCACCACGTTGCGTATCGCCGCCAAACATCCGGTGGCGTTCCTCAAGGCAAACCTGACCTGGGATCTGTACCCGATCGTTGCGACGCCGAAACTTGCGAGGGAGGCCTTCTTCAGCGAAGACTTGCCTGTCGAAATAATCGACGACTACTTCGAGCACCTCCAATCCGAGGCGTATCTCGCCTACCTCGACATGCTGTTCAGGCTCCCCAAGCCGAGCAAGGTCAGGGTGCCCATGCTCGTGATGGGAGGGGAACTCGACACGATCTTCTCCACGGCGGAGGTCGAGGCGACGGCCGTGGCCTACGGCACCGAGGCCGTTATCGTCCCTGGCGCTGCCCACGACATGATGCTCGACTCCGAGTGGCAGTCGGTTGCCGATCGGATACTGCTGTGGCTCGAGTCGATCTCAGCCCTGTGAGATCAACCCTGGCCTGATCCGGCTCCTGATTTGTTCTCGCGTGGCGGCAAGGCGATGTCCGAGCATCTCCGTGAACCGTCGCAGGAGACCGAGACCCACTGCAGGGTTGTTCTCGAGGGCCGACCAGAGTTCTTCTATCGGTAGCACGACGAACTCCGAGTCTTCCATACACACCGCGGAGAAGGGATGAAGTGCTTCCTCGCCGGGGGCAAGTGCGGAGGCGCCGATGACTTCTCCGGGCTGATTGACCACGTTCATGAGGATGTCGTCTCCACCGTGGAGTGGCGATTGGCGGTTCGCCACCATTCCCGACATGAACACCAGGAGGGTGCTCGAAGCGGAGCCTTCTTCGAAGATCCTGGTTCCTGCGACGGCTGTGCGCAGTGTCGCGTGGGGAGCGAGCAGGGCGATCTCTTCATCGGTCAATGAGCGGAAGAACGGCAAGGTCGTGAGCTCAACGGGATCGATCATGGTGTCCTCCTCAGAACAGGCCGTGGACCTTGCCGGTGTCGACGTCGATGTCCACATTCTCGAAGGCTGGTCGGCTTGGCAGGCCCGGCATCGTGCGCATCGTGCCGCACAATGGGTAGAGGAACCCGGCGCCCACACTGGCCCTGATATCGCGCACCGGCAGCCGGAAGTGCTTTGGGGCACCTTTGGCTTTCGGGTCGTGGCTGAGGCTCAGATGGGTCTTCGCCATGCAGATCGGCAGGTTGTCGTAGCCGAGGTTCGTGTACAGACGGATCTTCTTCTCCGCCTCGTCCATGAAATCCACACCGTCGGCACCGTACACACGGGTCGCGATGAGTTCGATCTTGTCGCGGATCGACATGTCCAGCGGATACAGAAAGCGGAAGTCCTTTGGTTGTTCGGCCGCCTTCACAACGGCTGCGGCCAGGTCGACTGCCCCCTCGCCGCCTCGCGCCCAGTGGTCGGTCATGAGAGCGTCCTCGGCGCCTGCCTCCTTCGCGATCTTCCGGAGCATCTCCACTTCGTTGTCCGTATCGGTGTGGAAGTGGTTGATCGCCACGACAACTGGTACGCCGAAGCGCTTGGAGATCCTGATGTGAGCGATCAGGTTCGCAGATCCTTTCTCGAGGGCCTCGAGATTCTCCGTCGTCAACTCAGGTGGGAGTGGCTTGCCTGCGACGACCCTTCCGAGACCTCCGTGCATCTTCAGCGCTCTGATCGTGGCCACGATCACGACGACATCTGGTGTGAGGCCCGATGCTCGACACTTGATGTCCATGAACTTCTCCATGCCGATATCCGATCCGAATCCAGACTCGGTGACGACATAGTCGGCGAGGCGCAACGCGATCTGATCAGCGACGATGCTGGAGTTGCCGTGTGCGATGTTTGCGAACGGGCCGGCGTGGACGAGAACCGGTGTGTGCTCGAGGGTCTGCATCAGCGTCGGCATGAGGGCGTCTTTGAGGAGAACCGCCATTGCCCCGGCCACCTTGAGATCCTCGGCTGTCACCGGTTTGCCGTCGAAGGTCGTGCCGACAACGATTCGGCCGAGCCTCGCACGAAGGTCGGCCAGGCCGGTCGACAGCGCGAGGATCGCCATTACCTCGGACGCCACCGCGATGTCGTACATGGACTCTCTTGGATAACCGTTCGGTTTGCCGCCGAGCCCGATCACCACCTGGCGGAGCGCCCTGTCGTTGAGGTCCACGACGCGTCCCCACGTGACCGAGAACGGGTTGAGATTGAGCTGATTTCCGTGTGTGAGGTGATTGTCGATAGCCGCGGCGAGCAGATTGTGAGCGATGGACACGGCGTGGATGTCCCCGGTGAGATGGAGATTGAAGTCCTCCATCGGAATGACCTGGCTGTAGCCACCTCCTGCGGCGCCGCCTTTGATGCCGAACGTCGGGCCCATACTCGGCTGGCGCAACGTGGTGAACACCGAGTGTCCGAGCCTGCCGAGTCCTTGGGAGAGTCCGACCGCCGTGGTCGTCTTGCCCTCACCCAGCGGGGTGGGAGTGATAGCGGTGACATCGATGTACTTGCCCATTGGCCGATCTGCGAAGGTGCCCCGGACATCCAGATGCACCTTGGCTTTGTAGGCGCCGTAGAGGTCGAGATCATCCGGAGCGAGCCCAACCTGCGCGGCGATGTCGAGGATGGGATCGAGCGGAGCCTCCTGTGCGATCTCGAGGTCGGACGGGACCGGGGTACGAGGCTGGACAAACGAGCTCACGATCGACTCCTCTCGGGCTATGCAATGGAGTCTATTCACCGCGGAAGATGCGACAGCGGCCGCTGGTGAAAGGGCCGAATTCGGTCCCGTAGGGCCGGTCGGCCCATGGCAGTTGGGGGTGGTCGAGGTTATCAATGTGAAGAAGTAAGAAGGTGCATTACTTATGGATGCACATTCCGAAGGGAGATAATGAGATGTCACGAAGGAGCCTTTCCTTCAGGCTGCTTCT
>CAZBXV010000012.1:0-20740 GCA_964496205.1 uncultured Acidimicrobiia bacterium
GTGGCCCGAAGGGCCGGAGGGGTCGGCACCCACCACCAGAGCCAGCCGTCCGCCGTCAGCGAGAACGTGGCCACAGTTTCGCAAGGCCGGGAACGTACTACCGGCAACCGGGAACCGTCAGCTGGTTGCGTCAGACATGGCCACGGCTCACCACGAACCGGCCCCTGTTGTCTGCTGCCCGCGGTCGGCGGTGCTCCGTCCATCGACGTCGGTGATGTTCAGGGCGGGTCAGGAACGCGCGCCAAACGCTGATACAAAGAGCACTAGTGGTGTGTCGTCCAATCAATGTCTGGGTGTCTGCGAGGGCACACCGTCATCTGGCCAGGACGCAGGACGAAGGCGCACCCGCAGTGGTGCGTCGAGGACGAGGACACCGCCAGGGGCGTCCGTGAGCCGCAGAGACCCGGCAGTCATTTGAGCGACAGACCGCTAGTACCCCTGATCCGCCGTGTGACACGAGGTGCACTTCTCGACCTTCCAAGCTCCACCTATCGGCACCGGATGCTTGAACTCGAGGCCATTGACGTCGCTCTCCAGCTTCGACGGGTCGGCAGATGGTCCCTGTGCGGTGATCAGGTGGCACGCCGTGCATTCCGAGGTGATCGTCTGGCCGCCCGGACCGACGAGATCCGACCGGTGACACCGAAAGCACCCGTCGTTCACGAAGTGGCTCAGGTTGTTGTCCGAGGTGCGGTAGTCGGTCTTCATCTCAGGGAAGAAGTTCCCGTCGTAGATGTTGACGAGGGTTTCGGCCGCTTGGTCGATCATCGTCTGATCGAGCTGTCCCGGGTAGTTCTCCGAATAGAAGGACTCCAGGCCCTTGAGGATCG
The DNA here is from genome assembly GCA_964496205.1 of uncultured Acidimicrobiia bacterium. Classification (GTDB taxonomy): domain Bacteria; phylum Actinomycetota; class Acidimicrobiia; order Spongiisociales; family UBA4744; genus CAYLHS01. Next base: position 831 of record CAZBXV010000012.1, read on the forward strand.
CCTCGTCGGCCTGTGCCTTGGTGTCGTACGGGGCGTTCAGCAGGTTCAGCCCCTGCCAGCGAATGAACGGCAGATCGCGCGAGATGGTGCCTTTCGTCAGCTCCAGGTTGATCGCGGTTGCCGGCGGCTGGAAGTCGTGACTCGGCCTGTTGTGGCAATCGATACAGTCGAGTGTTCGTACTTCGACCCCTTCCGCATTCAGATCGAGGATCTGCTGGCCGTCCGGTCGATACTCGGTCACCTCACCGGTCTCGTTGTCGGTCACACGAAGCCAAATCATGTGCTGGCGTTTCGGATCATCGGTGGCGTACTCGATGGTATTGGCGGTGATCATGTGATAGTGAATGCCTGAGAGCTCACCCGCCCGAGGGTCGCCGCCACCGATCTTGACCGCGAGGCTGATCGTCCACGGCGAGTTGTTCTCGTCGGTCCGGTAGTACGTGGTCGTGACGAGCTTGTCGCCATAGAACTGCTGTGGCCAATGACATCCCTCACATGTCTGCTGTGCAGGCCGCAGGCTGGCAACGGGTGTTGCGATCGGCCGGTCATAGGTGTTCCAAATCGTCTTCCACACCTGCCGGAGGCCGTCGATCTTCGACCGAACGAAGAAGGACGCTCCAGGACCGATGTGACACTCCGCACAGACGACTTTGGCGTGCGGGGAGTTCTGATAGGTGACCCATTCGGGTTCCATCACCGTGTGGCATGTTTCGCCGCAGAAGCTGGCCGAGTCGGTCACCTCGTAGCCCTTGAAGCCTCCCCAGGCGATGATGCCGAGCAGCACCGCCGTGAGAACACCGAACGTGGTGAGGGATCGCATGAAGCGGGGGTTCGACGGTTCGAACTTGAAGTTGAATCGGAGACGCCTGCCCTCCTTGCGGGCGGTGACGACCTGCACCCTGACGGCGAGGGCAAACAACACCGCACCCACGAACACGATCACCGGGAACAGAATGAACGTCACGATGCCCCGGTACGGGTTGCTCGCCAGTGGGCCGAGATCCACTACGGCGAGAATCACGAACCCGATCATCCCCGCGATGACCAACGCACCGCCTACGGCGGCCAGCGGGTGCCGGTACAGGCTTCGTACCTCTTCTGTTAGTTCTGTACCGGCGCGCTCCGACGGTTCCTCGACCGGTTCGGAGCCTTCCCGACGTTCCTCGTCGCTCACGATCCCACCTCCAAGGACATGAACCTTAGCGATGAGACACGCAGCCGTGGTAGGGCAGATAGACCCTAATAGGGGGCCCTCACCCCTCGGCTACAGCCTTCCGACGAGTTCCTCGATGGACGGACCCCCGACGACCTCGATGCCGTAGGTGACCCGGGTCCCGGGCATGTCGAGGTCCAGCAATGGAAGCAAGTTGACCGGCGTTGCGACAACAACGGAGTCCGGTTTCGCCCGCTTGATCGTTTCGGCCAGCTCGGCCCGCTGTTCGTCTCCATACCCCATCGCCGGCAGCAGCGCTCCTATGTGCGGGAACTTCGCGAATACCTCGGCGATCGAACCGACGGCATATGGCCTTGGGTCGATCAGCTCGGCCGCACCACCATCTCGCGATGCGATGACCCCCGCGCCATAGGCCATGCTCCCGTGGGTGAGTGTCGGGCCGTCTTCCACGACGAGGACCCGCTTGCCTTTGATCAGTTCGGGTGCTGCGACGTTGATCGGGGAACGGGTCTTCACCACCACAGCCGACGGATTCGCGTCGTGCACGTTTCGCTCGACAGTGGCGATGTCCTCAGGTTCGGCGGTGCCGATCTTGTTGATGACGACGACGTCGGCGCGGCGCAGGTTGGCTTCACCGGGCCAGTAGCGGAGTTCGTGACCGGACCTATGTGGATCGACAACGCAGATATGCAGGTTCGGCCTGTAGAAAGGGAGGTCGTTGTTCCCACCGTCCCAGAGGATCACGTCCGCTTCGGTCTCGGCCATACGCAGGATCGCCTCGTAGTCGACTCCGGCGAAGATGACGCCGCCTTGTTCGATGTACGGCTCGTACTCCTCCCGCTCTTCGATCGTGCAGTCTGCGTCCACGAAGTCCTGATACGTGGCAAACCGTTGGACGATCTGTTTCGCGAGGTTCCCGTACGGCATCGGATGACGGATGGCAGCGACGCGTTTTCCGTCCGCTGCGAGCGCATGCCAGACGGCTCTGCTGAGCGGTGACTTCCCCGCCCCTGTTCGTGCCGCTGTCACAGCCACCACCGGAAGGTTCGACGGGATCATCGTTTCGGCACCCGGCAGCTCGAATGTCGCTCCCGCTGCCACCGCCCGTGCCGCCAGATGCATCACATGCTCATGTGGCACGTCCGAGTACGCGAACACGACCGAGTCGATCGTGTAGGTGTCGATGAGCCGTTCCAGTTCGGTTTCGGGCACGATCGGAATGCCGTCTGGATACCGGACTCCGGAGAGGATCGGCGGATATCTTCGGTCATCGATGTTGGGGATCTGTGTCGCCGTGAAAGCGACGACTTCCACATCGGGGTTGTCGCGATACAGGACATTGAAGTCATGAAAGTCCCTGCCTGCCGCGCCGAGGATCAACAACCGCTTGCTCATCGCACCTCCGCAACTGATCGTCGCCTCATTCTCGTCGCTCTCCGGCACTGCTCCCAATCAGGAAGCGGGTGACCTCGCTCGCGACGTGGTCGGGTGCCTCCCCGACGAGCGCGTGGCCCGCCCGTTCGACGACGGCGAGGGTGCTGTTGGGCGTCGACTCGACGATCCACTCCCCCCTCTCCAGATAGGAAGGATCGTCCCCGCCGACGATGACGAGGATGGGCATGGTGAGACACTCGAGGCTCTTCCCATAGAACGGCTGAGCACCCTGCCCCATTCCCGTGATCGCCCACGCAAGACCTTCCGCCGTGTTCTCCAGTCGCATCGTACGATCGCGATCCAGCCATGCCCGTCCCCTGGACTGAAGACCGGTGAACATGGGTGCCGCCGTCCATTCGTCGATGAAGGCCTCCACACCGATGTCGCGTATCCGTCTGGCAGTCATCTGGTCAGATGAGCGGCGACTCTGTCGTTCGCTGCGGTTTTCGATGCCGGCGTTTGCGGAGATGAGGACGAGGTGCGAAATGGCGCGTGGATACCGAACGGCAACACCCAGCGCGATACGTCCACCCTGCGAGTAACCAAGCAGCGGTCTGCCACGGGTCATCCGTCCCACGGACTCGACGGCAGAGAGAAAGGATCCGCCGGGCGACGTCCCGTGACCCGGGAGATCTGGTGCCTCGATTCCCTGTGACAGGAACCCTGCCAGCTCCTCGAACATGCCCCCGTGCTGAGTGAAGCCGTGAAGTGCGACGATCGACGGTTCTTCGCCGGGGAACACACGTGCCTGCATGGCCTGTATTGTTGCTCTCCGTGGATCACAGCGCCTACTGGGCCGCAGCCCTGTTCGTCGATGCGCTCACCCGGCTCGGCCTCCGCCACGCCTGCGTGACGCCGGGATCGCGCAGCACGCCTCTTGCGTTGGCGTGTGCCGAGCATCCCCTCGTGACCGATTGGGTTCACCACGACGAACGTTCATCGTCGTTCTTCGCGCTCGGGATCGCCAAGGCAACCCGAACGCCGGTAGCGATCGTCACGACTTCCGGCACGGCAGCCGCTGAACTCCTGCCCGCCGCCGTTGAGGCCCGCTATGCCGGCGTGCCGCTGCTGCTGCTCACGGCCGACCGTCCCCCCGAGCTTCGCGGTATCGGATCCCCCCAGACAGTCGACCAGAAGGGCATGTTCGGAACATCGGTCCGCACGTCGGTCGACGTCGTCCTCGCCGACATGGATCCTGCCGCCGTCGAGGACCTCGCCGTTTCGGTGTGGGGTGCGTCGACTCGACGCCCTCCAAGGCCTATCCATGTCAACACAGCCTTCAGGGAACCACTCGTCCCTTCGTCACTCGAGATGCCCCAGGCATCGGTCGAGCCGATGGACCCTCATGCTCCGATCATAGACCCGGCAGCGATCGAGATGGCCACATCGCTGCTCTCAGGGAGGAAGGTTCTCGTTGTCGCCGGTCCGATCGACGAGGAGGCATTCGCGGGTGCGGTGCACGGTTTGGCAGAACGGACCGGATGGCCCGTTGTCGCCGATCCGATCAGCCAACTTCGGATCGATGAACAGGTCATCGGAACAGGTGACGTCTTGTTCGGAGCGAAGAAGCTGCCGGGGACACCAGAGGCGATTCTGCGATTCGGGGGAACGGTGACGTCGAAGTCACTATCGATCTGGCTCGCGAACCACTCCGAGATTCCGCAGATCGTTATCGACGCCGAAGGGCGAGACGCGCCGCGAAGCGCGACCTTGATCTCTCGTTCCGACCCTACGGCATTCGCCCAGCGCCTCTCCGTCGATCCCGCACCCGGTGGGTGGGTGTCCCTATGGGAAGCCTCCGATCGTCTGGCGCGGTCGGCGCTCACCGGATCACCGTTTCCATCGGAGGCGGCCACTGTCGAAGCGGTCTTCTCGACTACGCCGGCCGACTCGATCGTGTACGTCGCGTCGTCCATGCCGATTCGCACCGTCGATCGATTCGTGCCAACGATCCGTCAGCGCGTCCTGTCCAATCGTGGGGCCAACGGCATCGATGGCTTGATCTCGTCGGCGCTCGGGGTTGCGGCGACGGGCACACGGACGATCGTGATCACCGGAGATCTCTCGATGCTCCACGATGTCGGCTCCCTGGCGGCGATGTCTCGATTCGATCCGCCGATGACGGTCGTCGTCATCAACAACGACGGTGGCGGCATCTTCTCGTTTCTCCCGCAGTCCCGGCTGCCACGCCACTTCGAGCGGGTGTTCGCGACGCCGCACGGGTTGTCGTTCGTTCCGATCGCTCAGGCGTTTGGTGTGCCGGCCCGTCGGGCCGGTTCGATCGGAGATCTGATCGATGCCCTTGGAGAGCCCGGTCTCGTGGAGGTCGCTACAGACCGCGACCGGGAAGTCGACGTCCGCCGAGCGGCTCTCCAACGGGTCACTGCAGCACTGGGTAGTTGACCAGGCGGGGTCGAGCGTCAGCCCGCACCTGTCAACAGGTCCAGGACCGCTCTGAGTTTTGCGTCCGTTTCGGCGAGTTCTCGCCGAGGATCGGATCCATGGACGATTCCTGCTCCCGCGTGGAGGCTGACCGACGACCCACGGATATACGCACTCCGCAGAGCGACTGTGGCCTCGCCGTTTCCCTCCGCGTCGGCCCAGCCGATCGCACCCGCGTACCATCCTCGTCCTGACGGTTCGCTGCGAGCGATGATGCGCAAAGCGTCGGTACTCGGAGTACCGGCGACCGCAGGCGTGGGGTGGAGCGCTGCTGCAATGCGAGTGATGTCCACGTTCGAAGCCGCTGTCCCGACGACCTCGGTTCCGAGGTGGTAGATGTTCGCGAGACGGACGATTCGCCGCTCCTCGACAGCCAGTTCGGTCATGTAGCCGCCCAACACATCGGCGACGTAGTCGACGACATACCGGTGTTCTGCTCGCTCCTTGGGGCCGTCGAACAGTGCTCGAGCACGCTCCTCGTCTTCCGCCGGCGTCGCACCGCGGGGCGCACTGCCGGCAAGAGGGAAGGACCGAATGGCCTCGTTCCGCTTCTCGATGAGCAGCTCCGGACTCGCGCCGATGAAGGCCGTTCCCTGGTCCGCCCAACCGTAGAGGTACGTATCCGGAAACCGCTCTGCAAGCACATCGAGGACGTCGAATGGGTGCACTCCAGGTGCGTCGAGATCGATACGCCGAGCGAGCACCACCTTCTCGACGCGACCGGCATCGATCTCGCCGATGACTTCGCCGACCCGCGACATCCACTCGTCGGGCTCAGGGACCTGTCCCGTGATCGTTCCTCTGGGGACGTGTGGAACACCGGGATCCGTCAACGAGTCGAGAATGGCGCCCTCCCCACTCACGGTGCCGTCTCCTGTGACGACGACGGCGGGCTTCACCACTCCCCCGGCTCCCTGGTCCTCATCGAACGGGAAGATGAACATGAACCGTTCCCCTGGTGGGCGGTCGGCCAGCGGGTCTTCGGAACGCCACGCGACATCTACTCCAACGAACTCGTCCCGCCCGCGGAAGTAGAACACAGAATGCCCTGATTGCGCCGCGGATCTGGCGATGTCGAGTGGCCTCATTGGGGTGAGTCTACGAATCGATGAAGGTGGTGATGAGGTCCGCAAGGTGGCTCGGTTTCTCCATTGGTAGGAAGTGTGACGCGCCGGCAACCATCTGGTAGCCGGCGTTTGGCATCCGTGCCGCCAGATCGGCAATGAACGCCTCACTGAACGATGTCGAGCGCTCACCGGCGAGAACGAGTACCGGACAGCCGACCTCGCCAAGACGGTCGTAGAGACCGTGGGCCGTCGCCGCCCTGTACACCTCGGCCTCGATCTCGGGTCTGCACTTCAGCCACCAACGGCCGTCGCTTTCGGTAAACCCACCATCCACGTATGCATCCAGAACGTCCGGGTCCCAGCCGGCAAACGGGCCTTTCCCCCGATACTTCTCGACGATGGCATCCCGGCTCGGGAATCCGTCGCGGCGACGAAGCGCTCCATCGGCGAGTGGCATGTGCTCCAATCGTGCGTACGGAGGCGGGAAGATCACCGGCTCGATGACGACGAGGGCGTCGAATATGCCGGGGTGAAGCACTTCGGCCATGAGCAACGTCGCCCCACCCATGGAGTGTCCGACACCGGCGACCGGCTCGTCTAGTGGTTCGAGTATGCCGAGGGCATGCCGTGCAAACGCCCACCAATCGGCAGGTGGATCGAACGGTTCGGCGTCGCCGTGGCCTGGAGCATCCCATGCGACCGTCGATCGGTCACCAAGGTGGGCGACAACAGGACCCCACACCTCTTTGCAGAAACCGGTCGCGTGGGCAAACGCGACCGTTGCAGTCCTGCCCGCGTTCATGGATGTCAAACGTCGGCCGCGTCTGATGTGACGTGTGAGTCGAGCCTGACGACGCCGTCGATCCGTCGGACCAGCGCTTCGAGCAGTCTGGCGTCCGTTCCAGTGGGTACGCGCCCGGAGATCGAGACGACTCCGTTGTCGACGGAGACATCGAGCGTGTCGCTATCGAGCAACAGCACGCGCTTGACGATGTCTTCTCGGATCTCGTCCTCGATCACATCGTCGGGCCGGGTGAAGACAGCAACCACATCAGCCCGAGAGACGATGCCGACGAGTTCTCCCGCTGCGTCGACGACAGGGAGACGCTTGACGTGGTTGTGGGCCATGACGCGTGCGGCTTCGGTGACACTCGCCTCTGGGAAGATCACGACAGGATCCCGCGTCATCACCTCCCCGACCGTCTCGGCGTCTACGACAGGTCCCCGATCTCTGATAACGGTCGTGAGCAGTCTTCGCTCGGAACGATCAGCTTCCCGTTCGAGGAAGTCCGCTTCCGTGATGATGCCGACGAGTGCTCCTTCGTCGTCCACGACCGGGATGCCGCTGACACCGGCCCGAACCATCATCCTGGCCGCCGCCTTCAGGGTCGTATCCGGAGTCGTGGTGAGCACATCGATGGTCATGATGTCGAGAACCCTCATCCGCACTCCCCCTTCACAACCAGAACGTCGCACGGAGCCAGATGGACGATGCGATGGCTCGTGCTGCCAAGCACGAGTGCCGCCAACTCACCTCTCCCGCGTGACCCGACGACGATCAGATCGGCCCCGATGCTCTTCGCGTAGTCGACGATGGCGTCGGGCGGATATCCGTCGAGATCTACCTTGTGGACTTCCATCGGAGCACCCTCGATGATCGGGGCGACCGTCTCCCACACCATGTGCTGCTGGGACCGTGCCAGTTCGGCGATGTCGGCCGGCACCTGACTGAGCGCACCAAGCAGATTGCTCGGGATGTGCAGCACATGAACGATGTGCAGCTCGGCGCCGCGCTGTTCGGCGAGGGCCATTGCGCGTGTGACAGCCTTGAGCGAATGCTCCGAACCGTCGGTGCCTACGACGATACTCATGACTCCTCCCACTGCTCGGGCGGATACTCGCGTTCCCGCTTGGCCGCGAGCCTTGCCGAGTACGCCGCCGCTTCGGTTCTTCGTGTCATTCCAAGCTTGTTCAACAGGTTGGAGACGTAGTTCTTGACCGTCTTCTCGGCGAGAAACAGCTCCTCTGCGATCTCCTTGTTGGTCAGTCCTTCCGAAATCAGGTCGAGGATCTTGCGTTCCTGCGGAGAGAGCCGCGCGACGAGAGGATCGACGGGCTCGTCGCCACGGATGCGGCGGAACACGTGCTCCGTCATGGTCGGATCGAGCAGTGACTCTCCGGCCCCAACCCTTCGGATACTGTCGATGAGCTGGCGAGCGTCCACTCGTTTGAGGACGTAGCCTGATGCACCGGCCATGATCGATGCGAAAAGCGCCTCTTCGTCGGCAAAGGACGTCAACATCAACACCCGAACGTCCGGCCAGCGGGCACGAATCTCCCGGCATGCCTCGATGCCTGTCCCGTCAGGAAGCCGTACATCCATGACGACGACCTCGGGACGGTCGTAGCCGACCCTGCGAATCGCCGCTTCGACCGTCCCGGCTTCGCCAACCACCTCGAGGCCATCCTCGCTGCCAAGCAGCGTCACCAGGCCTTTTCTCACGATCTCGTGATCATCAACGATCAGAACTCGCACGTCACCTCCATGTCTTCAGGCTAACGGGTCTCGGCGGCACACAGTCCGCTGTCTGCCGTTGGCTGACGGCTGACAGTCATGAGGTCTTCAGCCAGAGAAGACGGTCCCCCACGGTCTCGCGACAGATGTGGTGGCATCCTGCTGACGACTGAAGACCGAAGACTGGCGACTGAAGACTGAACCGGGACTCGTCCCGGTTCACTAGCCTGATCCCGATGACTCGCCCGATGATCCCGGCGTCTCGACTTTCCGACCTGATCGGTGCGGCGGCGCGCGTTACCGGTCAGACGGAACTGACCGCAGTTCTAGAAACCGTGGTGTCGACCGCCATGGATCTGACCGGCGCGCCATTCGGGGCGCTCGGCGTGGTCAGCGAAAACGGTCAACTCATCCAGTTCGTCCACCAGGGCGTACCCGAGGAGGTTGCACAGATGATCGGTGCTCCACCTGAGGGTCGTGGTCTGCTGGGTGCCGTCACATGGCAACCGAATCCGATCCGGTTGGACCACGTGCAGGCACACCCTCGGGCCAGCGGCTTCCCTGAGCACCACCCCCAGCTCGACGGGTTCCTCGGTGTATCGATCCGAATCGGCGACGACGTATTCGGCAATCTGTATCTCGGCGCGACCGAAGGCGGCTTCACCGAACAGGACGAAGTCCTGATCAGAGCGCTCGCTCTGATCGTCGGTTCAGCGATATCAATGATCCGTCTCCAGACCCGCCTCAGGCGTGCGGCCGTTCTGGAAGATCGGCAGCGGATCGCTCGAGATCTTCACGATTCGATCATCCAGGACATGTTCGCTGTCGGGCTTTCGCTCCAGGCATTGACCAACAAGCTCCCCGACCCGGACATGCGGGCCAGTCTCGAAGAGTCGGCCTCCCATCTGGACGACTCGATCACGGCACTCCGCCGATTCATCTTCGATCTGAGACCACCAACGGTGGGCATGCGGAGCCTCAAGGACGAGCTGTCTGAGCTCCTCGGACGACTTGCCATTCCGTACGAAGCCAGCATCGGTATCGGGGTTACCGGACCTGTCGACGACCTCCCACCCGAGATCGTGGAAGACGTCCTTCAGATCACACGCGAAGCGGTTAGCAATGCACTTCGCCACTCCGGGGCCGATGTGGTGAGCATCTCGGTGAGCAGAGGCATCGACCGGCTCGTCCTGATGGTCGCCGACAAGGGAAAAGGCTTCGACATCGGCACCGTCACTCGAGGGATGGGTCTCGACAACATCCAAAGCCGTGCAGAGACCGCCGGCGGTGAGGCAGAGATCCAAAGCAGGACCGGCGAAGGTACGACAGTCCGGGTGGTGCTGCCGCTGTAGAGAGCCGTCAGTCGTTGAGGCCGGTGGGTCGCGCCGCTCTTGCTGGAGACTGGCTGCTGGGGCCGGCTGCTCTTCACGGCTGAAGGCTGAAGGCTGAGAACTCAGGACCCAAGACTTGCGACCACCAACCGAACCGCTGCCGGCTCATGTGGTACCCCCACCGAGTACCATTGGGCATACCACCTCAGAAGGACGCATATGCAGCTCGATGAGCACTCGAAGAACGCGGTACTCCCTCGTCTGCGCCGCATCGAAGGTCAGGTCTCCGGAATCATTCGCATGATCGAAGGCGGTCGCGAATGCACCGATATCGTCACGCAGGTCGCCGCGGCATCCAAGGCATTGGACAAGGTTGGCTTCAAACTGCTCGCCGCCAACCTGACCCGATGCATCGTCGACAACGAGCAGGTCGAGGACACCGCTGCGCTCGAGAAGCTTTTCATGACCCTGGCGTAGTGCCCGGGACCAACACCCCGCGGACGGGATAGGGCACACCACCTGTACCGCTATCCTTGCATGGACTCGATTGGGCGCGTCTAAACGGCCGTCGAGAGAACTGCACGATGAGGAGGCCGAGAGGTGGAGCACAAGGTTGCGACACTCGATGGCAATGAGGCAGCCGCCTACATAGCCCACAAAACGAACGAAGTCATCGCCATCTATCCGATCACACCGTCGTCGCCGATGGGAGAGCACTCGGACGCGTGGTCGGCGAAGGGCAGAACGAACATCTGGGGCGAGATCCCACAGGTCGTTGAGATGCAGAGCGAGGGAGGCGCATCGGGCGCCGTTCACGGGTCGCTCCAGGGTGGCGCGCTGACCACCACGTTCACGGCATCCCAGGGTCTGCTCCTGATGATCCCGAACATGTTCAAGATCGCCGGCGAGTTGTTGCCGACCGTGTTCCACGTTGCCGCTCGATCGGTAGCGACGCACGCGCTGTCGATCTTCGGAGATCACAGCGACGTGATGGCTACTCGCAGCACCGGTTTCGCACAGCTGGCATCGAACTCGATCCAGGAAGTCCACGACTTCGCGCTGATCGCTCAGGCGGCCACACTGGCTTCGCGGGTCCCGGTCGTGCACTTCTTCGATGGGTTCCGTACGTCTCACGAGATCAACAAGATCGAGATCATCCCCGATGACGTCATCGAGGCGATGATGGACGGCGACGCCATTCGCGCCCATCACAATCGCCGATTGAGCGCCGAACATCCTGTGCTGCGGGGCACCGCCCAGAACCCGGACGTCTTTTTCCAGGCACGCGAGGCCTGCAACCCGTACTACATCGACGCGCCGGACCACATGCAACGGGCCATGGACCGGTTTGCGGAACTGACCGGACGCTCGTACCACTTGTTCGACTACTACGGCGCTCCAGACGCCGACAGGGTCATCGTTCTGATGGGTTCGGGTGTCGGCGCGGTCCGAGAGGCCGTGGCTTCGCTCAACGCTCGCGGTGAGAAGGTCGGCGTGATCGCCGTTCGTGCCTACCGGCCGTTCTCGACCGAAGCGTTCATCGCAGCACTGCCAAGCACGACAAGAACGATCGCCGTACTCGACCGGACCAAGGAACCCGGCGCGCTGGGTGAGCCGCTGTATGTGGACGTCCTCGCAGGTCTCGCCGAAGAACAGGCCGGCGGCCGCACCGCGTGGAGTGTCCCGCCAAGAGTCATCGGCGGCAGGTACGGCCTCTCCTCCAAGGAGTTCACGCCGGCGATGGTTGCGGGCATCTACGAGGAGATGCTGAAAGACAGCCCCAAGAACCACTTCACGGTCGGCATCGTCGACGACGTGACCGGAACGAGCCTCAGCCCGGTCGAGGGCTTCGACACCGAGCCGGAGGGGCGTGTGAGGGCAGTGTTCTTCGGTCTGGGCTCCGACGGAACGGTCGGTGCCTCAAAGAACTCGGTGAAGATCATCGGGATGAACACACCGCTCAACGCGCAGGGCTACTTCGTGTACGACTCGAAGAAATCCGGCGCGGTGACCATCTCGCACCTGCGGTTCGGGGAAGATCCGATCGACTCGACCTACCTGATACACAAGGCCGGCTTCGTTGCATGCCACCAGTTCGTATTCCTCGAGAAGATGGACGTCCTCGATCTCGCCAAGGATGGAGCCACGTTCCTGCTGAACAGCCCATACGGTCCCGACGAGGTGTGGGACAAGATCCCGGCCGAAGTTCAACAGCAGATCATCGACAAGCACCTGAAGTTCTACGTGGTGGACGGCTACTCGGTGGCCCGGGACGCCGGGATGCCAGGACGAATCAACACGGTGCTCCAGACGTGCTTCTTCGCATTGAGCGGAATCCTCCCGAAGGACCAAGCGATCAGCGAGATCAAGAAAGCGATCGAGAAGACCTACGGCAAATTCGGCGAGTCAGTGCTCCAGAAGAACTACGCGGCCGTCGACGGCGCTCTCGCCGAGCTCCACGAGGTCAGCGTCCCATCCACGGCGACGTCGGAACTCCACAAGCTTCGTCTCGTTCCGGAAGAGGCCCCAGATTTCGTTCAGCGGGTCACCGCGCTGATGTTGGAAGGCAAGGGCGACCTACTGCCGGTCAGCGCCATGCCTGTGGACGGCACGTTCCCGACGGCGACCACCAAGTGGGAAAAGCGAAACATCGCAGAGATGATCCCGATCTGGGACCCGGATATTTGCATCGACTGCGCCAAGTGCGCACTCGTGTGCCCTCATGCGGCCATCCGCATGAAGGTGTACGACCCGGCATTCCTCGAGGACGCACCTGCAACGTTCCAGTCGAAGGAGTGGCGCAGCCGCGATCTTCCCGGCATGAACATGACCATTCAGGTTGCACCCGAAGACTGCACCGGATGCGGTGTGTGCGTCGACGTGTGCCCGGCCAAGTCGAAGGAGATCGTCCGTCACAAGTCGATCAACATGCGGCCGCACCTGGACCACGTCGATGAGGAGAAGGTCAACTTCGACTTCTTCCTGTCCATCCCGGAGATGGATCGGACGAAGGTCAAGACCGACACGGTGAAGGGCTCCCAGATGCTCCAGCCGCTGTTCGAATTCTCAGGTGCCTGCTCTGGATGCGGAGAGACCCCTTACATCAAGCTGCTCACTCAGCTGTTCGGGGACCGCACGGTCGTCGCCAATGCCACCGGTTGCTCGTCCATCTACGGAGGCAACCTGCCGACCACCCCGTATGCACAGAACGCCGACGGCCGGGGACCGGCGTGGGCGAACTCCTTGTTCGAAGACAACGCCGAGTACGGCATGGGAATGCGTCTCGCGTTCGACGCCGAGAGGTCACAGGCCAAGTCGCTGGTCAAGAAGATGACCAAGGAGATCGGTCTCGAGCTCGCTCACGGGCTCCTCGACGCCGACCAGTCCGACGAGGCAGGCATCGGCGCCCAGCGGGTCAGAGTCGCCCAGCTGAAAGAGAAGCTGGCGGTCATCGACTCCGAGGACGCACGAACGCTGTTGTCCGTGGCCGATGCATTGGTCACGCAGAGTGTGTGGATCATCGGCGGTGACGGTTGGGCATATGACATCGGCTTCGGTGGCCTGGACCATGTCCTCGCGTCCGGTCGCAATGTCAACGTCCTGGTGCTCGACACCGAGGTGTACTCGAACACGGGCGGCCAGGCCTCCAAGGCGACTCCGCTGGGCGCGGTCGCGAAGTTCGCGGCGTCCGGCAAGGATGTCGGCAAGAAGGACCTTGGCATGATCGCCATGCAGTACGGCAATATCTATGTGGCGCAAATCGCAGTCGCGGCAAACAACATCCAAGCAGTCAAGGCGTTCCAGGAGGCGGAGTCGTTCGACGGTCCGTCCCTCATCATCGCCTACAGCCAGTGCATCGCGCACGGCATCGACATGGAAACCGGCATGTCGCACCAGACCGAGGCTGTGCAGAGCGGATTCTGGCCGCTGTTCCGGTTCGATCCGCGCAGGGAGGATCGTCATCCGTTCAGACTCGACAGCCGCAAGCCGTCGATCACGTTCGAGGAGTTCGCCGACAAGGAGGCCCGGTTCGCAATGCTCAAGCGCACCGATCCGGAACGGGCGAAGCGATTGTTCGAGGATGCGCAGTCGAGCATCGACGCCAGATGGTCCTACTACGAACAGACGTCCGACATCGAGAGAGACTTCCTTGAAGAGGAGGAGGCAGGCGTATGAGTGTCGATCTGACCACCACCTACCTTGGACTGAAGCTCGCTCACCCGATCGTCCCGTCGGCGTCGACCATCACGGGCAAGCTCGATGTGCTGAAACGACTCCAGGACGCGGGGGCGCCTGCCGTTGTGCTGCCTTCTCTGTTCGAAGAACAGATCACCTACGAAGAGCAGGAAATGCAGCGGCTCGCGGAGTTCGCGGCCGAGAGCTTCGCTGAGGCGACATTCGGCTACTTCCCCGAGATGAAGGACTACAACACGGGTCCGGGCAGCTACCTGAAACTGATCCAGGATGCGAAGAACGCACTCGGCATTCCGGTGATCGCCAGTCTCAACGGTTCGTCGGTGAGCGGGTGGCTCAGCTACGCCAAGAAGATGGAGGACGCCGGTGCGGACGCGCTGGAACTCAACATCTACATCGTGCCATCGGATCCGAACGCGACCGGAGAACAGGTGGAGGAGCGATACCTGAATCTGATCCGCACCTGCCGCGAGTCGGTGTCGATCCCCGTCGCCGTGAAGATCGGCCCCTACTTCAGTTCGGTCGCCAACATGGTCGGGAAGATCTCCGGTGCCGGCGCCAACGGAGTCATCTTGTTCAACCGCTACCTGATGCCCGACATCGACTTGGAGTCGCTGACGGTCACCCCGGCGCTGAAGCTGTCGGATCCTTCGGAGCTGCGTTTGCCGTTGCGGTGGATCGCCTTGCTTCGCGGCAAGGTGCCGATCTCTCTCGCTCTATCGAGCGGAGTGCACTCGGCTTCAGATGCCGTCAAGGCGATCCTGACCGGCGCTGACGTTGCGATGACGACGTCGGCATTGTTGCGTCACGGTCCCGAGTATTTGGCGACGTTGATCGACGGGTTCAGTAACTGGCTCGAAGAGCACGAGTACATCTCCGTCGAGCAGGCCAAAGGTTCGCTCAGTGAGGAAGCCGCACCCGATCCTGAGGCCTTCTCGCGAGCCAACTACATGAAGGCGCTGATTTCCTACACCGGTTCGCCCGTGTAGGAAATCAGATCCGGCACTCCAAACGGGCGGCGACAAACGAGTAGATCAGGGACACGAGAGGCCCTCCCAACATCGAGAGCTACCGACCCGAACCTGGGTGTGATCGCGAGGCCTCCCGCTGCCAGTGACGGCAGGGATCGCGAGCAGGACCATCCTCTTCGAGCCCGCAGTCGCCTTCAGGCACGAGCGACACCGCTGCGAGGTGCGGGGCCGTCCATGCCGGCATGGCAAACATGCCAACACCGATTGTGAGGCCGGCGAGGAGCCTGCTCCCATCGACCTCTCTGACATCACTTGACCGGGTTCGTGAGGCCTGGCAGATCGATCAGCTCTGGTGTCCAACCCGCTTCGACCGGCTTGATCCTGATCCTTGCGTCCACCAACGCGACACCGTTTCCGGGGGTGAGCACCTTGACCGGATTCAGGTCCATTTCGGAGATCTCCGGAACTGCCTCGGCGAGGGCCGACACCCGCAAGATCACCTGCTCGAGTGCATCGACATCGGCCGGAGGCGTCGACCGGTAGCCGTCGAGGAGCTTCGCCGACTTGATCGACCTGACCATCTCCTTGGCTTCCAAATCGGTCACCGGGTTGATGCGGAACGCCACGTCCCCAACCAACTCCACGAGCACGCCGCCCATACCGAACACCATCAGTGGACCGAACGCCGGATCTTCGGTCATGCCGACCAGCACTTCGAGACCGCCTTCGACCATCTCCTGAACCAGTACCCCGGTCGCGTCGTCGGTCAGGCTCATCAGATGCTTGAACGTATCTCGAACGGCTTTGTCACCTTCAATTCCGAGCGCCACTCCCCCGATGTCGGACTTGTGCAGGGCCGATGGAGCCTGGAGCTTCATCGCGACGGGACCCTTCAGTTTCTTGGCGAACTCGACCGCTTCCGAGGCGCTCGTGACGGCCGCCGACGCCGGCAGGCAGAGCCCGAATGCGCAGAGCAGTTCCTCCACTTCTGCAGGTTCGAGCCAGCCACCGTCATCGCCGAGACGTTCAGCCGCCTTCTGCGCGATGCTTCTGGCTACCTCGGGTTTTGCATCGTCGAAGACGGGAACGGTCCCTTCCGGCCTGGCGAGCCACTCACCGTGCCGCACCACCCGCGAGAGGGCTGCCGCGGCTGCCTCCGGGAATCGGTAGCTGGGGACCTTGATTCGCTCATCCGACAAGAGCTCGGCTGCGTTGCCGGCCGACATGAACACCGACAGGAGGGTCTTGTCTCCGTGATATTCGGCTGCGGCGTCCCTGATTGCCTCGGCCATCGTTCGCTCCGAGCCAGGTGTCGTCGGAATGTAGGAGACGATCAATGCATCGATTTCGTCGGATGCGAGCATGGTGGCCATGGCGCGCTGGTAGTGGTCGACGCCGGCCGACGCGATCATGTCCACCGGGTTGCGTGTCGATGCTTCGGCCGACAATCCTTCTTGCAGCTTCGCTCGTAGCTCGGCAGAGAACTCCGGCACTTCGAGACCGTGTGACTCGAGTGCATCGGCCGCCAGAATGCCTGGACCACCGGCGTTGGTGAGGATCCCAACGCGCTTCCCCTTCGGGATCGGCTGGCTGGCGAGCAACACCGCCACGTCGAACAGCTCTTCCAGCGTCGCTGTCCTGATAACACCGGCCTGGTTGAAGAGTGCGTCGACGGCCACGTCGACCGAAGCCAGCGCACCCGTATGGCTGCTTGCCGCTCTCGTCCCGGCTTTGGTCCGCCCTGACTTGACCGCGACGATCGGCTTCTTGCGGGCGATTCGCCGGGCGATCCTTCCGAACCGCCGCGGGTTCCCAAACGATTCCAGGTAGAGAACGATCACGTCGGTGTTCGGATCGCCTTCCCAGTACAGGAGCAGGTCGTTGCCACTGATGTCGCCCTTGTTTCCGACGGACACGAACGAGGAGATCCCGATGGCGTTGCGGTTTGCGTAGTCGAGAATGGCGATACCCAGTGCGCCCGACTGGCTGGACATCGCGACGTTGCCGACCGGCGGGAAGAACGGTGAGAACTGCCCGTCCACAACGACCCTCGGATCGGTGTTGAGTACACCCATGCAGTTGGGGCCCACCATGCGCATACCCGCCGAACGGACTGTCTCAACCAGCTCCCGTTCCAGCTCCGCCCCCTCGGGGCCGGTCTCCGAGAACCCGGCCGAGATCACGACCACACCCTGAACGCCCTTGTCGGCGCAGTCCTTGACCGCCGGGATCACGAGGTGCGATGGAACCACGATGAAAGCGAGGTCGACCGGATCTGGAATCTCCGACACAGTCTTGTAGGCACGAACCGAGTGCACGTAGCTGGCAGCCGGGTTGACCGGATAGATCGGTCCGGAGAAACGGCCGTGGATCAGGTTGTGGAACAGTCTGCCGCCGATGGACTCTGCGTTCCGGCTGGCGCCGATGACAGCGATGGAACGGGGATAGAAGATCGGGTTGAGAGATGCTGCAATGGCGCGCTTCTCCCGTTCCTGTTCCGCCGCTCGGGTGCCTTCGGACTGGGCGACAGGAAACACCACGCTGTAGATGCCTTCCTCCATCGTGCGTTCGATCTTGTACCCCGAGTGCCGGAACATGCGGATCATCTGAACGTTCTCAGGCAACACGAGCGCCTTGAATCCGACGATTCCGTGGGTGCGGGCATAGGCGGTCATGAGTTGGAGAAGCTGTGTACCGATTCCTCGGCTTTGGTGGGCATCGACGATCGCGAACGCCACCTCGGCGGAGTCAGGCTCGTTCTCATCCCTGTCGTACCTGCCGACACCGATAATCTTCTCGTCGAGAAGGGCAACGAACGCCATCCGGTTCTCGTAGTCCACGTTCGTGAAGTACTCGAGTTCCTTGGGCGTGAGGTCCTCTTTCTCCTGGAAGAACCGGAAGTAGCGGGATTTCTGTCCCATCCCTTTGAACAGCTCGTACAGGCGCTCTCTGTCGTCGGGAACGATCGGTCTGATGCGCACGACGCCGCCGTCACGCAAGACGGCATCGACGATGAATTCTGCGGGGTATTCAGCCATTGACCCTCCTTGTAGTGTCGATTCTGGCACGATTGAGGAACAGGTCCGAAGGTACGGTATCGTCGTCCGGTGAGCCTGGTCGCGTTTCCCTTCACCGACGAGCCGCCTTCGACGCTCACGGCCAATATCCTCTCGGCCCTGTCGCATCCGAGTGTCGACGAGGTGGTGTGTGTAGGCAGTGAACGCAACGACACGTTCGGTGCCGTAGATGAGCTGGCGGTAACCCGTCCTCAGGTCACCGTGATGCTCCAAGAGCGACTCGGATCGAAACGGCCCGGCAAGGGAGATGCGATGAACACCGCCTTGCTGCACTATCTAGAACACACAGAGCTGGACCGTGTCCACTTCTACGACGCCGACATCACGAACTTCGATGCAACCTGGATCGACCGAGCCGAAACAGCGGCGGACACCGGTGTCGATGTCGTGCGCCACGCGTTCCCCCGCGCGTCGACAGACGCGATGATCACCTGGATGGTCACCCGGTTTGGCTTCGCGATGCTGTGGCCCGAGACCGAGCTCCCACAGATCCGGCAGCCACTCGGTGGCGAACTGCTCCTCACGCGTCCATCCGCAGAGATGCTCGCGTCCGATCCTCGAGTCCTGGACCAGAGCGACTGGGGCATCGACACCATGTACACCTTCGTGGCGATCCAACGCGGACTGAGTCTCTACGAAACATTCATTCCCGAAGGAAAACAGCACCGCCTCTACCGCAGCCTGCGCGACCTCGTGACGATGGTGAACGAGTGCTTCGCAGCGATCCAGTCGCTCCGTAGCGAAGCGGTTCCCACCGGGACGACCCACCGGACAGCCGGGACATCGGGGGCGGTGGGGCCGGTCGCGACGGCGATCGGCTACTCGGTGGACGACACGATCGGGCTGCTCCGGCGCGAGTGGAACGACCGGCAGGTTGCCCTTCTGGATGCCTTCCCTGCTCGCGTGGCCACCGGCATGCGAGCGCTGCGCGACTACCCGTCGGTCGGATTCATGGATGAGGACACGTGGCACGACACCTTTGTGGCACTGCTGGACACGTATGAATCCTCCGACCCGGACTGGCGGGAGCTGTTGTTCCGACTGTGGTCGGTACGAGTCCTCCACTACACGTTCACCGAAGCACTGCGGGGACACACCGCGGCGACCGAGTACCTCGAGGGGATGATCAGGCGCGCAATGGGCTGACGGCTATTCAGCTATTCAGCTATTCAGCGAAGGGCCTTCCATCGGCGGCCAGCAACCAGCACGAACGCGATCACCGTCGCGGCGAGACCGTGGGGCGGGTGTCTTCTCCCCCGGCAATGCCCCGTGCTGGGCACCACCCCCCTCCGGGGGCGGTTCCCGTCAACAAAGACAGCTATTCAGCGGCCAGCGAGCTAGTTCAGTGTGAACGTCATCGAAGCCGCCACCCCATCCCAGGTGCCGGTCACGCCCGTCACCGTCGCCGTGTAGGTGCCCGTCGAGCTCCCACCATTCCCATGCTTGTTCGAAGCGCTCGTCGTCCACGAGGCTTCTGCGACTCCGTCGGCGTCACTCTGTCCGATTGTCAATGTGACTGTCTCCGGACCGGTAACCGACAGGTCGACCGTCGCGCCAGAGATGGGCAGCCCGTTGGAGTCGACGACGACCGCCCGCACCACCACCGTGTCACCTCGAGAGAACGTGTTCGACGCGACGAACGTCGTCGTCTTGTTCTTGCCCTTCCCTGTGGTCTCATAGACGCCGGTTGTCACCGAGTCCACGC
>CAZBXV010000012.1:20840-23117 GCA_964496205.1 uncultured Acidimicrobiia bacterium
TTGTTCTTGCCCTTCCCTGTGGTCTCATAGACGCCGGTTGTCACCGAGTCCACGCCAACGGCTCCGGTCTGGCCGGGTGCGTCCGCGGTGGCGCACAGGATGTTGGAAAACGACGACTCCGCTCCCCCGACAACGCTCGTCACCTTGTGGCAGTAGGTCTGCCCGTCGGTCAGATTCCCGTCGGTGTACGAAGTGGTCGTCGACCCAACGTTCGCCACGAGCTGGACCCTTTCTGGTGAGAAAGGTCTGTTGCCGGCCGTGGATCATAGGAAGGAACGCGGCCGACCATGGTGATGCGGGAAGGACGGGCGGTACCATCTCCCCCATGGACGACATCGTGTGGACTCCCTCCGATCCCGAGTCCACGCTGTTGCGCCGGTTCATGACACGGCTCCCCTCTCGACCTGAGACCTACGACGAGCTCTGGCACTGGTCGGTCGATCACCGGGCGGAGTTTTGGCAGGCGGTGTGGGAGTTCACGAACATCCAGGCTTCTCGACGCGCAGTCTCACCGGTCGGCAGGGAGGCGATGCCGGGCACCGACTGGTTCCCGGGTGCCCGTCTCAACTTCGCGAACAACCTCCTGCGGCGTCGAGACGACGGTGTTGCCGTCATCTCCGCCGGCGAAGGACGCCCGGTCGAGCGAATCTCGTGGCGTGAGCTCGCGACGCGCGTCGCCCGAGTCCAGGCGAACCTCCTGGCTCTCGGCGTTGGCCCCGGTGACCGGGTCGCCGCGTTGATCCCGAATTCGTCGTTCGCTGTCATCGGCATGCTGGCGTCGGCCGCGATCGGCGCGGTCTGGTCTTCGTGTTCGCCCGACTTCGGTCCGATGGGTGTCATCGACAGATTCGGGCAAATCGAACCGAAGGTGCTGATCACCGCCGACGGGTACCGATACAACGGCAAGGTCCACGTTCTCGACGATACGGTGCGAGCGGTGGTCGACAGACTCGATGATCTCGATCACCTGATCCTCGTCGATTTCGTCGGCGAACCGTGGGGCATCGATGGGATCCGGACAGTGGGATGGTCGGATATCGAGGCCGGCGCAGCAACGGAGCCACAGTTCACCGAGCTGCCCTTCGACCATCCTTTGTACATCATGTACTCGTCCGGAACGACCGGCCCACCCAAGAGCATCGTGCATGGTGCCGGCGGAACCCTCATGAAGCATTTGAGCGAACACCAGCTGCACTCGGACGTTCGCCGCGACGATGTCGTCTTCTGGTTTTCCACGTGCGGGTGGATGATGTGGAACTGGCTCGTGTCGGCCCTCGCTTCAGAGGCCACCATCGTCGTGTACGACGGAAGCCCCACACACCCGGATCTGGGCGTGTTGTGGCGCCTCGCAGAAGAAGCGGGCATCACGCACTTCGGAACGAGTCCCAAGTTCCTGTCCGCCAACGCCAACGCAGGTGTCATTCCAAGTGACATCGCAGACCTGTCCGCCATGCGGTGGCTGGGATCGACCGGCATGCCGCTCAATCCTGAACAGTTCGATTGGGTCTATGAACACGTCAAACAGGATGTCCAGCTCGCATCGATATCGGGCGGAACCGACATCATCGGATGCTTCGCCCTCGGCGTTCCTACCCTCCCTGTGCGCCGGGGCCAGCTCCAAGCGCGAGCGCTCGGCATGGCGGTGGAGTCATGGGATGACCACGGGGTACCCCACATCGGACGCAAGGGCGAGCTGGTCTGTACGAAGCCGTTCCCATCGATGCCCGTGTCCTTCTGGAACGATCCGACCGGCGACAAGTACCGGGCTGCCTACTTCGAGCAGTTCCCGGGAGTATGGACCCACGGCGACTTCATCGAGATCCGCCCCGAGGGTGGTGTCATCATCTACGGACGCTCCGACACGACACTCAATCCGTCCGGCGTGCGGATCGGTACCGCCGAGATCTACCGGGCGATCGAAACGATGCCCGAAATCAGCGACTCGATCGTTGTGGGCCGCCAGACCTCCGACAATGTCGAGGTCGTCTTGTGTGTCGTGCTCGCCGACTGTGCCGCCCTCGACGAGGGTCTCGAGCGAGCTATCAAGGACAGGATTCGTTCTGAGACATCGCCGCGCCATGTCCCGGCTCACGTGTTCGAGGTCGATGCCGTCCCCTACACCTTGAGCGGTAAGAAAGTCGAGAAGGCGGTCAGGCAAGCCATTGCCGGTGAACCGGTCGTCAACGCCGATGCCTTGGCCAATCCGGAGGCTCTGGAGCAGTACCGGGGGCTGCTGTAGCGAGCGCCCTCGTCGCTCGCTCCACAGAGCGACCAGCG
>CAZBXV010000012.1:23217-29681 GCA_964496205.1 uncultured Acidimicrobiia bacterium
ACCGGGGGCTGCTGTAGCGAGCGCCCTCGTCGCTCGCTCCACAGAGCGACCAGCGACCAGCGACCTCGCCCTGCGGTCTGGCGGCGGCAGCGTTCTTGCTGGAGACTGGCTGCTGAGTAGCTGAACAGCTGTCAGCTCTCCGTCGACAGGCTCGCCTCCGCGAGCACACTCAACGCAAACGGCTCCTCTTCGGTGATCTCGGGGACGAACCGCTCCAGGCTCGCGACCTGCACGAGGATCGTTTTGGGCAGACCAGTTCCGATCAGTCTGCGCGCGATTCTGATCAGCTCGTCGCGGACCATCTGGTTGAACAACTGCTCGCTTCGACGGTCGTTGGGCACTTCTTTGAACTCGAAGTAGTCGAGTTTGCTCTGAGGGCCCTTCAGGATGACCTCTGGCACTCGATCGTCGTTCTCTTCGAGCCGACCGCGCACCGTCGAAGAGAAGAACATGGGAGAGAGATCTTCGTGTCCGATATTCCACAGCCGCTCATACGGCTTGTGCGTGAACATCTCCAGCTTGCCTTCGTCTGAGATGGCGATGGCGAAGATGCAGCCCGGATACTCCGACGTCGACCTCCGGTAGTCGCTGAACACGTCGAACCCACACGTTCCTTCGGAGTCCTCAGGGGCCAGCGGCTTGAGCACTGGTGGTCGATCGGCGGGTGCGACGTCGTACTCTTTGCACAGCGATCCCCTCCGTGGGGGTGGCTCCACCCCTCGCATGAAGGGGAACCGAACGGTGATCAAGGTTCCTTCACCCACTTCGCTGTCGATCGAGAGACTGCCCTTGAAACTGCCCACGGTCTGGCGTACGAACACGAATCCGAGCGAGTGGAGTTCGCCATCGAGCGTCTCCCTGTCCGTGAGAAGCTGGCGAATCTTGTCCTGAGGCATCCCGGACCCGTCATCCCGAACGGTCAGGACCACCTCGTTGCCGTCGGTGCGTTCGTCGATGCGAATGACACCCAGATGCTTGTCTCCCATCGCATCCACCGAGTTCATCACGAGGTTGAAATACATCCGGCGAAATCGGAACCGATTGCCCTCCACGACCGCCGGATCGAGGTTGCCCACCTCGAGTTCAACCTGACCCGAGCTCTTCTCCGTCACGTATCCATACACGACGTTGCGCACATAGTCCTCGATGTCGCCGGCGACGTCGAACACCTCGTCCACGTCTTCGTGACGCTGCTCCGCCCAGAAGTGTTCGATTCGGTAGTAGACGCCGCACAGCCACCGAATGGTGTTGCGATAGTGGGCGCGAGACCGCACCGTCATCGACTGCTCCGGAAGCAGCGAAATAGCTTCTTCGATGTGAACCCACAACGGATGCAGGATCAGCTCGCATAGATCGTGAATCAACTGGATGTAGAGGTTCCCCAGTTCGAGAACCCGCTCCGGCGGGGAGAAGCTTCGTACCGCTTCCTCATACTCCTTGATCACCGCCCGGAAGTCCGCCGCCTTGGCCCGAAGCGCAAGCACATCGTCACCCGTGGGCACATCGAGGTCTTTGATCCCGTACAACTCGAGATCGGTGTCGAGGGCAACGTGGAAGTGGATGACCTCATCGATGAAGCGCTCGACTCTCAGGTCGTGGATGAGGAACTTGACTTCGGCGACGTCCCTCTTGATTCCCTGCAGGTGGTCGGGCATCGCGTTTCATGATAGGCGGACCCACATTGCGAGGCTTGTAGGCTGCACCCTTACATCTATGAATCCCGATTGGCACACTCTCACCGCGTCTGACGCGCTCCAACGACTCGATGTGACAGCCGGTAGTGGGCTCTCATCGGAGGAGGTGGCCCGGCGGTCCGAGCAGTACGGTCCCAACCGCATCCAAGAGGTTCGGGCTGCGCGTTGGTACGAAGTACTCGGACGCCAGTTCACCGATGTCCTCATCCTGATTCTTCTGGCGGCGGCCGTCGTCTCCTTCGCCGTGGGAGAAGTGGCCGACGCAGTCACCATCCTCGTCATCGTCGTCCTCAACGGCGTGCTCGGGTTCGTCCAGGAGTGGAAGGCGGAGCAGGCGCTCGACGCCCTACGAAGCATGCTCTCCCCCACCTGCACGGTATTGAGAGACGGACGGCAGATCGAGATCGAACGAGTCGACCTCGTGCCAGGCGACATCGTGGCTCTCGAAATCGGAGATCAGGTCCCTGCTGACCTGCGTCTCGTCGAGAGCGTCGGTTTGAAGATCGACGAGTCTGCTTTCACCGGCGAGTCTGCGTCCGTGTCGAAGGGAACGGACGCGGTGGCACTCGACGCGCACCTTGCCGAACGATCCTCGATGGCGTGGATGGGGACCAACGTGACGAACGGCCGGGCAGCCGGCCTTGTCGTCGCAACTGGCATGACAACCGAGTTCGGCAAGATCGCCGAACTGACCCAGAGTCTCGGCCAGGAGCCCACTCCCCTCCAACGCAAGCTCGGAGTGTTGGGACGCCAACTCGGAGTGATTTCGATCGCCATCTCCGCAGGCGTCGCGCTCGTGGGCGTGATCCTCGGCAAGCGGCTGGTCGAGATGTTTCTCACCGGAATCTCCCTGGCCGTTGCGGTCGTTCCGGAGGGCTTGCCGGCGGTGGTCACCATCACCCTTGCACTCGGAATCAGAGCCATGGTGCGTCGTCACGCGCTCCTTCGCCGCTTGCAGGCCGCGGAGGCCCTGGGATCAGCCACCGTCATCTGTACCGACAAGACCGGGACACTCACCCAGAACGAGATGACCGTCACACGTGTGTGGCTTCCTGCCGGCCTCATCGAGGTAGGCGGGGTCGGCTACGCGCCTCACGGTTCGTTCTCCCTGGACGGCTCGCCGTGCGGAGATCGTTCCGATCTTCGGATGCTTCTCGAAACCGGACTCATCTGCAACCACGCGAGCGTCACCAAATCGGAGGCAGGGTGGCGCGCACTCGGAGAGCCGACCGAGGCGGCGCTCGTCGTGGCTGCCGGCAAGGCTGACGTGTTCATCGAGGAACACGACGTCACCGAGTTCTCGTTCAACTCGACTCGCAAACGAATGACCGTGGTGGCGGATCGGCCCGAAGGACTCGTTGCATTCGTCAAGGGCGCCCCCGAGGTCATCCTGGATCGATCGACGCGGATTCTCGACGGGAGCCAGGAACGTGATCTCTCCATCGAGGATCGCACTGCGTTCCAGGATGCGTATCGGTCACTCGCCGGGCAGGGCTTGCGTACGCTCGCGTTGGCGCGACGGCGCTTGCCGGAACACATCGAACTCGATGAAGACGCCGTCGAGACCGACCTGACGCTGCTCGGCGTGGTTGGAATCGTGGACCCGCCACGACCGGAAGTTCCGCACGCAATCACACTTGCCCGCCACGCGGGCATCCGTCCGATCATGATCACCGGCGACGCCGCCGAGACGGCCATCGCAATCGGACGCCAGGTTGGGATGGACGTCGAGCGGGCCGTCACCGGCATCGAGTTGGAGACGATGGACGACGCCGGCCTCGACGAACTCCTGACCCATGATGTGCTGTTCGCCCGAACCACGCCGGAACACAAGTTGCGTATCGTCAACCACCTCCAGGACCAGGGCAACATCGTGGCCATGACGGGCGATGGCGTGAACGACGCTCCCGCACTGAAGAAGGCAGACATCGGCGTCGCGATGGGTCTGCGAGGTACCGATGTGGCGAAGGCCGCGTCGGACATGGTGCTCACCGACGACAACTTCGCGTCGATCGTCGGAGCCGTCGAGGAGGGCCGCCGCCAGTACGACAATATCCAGAAGTTCGTTCGCTACCTACTGTCGTCGAACACCGGCGAAGTGGTGGCCGTATTCGTCAACATCCTCCTCAAAGGTCCACTGATCCTTCTCCCAGTCCAGATCCTCTGGATGAACCTCGTCACCGACGGGCTGACCGCCGTTGCACTCGGCCTCGAACCGGGTTCGAAGGACCTGATGGAGCAGCCGCCACGCGGAGCCAAGGAGCCGATCCTCAACCGGTACGGGGCCGCCCTCCTTCTCGGTCTCGGGGGGTACATCGGTGCCGGCACGCTGTGGCTGTTCCACCACTATCTCGCCAGACTCGGAAGCAGCGCCGAGGCGATCGCAACCGCACAAACGGTCGCGTTCACCGGCATCATCCTGCTGGAGAAGATGAACGTGTTCAATTTCCGGTCTCTTCGTCAGCCGCTGCGCAAGATCGGGTTCTGGAGCAACCCGTGGGTGCTGGCTGCGTGGACGTTCACGATCGGCCTCCAGGTGTCCGCGGTGTACATGCCGTTTCTTCAGAACGTGCTGCACACCGTGCCGCTCTCGCTCTCCGACTGGTTGATGATGCTCGTCGTCGCCGCGCCAATCTTCATCGTCACGGAGGGTGTGAAGCTTTGGAGAGATCGAGCGACGACCGAACGCTCGTGACACCACCCGATCGGAGGAACTCTGGGTCCATGGAAGCAACGCACGGTGACCGCGTCGACCGCACGGTGGAGTCGCTGGTCAGAGAGGGATTCCGATCGGTCATCCTCGTCGAGGGCACGAGTGATCGAAGCGCGCTCTCGACGCTTGCGGAGCGACGAGATCGCAATCTCAGGTCCGAGGGCGTGGCGATACTGCCGATAGGCGGAGCGACGAACGCGGGCCATTTCCTTCGATCGTTGACGCCCCGGGGCTTTCAGATCGCCGGTCTCTGCGACGTCGGCGAGGAGAGATCGTTCCGGAAGGGACTCGAAGGGGCGGGGATCGGTTCGAACCTCACTCGCGAGGGCATGGAGTCGCTGGGGTTCTTCGTGTGCATCCAAGACCTCGAGGACGAATTGATCCGCGCACTGGGAACGGAGCACGTCGAACGAGTCATCGACGACCTCGGTGACGGTGAGTCGTTCCGACGCTTTCGGGCTCAGCCGACACAGCGCATGAGAACACCCGAGGAGCAGCTTCGACGCTTCATGGGTACTCGCTCCGGACGGAAGGCTCGCTACGGGAACGCGCTCGTCGACGCGATGGACCTCGGTTCGGTGCCGCGGCCGCTCGAGATGGTGCTGGGCCAGGTCTGACGCCCCCTGACGTCCGCCACTAGCCTCGGAGCAGGAGGTGCACCATGCGAGTGAGCAGCCCGAGTTTCCAGCCAGATTCACCCATCCCGGAGACGTACGCGTTCTGTGTTCCCGACCCCGAAACCCACGCCACGTTCGCCCCGAACCTCAACCCGGAGCTTCGATGGTCGGACGTGCCGGAAGGAACACGCTCGCTCGCACTCATCTTTCACGATTCGGTGGTTCCGACGAAGCCCGACGATGTCAACCAGGAAGGGCGTGAAGTGCCCCCGGATCTCCCGCGCGCAGACTTCTTCCATTGGGTTTTGGTCGATGTCGATCCTTCGATGGGAGGCATCGATGAGGGCGTGTGCTCCGACGGAGTGGTTCCCAAAGGAAAGGGGCCTGGTGCGCCGTTCGGCCGGCACGGCCTCAATGACTACACGGGATGGTTCGCCGGCGACCCTGACATGGAGGGCCAGTACTACGGCTACGACGGGCCCTGTCCGCCGTGGAACGACTCGCTGGTCCACTGGTACTGGTTCACCGTGTACGCGCTTGACGTCGACCACCTCGATGTGGAGGGGGCGTTCACCGGCAACGACGTTCGAGCAGCGGTGGAAGGGCATGTTCTTGCCTCCGCGGAAGTCAGCTGCACCTACACGATGAACCCCCGGCTCAGGGAGTAGCGGTCACAATCCCAGCAGTGTGACCGCCAACGTTCCCCCGCCGGTCGTGCTCCGAGCCCGAATCGGCATGCCGTGCGCGTTGGCCAGCGAGTCGACGCCACCCCGGCGCAGAAAGTCCCTGTGGTTCGCCCAGTGTTCCCTGCCGGCACCGATCTCGATGGCGGCGATACCGCTTCGCACCAACAATCCCCTGAACCCCCGATACGGGCAGGGGAGGAAGTCGATCACGAGCACGCCACCGTCGGGTCGAACGACGCGTCGCAGTTCGTGGAACGTCGAGTCTCGAACGGCGGGCGTCATCTCGTGCAGGACGAACGAGATCGTCGCCAGATCGAACGAGTCGTCCCGGAACGGTATCTCTACACCGCTCCCCTCTCTGACGTCGGCGTCCGGGCCGAGACGGCGGCGAGCGACACGAAGCATCCCTTCTGAACGGTCAACACACGACACGGCGCACCCGGCATCCCGGTAGGCGGCAAGCTGTGCCCCGGTCCCACATCCGACGTCGAGGACGCGCATACCGGCATACGGCGGGAACATCTCCAATGCGGTGCGCCGAACGCTCGCGACGACCGGTCCGATGAACCTGTCGTACCGTCGTGCGGCTCGTTCGTACGCATCTCTCACGTGCCCGGGGTGGGAGTCGAACCCACACGCCCCGAAGGGCGGCGGAGTTTAAGTCCGCCACGTCTACCGCTTCCGTCACCCGGGCAGGGCTGCACCGGCCGGTGCACGCTCGCCCGAAGCTACCAGCATCCGGCGACCAGCGACC
>CAZBXV010000012.1:29781-48638 GCA_964496205.1 uncultured Acidimicrobiia bacterium
ACCAGCGACCTCGCCCTACGGCCTCGCAGCGACTCCGGCTGCGCTCTTGCTGGCTGCTGGAGACTCGAAGCTGGGAACTTGATAGCTGGATAGCTACGTTGGTGAGAACCGCCCCCTTCCCCAGCGCTCGGCCCTCACGGCCTCGCCGGGGGAGGAAACGATCGCCCCACGGTCTCTACCAACGATGACCGCTCTGGCCGGAGACCGGAGGCTGTTGGCTGTCCGCTGTCGGCTTCGGCAACACACGAGTACTCTCTGCTCATGCCATGGGACATGCTGTGGGCAGGGTGGAGAAGCGAGTACGTCTCTTCGGAGGAGGAACCGGACAACTGCCTGTTCTGCCGACTCCCGGACGGGCCGGATCGGGACTCGCTGCTCGTTGAACGGGGATCCCAGGCATTCACGGCCCTCAATCGGTACCCATACACGACCGGTCATGTCATGGTCGCTCCCTACCGGCACATTGGCCGCCCGGACGAGCTGACCGTCGACGAACAGCGCGACCTCTGGCTGCTCGTCGGCCACTCCATGGCGGCGATCGACGATTCGATGTCTCCTGACGGCTACAACGTGGGTGCCAACATCGGTCGTGTCGCGGGTGCGGGTGTTCCAGGTCACTTCCATCTGCACCTCGTCCCGCGATGGTCGGGCGACGCCAACTTCATGACCACAGTCGGAGGCACACGCGTCGTCCCGGAGGATCTCGAGGTCACCTGGGCGCACATCAGGGATTCCCTTCCTGGCTAGTGCTCTATCCGGGGTAGCTTCCGGGTACGGCACGTCGAAGGAGCACCATGCCCGAGTTCACGTTCTACGCCCAGGGAACGCCGTCGTGGGTCGACCTTGCCACGACAGACGTGGAAGATGCCAAACGCTTCTACTCCGCACTGTTCGGATGGTCGTTCCGCACCGACACCGGCGAGTGGGGTTCCTACACGATGTGCTTTCTGCGTGAGAAGGCCGTCGCCGGCCTCATGGAACAACCTCGGGATCAGCAGAATCAGGGTGTCCCACCTCATTGGATCACCTATATCACGGTCGAGAATGTGGACGAGACCGCAACGAAGATCCCGGGGGCCGGCGGGACGACCGTGGTCCCGCCGATGGACGTGCTCGAGAGCGGCAGGATGCTGGTCGCACAGGATCCTGCCGGCGCGTTCACGTCCTTCTGGGAACCGAAAGACCACGTCGGCGCCCAGATCGCCAACGAACCTGGGACACTGTCCTGGAACGAACTCCAAGTCAACGACGTCGGAGCCGCCAAAGCGTTCTATGAGTCGGTGCTCGGCATCGAGACACAGACGACGGACATGGGCGGTGGATCGTTCTACACCACGTTCGTCGTGGGTGGACGATCCGTGGCGGGAATGATGGAGATCCAGAAGGAGTGGGGACCGGTCCCTCCACATTGGGATGTCTACTTCGCTGTTGAAGACACCGATGCAACGATCGAGAAGGCGAAGGCGCGAGGGGGCGATGTCCTCGTGCCGGCAATGGACATTCCGAAGGTCGGCCGATTCGCAGGACTCCAGGACCCACAGGGCGCTGTCTTCTATGTGATAGCGAACGCCTGAGGTCAGCGAGGCTCCGACCAGTCGGGGTTCATTTCAGGAGGATCACCTACGATGCAAACGATCGTACAGTCGAGTGGTTCCACCCACGGTGCCACCAGCTTTCCGACTGGGTTCTCATTGCCTGCTGCGTGATCGGCGTAGTGGGCGTGAAGACACTTCACGCCTCCATGTCCACCGCCGACTCCCCCGACGGGTCGGTGGGCGGCACCGGCAGGAATCAGCGCGTCGCGTTCCCGTTCATAGCGCTCGTCCGCGGCAGCGACGGCTTCGGCAAACGCTGGGTCGTTCCGAACCCGCCGATCCATCGTCTTGACTCCGCCGGCGGCTTCCAGTCGCCCGATTCGCGCCTTGGCGGCAGGACAGGCCAACCAGTACCGGGTTGGGAAAGGCGTCCCATCGTCGAGGATCGGAGGAACGGCCACGACAACCGGAAGACCCAGTGGGCAGCGTGCGACGACGTCACCAGATGCCCTGAGGGGCCGCCCGAGCTGTGCTGCAACGACCGCGTCGTCATCCATCGGTGAGGTCGCGGCCGGTCAAGAAGTCCCAGATGTGCTGCCACCATGATCGTGACTGGTCGGTCTCCGGAATGGTCGTCGTCGGCACTTCAGGGGTGAATCCTTCATCACTCGGATCGACCACTACAAAGGCGGTCTCTCCCGGTTTCACCAGTCCGAAGTCCCGGCGTGCGACCATCTCGACCCCGGCGTCCGATGAGAGGAAGTCTGCTTCCGCCTGGAGCTTGGCGTTTTCCTCCTGGATCGCCGTCAGTTGCTCTTGGGCTTGGTCGACGCGTCGCTCCTCGGCCATCAGGCTGCGGATCGGCAAGACATTCGTCAACACGACGGCTGCCAGCACGACCACACCGACTACGGCCAGGACGGCGACGCGCGACCAGAACTTCATCTATTGCATCCACGTCCATCCGGCGAAGCGGGCGCTGTCGCCGAGGATCTCTTCGATGCGGAGCAGCTGGTTGTACTTGGCGGTGCGCTCACCTCTGGCGGGTGCACCGGATTTCATCTGGAGTGCGTTGGTCGCGACGGCCAGATGGGAGATGAACGAGTCCTCTGTCTCACCGGAACGGTGGGAGATCATTCGTCCGTAGCCGGCCCGTTCCGCTGTCTCCATCGTGTGCAACGTCTCGGACAGACTTCCGATCTGGTTGACCTTGATGAGAATCGCGTTCGCGATGCCTGCTTCGATGCCCTTGAGGAGCAGCTTCTCGTTGGTCACGAAGTTGTCGTCACCCACGAGCTGCACCTTTTCGCCGAGCCGGTCAGTGAGCAGCTTCCATCCGTCCCAGTCGTTTTCGGCGACGCCGTCCTCGATGAGCACCATCGGGAACTCGTCGACGATGCCTTCGAGGTAGTCGACCATCTCGGCGGACGAGATCTTCGTGCCCTCCATCCGGTACATGCCGTCCTCGTACATCTCCGAGGACGCTGAGTCGATGGCGATGGCCACATCCTCGCCGGGTGCGTAGCCGGCCGCCGAGATCGCCTCGACGAGCAGTTCGACGGCCGAACGGTTGGACGGAAGGTTGGGTGCGAATCCGCCTTCGTCTCCGACGCCCGATGCCAGGCCCTTGGAAGCAAGGACCTTCTTGAGTGTGTGATAGACCTCGGCACCCGCCCGCAGCGCCTCTCGGAAGGTGGGCGCTCCACCGGGTACCAGCATGAACTCTTGGATGTCGACATCGTTGGCGGCATGCACGCCACCGTTCAGAACGTTGAGGAACGGGGTCGGCAGAACACGTCCCTTCGTTCCACCGAGATAGCGGAACAACGGAATGTTGAGTGCGCCGGCGGCCGCACGGGCGGTCGCCATGGACACGCCCAGGATGGCGTTGGCGCCAAGACGCGACTTGTCGGGTGTGCCGTCGAGGTCGATCATCGCCTGATCGATGCCCTCCTGATCGGTCGCGTCGCGTCCGATCACGGCAGGAGCGATCTCGTCTCTGATGTTGGCGAGAGCCCGCTCTACACCCTTGCCGCCGTAGCGGTCTCCACCGTCTCGAAGCTCGAGCGCTTCGAGTTCCCCTGTCGACGCACCGGAAGGAACCGCCGCCCTTCCAAACGCTCCGTCAGCGAGGAACACTTCGGTTTCGACGGTCGGGTTTCCCCGTGAGTCGAGGATTTCGCGGGCCTTCACCCCGCTGATCGTGGTGTTCATCGGCCCTCCTTGTATGCCGAATCTAGTCATTCGAAGCCTCCGCTTCGTGCCTTTCGGCCGCCTTCGCGGCGGCCCACATCTGGTCGAGCTCTTCGAGCGTCGCCCCTTCGAGGTCGTGCGACTGTTCCATCCATCGGAACCTCGTCGTGAAACGATCGACTGCTCCGCGGAGCGCGACTTCGGGATCAAGAGAGAGGTGTCTGCTGAGATTCACCACCGAGAACAACACGTCCCCGAGTTCGGCTTCGGCTTCGGCGTGGTTGTCGAGCACCTCTCCGAGTTCGCTCACCTCTTCGTGGATCTTGTCCATGACGGCATTCGGTTCGTACCAATCGAAACCGACCGATGCGGCCCGGCGCTGGATCTTTGCTGCTCTCTCCAAACCGGGAAGACCCGCAGGGACGTCGTCCATCAGCGATACCCTCTGCTTCTCGTCCTGTTTGATCTGCTCCCAATTGCGAAGGACATCGTCGACCCCGTCCACATCTACATCACCGAACACGTGAGGGTGACGCCGCACCAGCTTGCGCCGGAGCGTTTCCGCCACGTCCTCGATGCCAAACGCACCCGCTTCTCTGGCCATGATCGTGTGAAACACAACTTGGAGGAGCACGTCTCCGAGTTCTTCTTCGACATCGGCGTACGCCCCGTAGTCGGGTTCGCCACCAGGAGCCTCGGGCGGGAGCGCCGACAGTGCATCCGCCAGCTCGTACGTCTCTTCGATCAGGTTCCGGACAAGTGAATGGTGGGTCTGCTTGCTGTCCCACGGGCACTCTCGACGAAGACGTCGCATCGTCGAGAGAAGGCCGGGCCATCCCGCGGGAGGGGGATCCACATAGA
Organism: uncultured Acidimicrobiia bacterium; assembly: GCA_964496205.1. Classification (GTDB taxonomy): domain Bacteria; phylum Actinomycetota; class Acidimicrobiia; order Spongiisociales; family UBA4744; genus CAYLHS01. Next base: position 34,371 of record CAZBXV010000012.1, read on the forward strand.
GCGTTGTCCTGAGCCCGGCCATCGTCCCATCGACATCGGTCAAGGTGATCCGGTCGATCGTTGCCTCGGTCGCCCCAAGCTCCCTGGCTACGACAACCTCGGTCGAACCGTCGAGAACGGCGAGGAGCCTGTCCCGCACGTCCCCGAGCACCATCGGCGTGTCGACCTGCGCGATGACGGTCGGGAGGTGCAGCAAGAGGGGCTTCGGGAGGTCGCGTGCGTCGAGGATCTGGAGGCCGAGCAGATCGATTCCCAGCTCGCCCGCGAGGATGTCGAGAAACGACTCACCGGCAACGACTTCGACTGCGATCCCCTCGGTGGCGGCTAGGTCGACAATCAGGCCGGTGGTTCGTTCGGCGACAAGTGGGCTGCCCGGAAGCCCGACCACCACGTCGGCATGGGCGGCGGCTTCGATGACTCTTCGAGCGAGCCGTTCGTAGACGGCATCGAACGTCTCGGCCGCTGCATAGAGGTCATCACCCGACGCAACCTCCCGCCGAGTCGCGAGAGCGCGGGCGGCGGGATGTTCGAGTGTGCGCAGGATCACGGTTCTCGACGGATCGTTGAGCAACTCCGACGCTCGGCCGGTCACCCGGTCGAGATCGCCGGGACCCAATCCGACGATGGCGATCCGGCCGGCCATCAGGCCGGTGGGTTGACCGTGTAGTCCGGCGATCCGACCCACGTTCCGTACTTGGACGACACGTCGATGGTTGCAGCGTCGAGCTGCCCCATGATCCAATTGGAGAACAGATCGGAGACCTGAGTCTGTTCGATCTGGTCGCTGAGGTCAGACTTCATCTCGTCGAAGGTCGGAATCGTCAGCGAGTCGACGATGAGCACGTGGTAGCCGTAGTCGGTCTGCACCGGTCCGTACACCTCGCCGATCGGTGCGTCGAAGATCGCCTGAGCGAACTCCGGAACGTACTTCGAATTCGGATCGGTAACGCACCCGAGGTCGCCACCGTTCGCTGCGCTGCCGGTGTCTGTCGACACCTCGGCGGCAACGTCGGCAAACGACTCGCCGGCATCGAGGCGAGCGATCACGTCGTTGGCCTCTGCCTCGGTCGCAACGAGGATATGGTGAACACACGCGGTCGCTGCCGCGTCCTTGTTGGCGTCGTAGGCGGCCTGTAGATCCTCTTCGGTGGGTGTCGTGACCTGTGTGGCGAGCTGGTCACTGACCGCACTGCTCAGAAGCTGCTGAACCGCGATGTGGCGGACGGTGTCACGCGTGATTCCGTATTTCGTGAGGGACTCGTCGATGGACGCATCATCTGCGCCGATGGTTCCGAGGAGTTCCGTGACTTTGTCATCGATGGCGGTCGGATCGAGGGTGATGTTCCACTTCTGCTGGGCTCCCTGCTCGACGACCTTCTCGATGATCAGGTTCCGAAGGTTGGCATCGAAGTCCGTTGTCGCGACCGCCGCGTCTGCCGGCGACATCGCCTCCACGTCGGCAAGGCTGATGGAAGAGCCGTTCACGGAAGCGATCGACTTCGCGCTGCCTGAACAGGCAGAGACGCCAAAGACCGCGAAGGCAACAAACAAGAGAAGGATTTTGCGCACGAGAGTTCACCTTTCTGACCAACGAAATAGTAGGCAAGTGGGCAAACAAGCCGAAAAACATCATCCTTCGGGCGGCCACATCCTCCGGATGAAACGCGTCAACGAGGTGGCGATCTCCGATCGCGGTTTCGGCAAGAACACGACACTCTCCGAGGCCCGCAGCACCGCCTTGGGGGCGATCCGTTCCAACCGGACCTCCTGGGATGCGGCCAGGTCGACCGGCGCCAATCGTATCTCGCGCCCGAGCGCGACGATCTCGGCGAGGCCGACGCGCAGCGCCTCGGCTCGCAGCTCCGCGATCTCGAGGAGGGCACCAACCGAGTCCGGCCACGTCCCGTATCGGTCTCTCCACTCCTCCGCCACATCGGCAACGTCCTCCACGGTTCGTGTCGTCGCCAGGCGGCGATACGCTTCGAGGCGTGTGTCCTGATCGGGAATGAACTCATCAGGTAGGTACGCGTCCACCGGAAGCTCGATACGGACTTCTGCCGGCTGATCGTCACTCACCGTCCTGCCCTCCAGCTCGTTGACGGCGTCGGCGACGAGTCGTGCATACAGGTCGAATCCGACGGCGGCGATGTGCCCAGACTGGACCTCACCAAGGATGCTGCCTGCTCCCCTGATCTCGAGGTCGCGCATGGCGATGTCGAAACCCGAACCGAGGTCGGTGTGTTCTCCGATCGCCTGCAACCTTCGCCTGGCTTCCTCCGAAAGGGTGTGATCCGGCGGGTGGAACAGGTACGCGTAGGCGCGTTGCGATGATCTTCCGACTCTTCCGCGAAGCTGATAGAGCTGTGCCAGGCCGAGCAGATCGGCCCGTTCCACGATGAGCGTGTTGACCGACGGGAGGTCGAGACCCGATTCGATGATCGTGGTGGCGACCAAGACGTCGTACCGACGGTTCCAGAAATCGAGCATCACCTGTTCGAGCTGACCCTCGCTCATTTTCCCGTGCGCGACCCCGCAGCGGGCATTCGGTACGAGTTCTCGCAGCCGTGCGACGGCCCGATCGATCGATTGGATCCGATTGTGGACATAGAAGACCTGGCCCTCACGAAGGAGCTCTCTCCGAATCGCAGCCGAGACGGACCGCTCGTCGTAAGGACCCACGTAGGTGAGGATCGGGTGTCGGTCCTCGGGGGGTGTCTTGATGTGACTGACGTCACGGATGCCGGTCAACGCCATTTCGAGCGTTCTGGGAATCGGTGTTGCCGTGAGTGTGAGCACGTCGACACCGACGCGCAGACGCTTGATGGCATCCTTCGCTCCCACTCCGAAACGCTGCTCCTCGTCGACGACGAGAAGCCCGAGGTCTTTGAACTTCACATCGTCGCTCAAGAGACGATGTGTGCCGATCACGATGTCCACATCGCCACTGGAGATGCCGCGAACGACCGCTCGCTGCTCCGCTGAGGTGAGGAATCTGCTGAGCATGGCGACCTTGACCGGGAACGGGTCGAACCGTTCGGTGAACGTTTGGAGGTGCTGTTGCGCGAGCAATGTGGTTGGGCAGAGCACGGCCGCCTGCCGGCCCGCGGAGATCGCACGGAACGCGGCTCGGACCGCGACCTCCGTCTTGCCGTAGCCGACGTCGCCAAACACGAGCCGATCCATAGGCCTTTCCGCCTGCATGTCGACCCGCACCTCGTTCATGGCGACAAGCTGGTCGGGTGTCTCTTCGAACGGGAACGCGTTCGCCAATTCGCGCTGCCACGGCCCGTCGGGACCGGAAGAGTGACCGGCTGCCGTAGCCCTTGCCTTGTGGAGGCTGACGACCTGTTCGGCAACGGCCGCGACCGCCTTGCGTACGCGGTCCTTGGTCGCCGACCAGTCTGCCCCGCCCATCCTCGAGACTCTCGGCGTCTCCCCGCCGGTGTATCGCCGGATAGCGGCAAGCTGATCAGTCGGAACATACAGCTTGTCTGCACCGGCATACGCAACGATCAGGTAGTCGCGTTCGACACCGGCGACCGTCTTGGCGACCAGCCCCTCGAAGCGGCCTATGCCATGGCGATAGTGGACGACGTAGTCGCCTTCTTGGAGGTCCCGGTAGGTCGCTTCCTCGGTCCGCAATCTCCGGCTTGGACGTCGATGCGACCGCCGGCGCCCAGCGATCGACTGCTCTCCGAAGACGGCGACGTTGGCAGCTTCGAGATGAAACCCTCGATGAATGCCGGTTCCGACGACCGCCGACATGATCTCGTCGAGGTGGTCGATACGCGGCAGGTCGAGTCCGTGTTCGGCCAGCACTCTGCTCACCCTGTCGGCAGCTGCCTCCCCGTCCATGGCGACGATCGTGGCCACGCCAGACGCGATGAGCCTGCCGAGAGACGTCGCCACCGAGTCGGGGTCGCCTGGAACGGCGTCGAGCCCGCTCACCCGCACCACCGTGTCGTCAGGACCTGTCGGCAAAGGTGGTGCGAGAAGTGCGGGCCGGTCCTCAAAAGGAATCGGTAGGTAGAGGGGAGGGTGATCGGTGGGCGCGTTCCACGTGGGCGCAAGCGCCTCGGCAAGGTCCTGCTCTTCCGACACAAGGTCATAGGCCCTGCCCGCGACTCCAACCGGGTCAAACACCACCAGCGTTCCCCCTGGTGGCAGATCGGTCAGAACGGTCGACGGTGGAGCCATCCACGGCAGCCACGACTCGATCCCGGGAAACACGATCTTCTGGGCAACCCTGTCCCACGTTTCGGATCCCCACGTCGCGGTGTGGTGGGCGGCGAGCCGAGCCATTTCGTCGTCTGGCCGCACTTCCTTTGGGGGGTAGGCGACGAGTGAATCCACCACCTGTTCGGAACGCTGCGATGAAACGGAGAACGTTCGTGCGCTTTCGACGTGGTCGCCGAAGAAGTCGAGCCTGACCGGTTCCCCGCCTTGGGCGGGAAACACGTCGACGATGCCACCGCGCACCGCGAACTCTCCTCTGGATTCGACACGAGTGGTTCTCGTGTACCCGATGCCGGCGAGGGTGACGACGAACCGATCGAAGTCGATGTCCGTACCGACGGTCGCGACAACGGGATCGACCGGCGACGGGCTGACCCGCTGCGCGGCCGCTCTCGCCGAGGAGATGACGATACCGTGCGACGTCTGGAGGGCATGCCGTGCGTGGGCCCGGCGTGCCATCGTTTCCTCGTTGGGTGAGACATGCTCGTACGGCAGCGTCTCCCATGCCGGGAGGAGGGCGACATCGTCTGTGAAGAGCGACACGTCGTCCAACAGCTCCTCGGCGTCGCGTTCACCTGGGGTCAGCGCCAGGATCGGACGACGATGGGCAAGGAGTGACGCGAGGAGGAACGCCCGGCCTGCGGGGGCGATGGAGACCGTCGACGGGGCCGATGGAACAGCCGCGCGGGGCCAGGTTTCGAGGAGTGGTTGGAGCGGTGCAGACATCGCCCGCTACAGCGTAGTGCGATCGGCCCTGCCGGGAATTCCGCGAAAATCAGTCAGTTGCGAGGTACGGTAACGCTGGCGGCCACTCGAGTCCCCAGAACTGAACCGATCATACTTCGCAATGCCCCCCAGCGACGGTTCAGCCTCCCAGTCGGGTGGCCGCCTCTAGTGGTCAGGGCTCGAGATATCCGTTCTCTCTGAACCAGGTGATCGTTCGCGCCAACGTCACTTCTGATGGCGTGTATGTGATGCCCAGGTCCCGAGTCGCGCGAGAGCCATCGTACGTGTGTCCGAACGCGAGCACACGGGCCATCTCCGCGCAGAACCGTGGCCGGCACGTTGCAGCTTCGACGACCCGTCCAATCGCCACGAGTGCTGTTGACGGAACTGGGATGACTCGCACACGCACACCGGTGAGTTCGGCAAGTACGTGTGCCGCGTCCCGAGTGTGCATGGAGAACCCGGAGAGGATGTAGCGTTCGCCCGGCTTTCCGTTGATCTCCGCAAGCAAGTGCCCGCGGGCGGTGTCGGTGATGTCGACCATGCTGACGGTCGTGTCGATCAGAAACGGGAGTCTTCCCGACGCGACGGCAAGAAGCAGCCTCCCCGTTCCTGACGCCCGTCCAGGACCTTGAACAGATGACGGGTTGACAGCTACGACCTCGACGTCCAGCTGTTCACCTAGCGCGACTCGCTCGGCCTCGAACTTGGTGCGTTCGTACTTCGATAGGAAGAAGCCACGATGGGGGGATGCCTCGGATCCGATTGTCCCCTTGGCCTCACCAATTGTGACCGCCGACGACGTGTACACGACTCGCCGGGCGCCGGCGGCCGCTGCTGCCCGGATCACGTTCCTGGTTCCATCCACGTTGATGCTGCGCATCGGCTCGATCGATCGGAGGCACATGGAGTTCATGCCGGCAATGTGATAGACGACATCGACGTCCCTCATTGCCACCACGAGGTCCGGGTACTCGAGAATGTCGCCCGGTACCGGTTCGGCACCGAGAGCGCTGACCGTGCCTGCCGCCTCGGGTGAACGAGCCATGGCACGAACGTTCCTTCCCTCCTCGACGAGGAGACGGGTCACTTCGCGCCCTACTACGCCGGAGCCCCCCGTGACGAGAACGGTCACTCGTCGACCTTGCGGGCGATCGCTCCGAACGCTCGCATATACCCCCATCCGGACGCGATCGTCAGCAGTACCGCGAGCCACATGACCCACTGATCGAGATAGAGGGGCCCAATCGGCTGGAACGGCCGGAGGATGGCGAGGACGATCGCCAGATACTGCGCGTTGGCTTTGAGCTTGCCCATGAGTGAGGGCTTGACGACATGCCCCTCGATGGCGACCAGGCCCCTGAGGGTCATGACGAGGAGTTCCCTGACGATGATGATCAACGCTGCCCACACCGACACCCTGTCGACCGACACGAGCGCCAGCAGCGCTCCCGTGACCAGCACCTTGTCGGCGATCGAATCGATGAACGTGCCAACGATCGTTCCGACTTTCCACCGCCGCGCAAAATAGCCGTCGAGAAAGTCGGTCCCGGCGGCGAGGACGAACAGGACGGCCGCGGCGGTGGCGTGCGACGGTCGCGCATTGACGAGCACCAGCACCATGACGACCGGCGTCATCAGGATCCTGGCCATGCCGAGCAGGTTCGGTATCGACGCCATGCTCCTCCTTCCGGACGGGATGCTACCTCTCCGTTCTACCGACACACCGGCCGGTTGATCCGATCCGAGCGTCACGAGAATGAGTCGTCGATCGGGTCAACATCGATCACCTCTCCGGCCGGGCCTGACCGCGAGGAAATGATCGTGAAGCGTGACGAGTAGCGACTCGAGACAACGCGATAGACGAAGTGACGAACCTGCGGGATCAGCAGCAGGAAACCGAGCGTGTCGGTCAGGAACCCGGGTGAGATGAGGAAGGCGCCGGCGACCAGAATGGCCGCGCCGTCGCCCAGTTCGCGCCCGGGAAGCTCACCCTGTTGCATTCTCGCTCGGATTCGACCGAGCACCGACAGACCCGCTCGACGGACCAGCGCCGAACCGATCAGAGCGGTGGCGAGCGCAATGGCGAGGGCCGGACCAAGTCCGATCCTCGACTCCACCCAGAAGAACGTGGCCACCTCGGCGATGGCGACGAGGCCGAAGAGCGTCAGGAAACTCACGTCTTCACGGTACCCGAGCCCGGGCACAACGCCTCACTGATTCATAGACTCGGCACATGACAGAAGGACCCAGAGACCACGAAGGACGAGTCATCGATTTCGGTCGCAAGGCGCTCGACTACGAACGGTTCCGACCTGGCTTTCCGGAGGAGTTCTTCGTCCGGTTGGAACGAGAGGGCTGGATCCGATCAGGGATGCGTGCCCTTGATCTCGGTACCGGAACGGGGTCCCTCGCACTCGGGTTTGCCGCTCGCGGCATTCACACGACGGGCCTCGACATCTCAACCGACCTGCTCGACGTGGCACGCCGTGCCGCTGCCGACCGGAGGCTCGCTGCAACGTTCGTCGAAGGCCGCGCAGAGGAGACCGGCATGCCTGATGCGAGCTTCGACCTGGTGAGCGCCGGCCAGTGCTGGTGGTGGTTCGACAGCGAGACGGCCGCACAAGAAGCGTTACGAGTGCTCGCCCCCGGTGGACGACTGCTCATCTGCGATTTCAGCTATCTGCTCGTGCCTGGCAACGTCTGTACTCGAACAGAGGACCTGATCCTGGGACACAACCCAGGCTGGCCAAAGGCGGGGTGGAGGGGCATCCATCCCGAACAGGTGAAGGCACTGGATGATTCGGGTTTCGCCGGCGTGGAGAGCTTCAGCTACACAGTCGACCTTCCGTTCTCCCACGAGGCGTGGCGGGGTCGCATTCGTACCTGCAACGGTGTGGGTTCGGCACTCGAACCCGACGAGGTCGAACGATTCGATCACGATCTGGCCAAGATGCTCGCCGCCGAGTTTCCGGGGGAGCTGTCGGTCCCACATCGAGTGTTCGCCGCGAGCGGGTTGAAACCATAGAAGACGTTCTCGTCAATGCTGGCAGGGATATGTGCGGCTAGCTCTGACGAGAGCGCCGGTCCCACATGACGAACCCGGTCATGAGGGCGCCAAAGACGAAGAAGCTCAACGCGAACGGCGTGGTCGAATCGGAAATGATGGCCGCGGCGGCCGATCCGAGTATGCCACCACCCACGAGAGTGATCGTGCCAATCAGGGCAGAGGCGGTGCCTGCCAAATGGCCGACGTCCTCCATCGCTGCCGACGTCAGTAGTGCTCTCGAGACGACGATTGTGATGACCAGCAGCGTGGTGAAGACGTAGTAGCCCGTGAACGAGGGGTGCCCGGATGTCCCAAGCGAGGCCGCCAGGAACACGGTTGCGACAGCCATGAGCACGAACAGGATGACAGCCAGCACACGGTCTGATCCCACTCGTCTGATGGCTCGGGACGCCGCCACGGAGGCACCAGCCATGAACACTGCCGCCAGCCCGAACCAGTACGCGAACTGCTCGGCGCGACCGTAGATCCCTTCGTACATCAGCTGACTGGCGCCTAGGTAGGGGTAGAAGGCCGCCATGCCGAATGTCATGGCGATTGTCATTCGAGTGAACGTTCCGTGTCGAAGGACCTCGCGGGTGGAGGCAAACGTGTTGCGGAAGCTGAGTGGGACCCTCCGTGTGGGTGGGAGGGTCTCTCGAAGTCTCGTGGACCAGACCCCAATTCCAGCAGCGAAGAGAGCAGCAAACACGAATGGATACCGCCATGACCCAAGTGACAACAAGAGCTGGCCGATGGCCGGCGCGATTGCGGGGACGATCATGAACACCCCGGTCACGACCGCAAGCACGCGGCTCATGTCGTCGCCGTAGTAGCGGTCACGGACAATCGCTCGGGACACCACCCGCGGTGCACCCGCACCCAATCCCCAAAGGAAACGAAACACGATCATGGCGGGGAGGGTCGGCGACAGGATTGCCCCTGCCGCACCGGCCAGGTAAAGGACGATACCGCCGTACAAGACGCGCTTGCGGCCAAGCGCATCCGTGACCGGCCCGAAGATGTACTGGCCGAGTCCGAGGCCCACGAGAAACACCGACACGATCAGCGAAACCTGCGTGGAGTCCGGCGCAAGACCGAACGATTCCCGCAGGACTCCCATCGCCGGGAGCATCACGTCGATGGCGAGGGCGTTCAGCGCCGAGATGAGCGCAATCAGGGCGATGAACTCGGCCTCGCGGACGCGGTACGGCTTGGTGGTCATGGTTTCTTCCGTTCTGCTCGATGCTGACCGCACATATCCCCGGTCAGCATCGAGCAGAACCGGCTAGAGCGGTTCAAACCTAGCCGTGAAGTGGCGCAGCCACGGGGCCTGGTCGACGATGCGGTAGCCGCGGATCTGCTCGGCTCGCTCGGCGACAGAGATCACCACTTCTCCGACATAGTCGACGTGGCTCTGTGTGTAGGTGCGTCGTGGCACCGCAAGACGCACGAGTTCCAGATCGGCGGGTGTCTCGGTCCCGTCCTCATTGACCTTGCCGAACATGACCGAGCCGATCTCCACACCCCGCACGCCACCCTCCCGGTACAACTCGATGGCCAGCGCCTGCGCCGGGTACTGGTTCGGCGGGATATGGGGAAGGAACCCCTTGGCGTCGAGGTAGACGGCGTGCCCGCCGGGCGGCCTGACGATCGGAACCCCTGCTGCCCGCACCTTCTCTGCGAGGTACGCGGTCGATCGAATCCGGTAACGGAGGTACTCCTCATCGAGGACCTCTCGAAGACCCACGGCGATCGCTTCGAGGTCGTAGCCGGCGAGTCCGCCGTACGTGGGGAACCCTTCTGTGAGGATCAGCAGGTTGCGAGCGTCCTGGGCAATGGCCGGATCACGCAGCCCGATGAAGCCTCCAATGTTGGCCAGTCCGTCCTTCTTGGCGGACATGGTGCAGCCGTCGACAAGTGAAAACATCTCGCGGGCGATCTCGAGCGGCGTCTTGTCGCCGTAGCCTTCTTCACGCTGCTTGATGAACCAGGCGTTCTCGGCAAACCGGCACGCATCCAGGAAGAAAAGGATGCCGTGTCGATCGCACACTTCCCGCACGGCCTTGAGGTTGGTCATGGAGACGGGCTGGCCGCCGCCCGAGTTGTTGGTGACGGTCACCATGACCAGCGGGATGCGGTCGGCACCGACCTCGACGATGGTCGCCTCCAAGGCTTCGATATCCATGTTGCCTTTGAACGGGGCGACGACGTCTGGTTCGTGTCCCTGCTCGTTGAGAAGGTCCCGAGCCTCGGCGCCTTGATGTTCGACGTTGGCTCTCGTCGTATCGAAGTGTGTGTTGTTGGGAACCACGTCTCCTTCACCCACGAGGGTTTCGAACAGGATGCGTTCCGAGGCGCGGCCCTGGTGTGTGGGGATGATCTCGGGAAAGCCCGTGATGTCGGAGACCGTGTCCCGGAACTTGTAGAAGGAACGGCTCCCCGCGTAGGACTCGTCTCCGACCATCATCCCGGCCCACTGGCGAGCCGACATTGCTCCGGTACCCGAGTCGGTAAGCAGGTCGATGATGACCTCGTCGCCATGAAGGCCGAACAGGTTGTACCCCGCGCGCTGGAGAGCTTCTTCGCGTTCCTCACGTGTCGGGAAGGTGATTGCCTGAACGGAGTGAATCCGGAACGGTTCGATGATCGTGCGGTACGGCATATGGCGTCCTCTCAGGGTTTGACCGTGTCAGCGCGACAGCGCATGCGGCCGACAGCGGACAGTCGGTAGCTCAGTAGCTGGCTTTGACGGCGAGTACGGGGCAGCGAGCGCCGAGGAGAATCTCCTGGGCATTGCTCCCCATCAGCAGTTTGCCGACGGCCGACCGCTTCCTCAGACCGATGACGAGAAGATCGGCCTCTTCGTCGTCTACAGCTTTGATCAGATCCTGGGATGGAGACAGGCCTCTCACGTACTCGTGGATGCGGAAGTTCACACCCTCCTTGCCGAGTCGTTCCTCCACTTCCTCGAGCTCCTGCCTGTATGCCAGAACCTCGTCGACCCCTTCACGATCACCACCCATCATCGAGTGAACGACGACGAGCTCTCCGCCGCTCGATTTTGCCTCGCCGATTGCAGCCTTCAACGCCGCCTCACCCTCGGGTGTCTTGATGAAGCCGACCACGATCTTCATGCTGCTCCTACTCCTTTGCAGACGCTCCGAGGCTACCAGCGGCATTCCATCCGAGGCTGCGCTCGACCGCCTCTTTCCAGCGTTCATACAGGGCTTCTCGCTGGTCTTGGGGCATCGATGGCGACCATCGTTGCCCCTCCTCCAAACGCACTTCGCCGAGCTCTCTCCAGAAGCCGACTGCAAGGCCGGCGGCGAACGCTGCGCCCATCGCCGTCGTTTCCGCGTTGGCGGGCCGGGCGACGGCCACGCCGAGGACATCGGCTTGGAACTGCATGAGAAGCTCGTTGGCGACCATGCCACCGTCGACCCTGAGTTCGGTGAGCCGTACGCCGGAGTCGGCTCGCATCGCCTCGAGCACTTCCCGTGTCTGGTACGCGGTTGCTTCGAGGGCGGCGCGGGCAATGTGTCCGGAGGTGCTGTACCGGGTCAGTCCAACGATCACACCGCGCGCGTCGGACCGCCATCGAGGTGCGAAAAGCCCGCTGAATGCGGGTACGAAGTAGACATCTCCATTGTCGGAGACACTCGCGGCGAGCGCCTCGACATCAGAGGATTGCTCGATGATTCCCATGTTGTCTCTCAGCCACTGGACGAGAGCACCTGCGATTGCGATCGAACCTTCGAGCGCATAGACGGCGGGTTCATCGTCGATCTTGTAGGCGACGGTGGTGAGCAAACCGTTCCTGGACGGGACAGGACGTGTTCCGGTGTTTTGGAGCATGAAGCATCCCGTGCCGTACGTGTTCTTGGCATCCCCCGGCTCGAAACAACCCTGCCCGAACAGGGCCGCCTGCTGGTCGCCGAGAATTCCGGACACAGGAACCCCGTCGAGCAGACCGGTCGCGGTGCCGAATGCACCAATCGACGGCCTGATATCCGGCAACATCGCTTCGGGGATGTTCATTGCGGCCAGGACGGTGGGATCCCACTCGAGCGTTTCGATGTTCATGAGCATCGTGCGGCTGGCGTTGGTGACATCGGTGGCGTGGATACCGGTGAGGTTCCAGAGCAGCCAGCTGTCAACGGTGCCAAACAGAATCCGTCCTGTTTCGGCACCAGCCCTCAGTTCAGGGTGCGTTTCGAGAATCCAGGCGATCTTGGGGCCGGCGAAATAGGTGGTGAGTGGAAGGCCGCAGCGGTCGCGGAAGCGATCGAGCCCCTCGTCCCGTGCCAGTCGTTCGCAAAGTGCGGCGGTGCGGGTGTCCTGCCAGACGATCGCAGGGCAGACCGGGGTTCCCGTCTCCTTGTCCCAGAGAATCGTCGTTTCCCGCTGGTTGGTGATACCGATCGCGTCGATGTCGGTCCCTGTCAGCCCGGCCGATGAGAGTGCACCGTCGATGACGTCGACTGTCCGTGCCCAGATCTCGGAGGCGTCGTGCTCGACCCATCCGGGCCGGGGGAAGTGCTGAGTGTGCTCGAGTTGCGAGGACGAGACGATGCGCCCTTCGTGATCCACGATCAGGCATCGAGTGCTGGTGGTTCCCTGGTCGATGGTGGCAACGAACATCCGAACCTCCTCTTGCGCCACCCTACTGATCCGGACGGCGCTCCCCTGCCATCTGTACCGCACGCTCAGGGTCGGTCACAAACGCCTCGACGACGTCGGCGGCGTCCTCGACGAGCCGGTCGATCTCGGGCCGTTCGTCCCTGTCGAACCGCTGCAACACGAATGCGGCAGGATCCATCCGACCGGGAGGACGTCCGACACCCACCTTCAGCCGAGTGAAGTCACGGCTGCCGATCTGTTCCACGATCGACCGAACCCCATTGTGTCCACCGGCACCGCGGCCTGTATGGACTCGCAGCCTCCCGAACGGAAGGTCGATGTCGTCGTGGACGACCAGGAGATCACCCGGGTCCGCGCGGTAGTAGCGCACCGCACCGGCCACAGGTGGTCCCGAGATGTTCATCGAGACCTTGGGCAGCGCGAGCACCACCTCGACTTCCTCGATCGTGGTGTGCGAGACCGACACGGCGACTCTTCGAGGACCACGACGAAAGGATCTGCCGTAGCGTTGTGCGACGGCCTCTACGACCTCGGCGCCAACGTTGTGACGGGTACCGTCGAAGCGGCGCTCCGGGTTTCGGAGACCGACGATCACCTTCATGGCTGGTGCCCTGTCCGGCAACGTTGGCGATGTGCGGGGCGAGGCAGGGGCGCCGATGGCAAGGACGCAGGACGCAGGCGCACCGGTAGGTGCTTCAAGGACGAGGACGCAGCAAGCGGTGTCATCTGGCCGTCCTGAACGCGGCAAACGTTGGCGGTCGGGGCACTAGTCGTCTTCGGAAGCTTCGGCCTCTTCGGCCTCTTCCTCGGCGCCCTCTTCGCCTTCCTCGAGGCCTTCTTCGAGGCCTTCTTCCACTTCGACCTCTTCGACTTCAGCGGCGGGAAGCACAACGGTGACGACTGGATCGTCATCGTCGCCGAGATACTCGACACCCTCGATCTCGGGCAGATCTGCGATGCGCAGGGTGTCGCCAACTCCCAGCTCGGTGATGTTGACGATGATCGACTGCGGAATATCGGTCGGCAACGCTTCGACCTCGATGCTGCTGCGAATGGTCTCGATGATGCCGCCTTCCTTGACACCTTCGGACTCGCCGGTCAGTTCAATGGAGACCTCGACTCGTGTCTTCTCGGTGAGGGAGATTGTGACGAAGTCGACATGGGTGATCTCTCCCCGCACCGGGTGGCGCTGAAGCTCTCTCGCCATCGTGAGGTGCTTGTCCCCATCGGCCTCGAGGTTGATCAAGGCGTTGATGCCGGCGTCGGTGTGCAAGGCTACGTAGAGGTCGTGACCATTGACCGCGACCGGAATCGGTTCGAGGTCCTTGCCGTAGATGACGGCGGGCACCAGCCCTTGGCGGCGCAGCCGACGCGACGAACTGCTTCCGGGCTCGCGCCCGGCCTCGGCGCGCAGCGTGACTTCCATGACAAGGCTCCTTCGGGGAAAGCGAGGTGAACGGTGATTATGCCTCGTTCCGGCCGTTTCAACAAGGCGGGCACCGGCTCTCAGCAATCGCTAGTCTGCCTTGTGAGGGCCTCAACCGTGAAGCGACTCCATCAGGGCTGGAGTTTGGGAGGTTGAGTGTGAACGCCAAACGGCTGTTCATTGTGGTTGC
>CAZBXV010000013.1:0-34093 GCA_964496205.1 uncultured Acidimicrobiia bacterium
AGCGGATGTCCAAAGGAGGTGGAATGCGAAGCTATGAGTTGATGACCATTCATCGGCCGGAACTGGCCGAGACCGACTACCAGAAGCTCGTCGAGCAGACGGAGGAATTCCTCCGCAGCCGCGGCGGCACGGTCGAGAAACGGGATCTGTGGGGCAAACGCCGCTTTGCCTATGAGATCAATCATCTTCACGAGGGCTACTACTCGGTGCTGAACTTCCAGGCCGAACCCGAAGTGGTCGACGATCTCGACAGAGTCCTGTCACTGGCGGACCTGGTGGTGCGTCACAAGATCTTCCGACCGGACGAGTAGCCGCCGCGTTTTTGTCACACTCCCGTGCAACGATGCGGGTGGAGGCAGAGCGGCAAGGAGAGAGATTCAAAATGGCGACCAACAACGTGACCCTCATCGGCAACCTCGTCGAAGACCCGGAGCTTCGCTTCACCCCATCAGGGATCGCTATGGCTCGAATCCGCATCGCGGTGAACCGCAGATGGCGCGATCAGGCCGGCGACTGGCAGGAGCAGACGAGTTTCTTCGGGGGCACCCTGTGGCGCGAGGCAGCGGAGAACGCTGCCGAGTCGCTCCAGAAGGGCGCAAGAGTGATCGTCACCGGCAGTCTCGAACAGCGGCAATGGGAAACACAGGACGGAGACAAGCGGTCCGTCGTCGAACTACGAATCGACGAGATCGGTCCGTCGCTCAGGTTTGCCACCGCATCAGTCACCAAGACCGCTCGAGACGGTGGGGACTGGGGGAACGGCTCGCGACCGGCCCCGGCGGCACCCGTCGCCCGGGACAACTACGGTCCTGACGAGGCTCCCTTCTAGACCCCTTCCAGAGAGGACACACCCATGGCAAGAGATTCGAAGGGTTCGCGACGCAGAGCGTCACAGTCGAACCTGCGACAGCGCAAGCCGAAGCCCTGCTATTTCTGCAAAGAGAAGATCGACTACATCGACTACAAGGATGTGGCGCTGCTTCGCAACTACATGTCTGACCGCGCCAAGATCAGGGCTCGGAGAGTGACTGGCAACTGCGCACAGCATCAGCGCAAGGTTGCTCGAGCTATCCGCAACGCCCGTGAGATGGCCATCCTTCCCTACATCAAGCGATGAAGCTCATACTCATCTCCGATGTGCCCCAGTTGGGCGCCAAAGGTGACGTTGTCGACGTGTCCGAGGGGTATGCGCGCAACTACCTGATCCCGAAGCACTTCGCCGTCAAGGCCACAGATGGTGCGCTCAAGAACGCACAGGCGTTGCAGCGTGCCCGCAGGGAGGCGGACAGGAAAGCGTTTGAGGAAGCCGAGACGGTAGCGAAGAGCCTCGTCGGCACCCGGGTCGTTCTCGCGGCACGTGCAGGTGACGAAGGCAGGCTGTTCGGATCGATCAGCCATACCGACATCATCGAGGGTGTCAAAAAGTTCACCGGCGTCGAACTCGATCGGAGCCAAGTGCAACTGGCAGAGCCGATCAAGAGCATTGGCTTGCACGAAGTACGAGTGAAGCTGCACCCCGACGTGGAGTTCCCGCTGTCGCTGGATGTGATTCCGGCATAGCATGGCAGATCGCGCCACCTCGCCCGCACCTTCCCCACGCAGAATGCGGGTCGCCCCCCACAACAGGGAGGCCGAGGAGTCGGTTCTCGGCGCCATCATGCTGTCGGCCGACGCGGCCAACCTCGTCATGGACAAGCTGGAGCCGGACGACTTCTACGTCCCTGCGCACCAGGCCGTCTTCGAGGTGATCATCGACCTGTACAACGCCAACCAGCCGATCGACGCGCTGACCGTGTCCGATTCGCTGCACCGCAAGAACGAGCTCGATCGGATCGGCGGCGCCGGCTACCTCTCGGACCTGATGGACGCCGTTCCGACTGCATCTAACATCGAGTACTACGCCGGGATCGTTGAAGAACACGGTCTCCGGCGCAGGCTGATCCAGGCAGGGGGCTTCCTCGGCGATCTCGCCGTCATGACCGACGAAGAGATCTCTGTCGTGATGGACAGGGCCGAGCAAACCGTGCTCGGCATCGCGGAACGCAGGGTGGGAGAAGGGCTCATGCCCATGAGCCCTCTGCTGCATGGTGCTCTCGAGACCATCGAAGAGATGGAAGCGAGGGGGGCCGAACTCACCGGTCTCGCTACCGGCTTTCGGGACTTGGACAAGAAACTCGGAGGTCTCCAGCCCGCGAATCTCGTGGTTGTTGCATCCCGCCCATCGATGGGCAAGAGCACGCTCGTGTCCAACATCGCTACCAACGTTGCCATTGCAGGTGGAACCGTCGCGATCTTCTCGTTGGAGATGAGCCGTGAAGAAATCGTTCAACGGCTCCTGTGCTCCACCGGACGTGTCGACTCCATGAAGATGCGTACCGGCCAGCTCGGACCACAGCTTTGGCAGAAGGTCGTCCATGCTGCATCGAAGATGTACCAGATTCCCATCTACATCGACGACTCGCCGCAACTCACGGTCACCGACATTCGAGCGAAGAGCCGACGGCTGCGCCGGGCGCACGGTCTCGACCTGGTGATCATCGATTACCTCCAGCTGATGCAGGGATCGGCCAGAGAGAACCGCCAACAGGAGATCGCGGAGATCTCCAGATCTCTCAAGAATCTTGCTCGCGAACTCGACGTGCCGATCCTGGCCGTTTCACAGCTGAACAGAAGCTTGGAAGCTCGTGAGGACAAGCGCCCACGACTCGGCGACCTTCGAGAGTCTGGTGCAATCGAACAGGACGCCGACATCGTCATGTTCATCTACCGTCATGAGTACTACCACCCGGAAGCCCAAGACACGAAGGGCCTCGCCGAGGTGATCGTGTCCAAGCACAGGAGTGGGTCCACCGGAACTGTCCAGATGACCTTCCTGCCTGAGTTCACGCTCTTCTCCGACTTGGGCCGCGACGTGGTGTAGAAGGCGGAGCGTCGCCCGGACCATTGGGCGCTTCTTCGGTTCTCGACGCCGCTGGCTGTGTCCTCCGCCTCGACGCATTGCAGCGGGTGCGCCTTCGTTGTGGGTCCTTGCCGGATGGCGGCGAGCTCTCGGAGCTACGCGCACACTGGCCGACCGACACACCGCCACACCCTTCGGGTGCAGCCCACAAGGAGTGGCCCGAAGGGCCGAAGGGGGTCTTGGGCGAAGCCCAGGGAACCTGTCGCCCTACGGTGTCGTGACGATCGTGGTCGCGTCTTGCTGGCGACTGGATGCTGGCTGTTGAGTAGCTGAGTAGCTGTCCGCTCGATGGGCCCCCGCTCGTCGTCGCTTGCTGTCGCGAACGCGATGGTTTGGAACTTCGATAGTGTGGGGGTATCTGATCGTGGAGGACCCATGGGCATCAGCCGAGTGGCAGTACTGGGATCGGGAGTGATGGGGCAGGGCATCGCTGCCCAGCTCGCCAACGCGGGCATCCCCTCGTACCTGTTCGATATCGCCCCGGGTGAGCTGACAGACGCCGAGAAGGCGCGCGGTCTCACCCTGGCCGACGTACGCAACAGGATCTCCGACGGGGGGTTCGAGTCGATGCAGCGTGCCAAACCGGCACTGCTGTACCGCAAAGACCTGGCGTCGTACGTGACTCCCTGCAACTACGACGACGACATCGACAAGCTTGGCGACGTCGACTGGATCGTCGAAGTCGTGGTCGAACGCCTCGACATCAAACAGAAGGTGTTCGCGATGGTCGACGAGCACCGAAAACCCGGCACCGTCGTGTCCTCCAACACGTCGGGCCTCTCCGTCGCCGCCATGGCGGAGGGCCGAAGCGACGACTTCCGCAGGAACTTCCTCGTCACGCACTTCTTCAACCCGGTCAGATACCTCCACTTGCTCGAACTCGTGCCCTGCGAAGAGACCGACCCCGAAGTCCTCGCACAAATGGCCGACTTCGGATCTCGGGTCCTCGGCAAGGGCATTGTCTACGGCAAGGACACACCCAACTTCGTCGGCAACCGCATCGGCACCTTCGCTATGACCTCGGTGTTTCACTGGATGACCGAGATGGGCATGGGTGTTACCCAGATCGACAAGATCTTCGGACCTGCCATGGGCCGGCCCAAGTCTGCGATCTTCCGCACCGCAGACGTTGTCGGGCTCGACACGATGGACCATGTCCTGCGGACCATCGCCGATGGCTCGGACGACGATCCGTGGAAGGAACGGTTCGTCCCACCCAAGGTGCTCTCCGATCTCATCGCGCGTGGCGACCTGGGCGCCAAAACAAAGGCGGGCTTCTACAAGAAGACCCGCGGTGAGGACGGCTCGAGCCAGATCCTCTCCCTGAACCTCGACACGATGGAGTACGAGGAACAGCCTTCGGTTCGTTTTGACTCCATCGGAGCGGCCAGGAAGCTCGATGACGCCGGCGAGCGGGTGAAGACGATCGTCTGGTTCGACGACGACGCAGGTCAGATCGCCTGGAAGACAACAGCCGAAACGTGCATCTACTCGGCCGAGCTCCTCGGGGTGATCGCAGACGACGTTGTCAACATCGACCGCGCCATAAAGTGGGGATTCAACTACGAGATGGGACCGTTCGAAACGTGGGACGCGATCGGTGTGGCCGAATCGGTACAACGCATGCGGGACGAGGGGATGGCAATCCCACCGGTCGTCGAGACGATGCTCGCCGAAAGCGACGGCACCTGGTACGTCCGCAAGGACGGCGGCCTGAAGTACTGGGATGTTGCTTCCAAGGCGTACCTGTCCGTCCCGGGCATGGAGGGTATCGTCCAGATCCCTGACCTCGCCGTCATCGACTCCAACGACGGTGCCACGCTGTACGACATGGGCGACAGGGTCGGCCTGGTCGAGTTCCACACCAAGATGAACTCGATCGACGCCCAGATCATCGAGATGCTCGACGCGTCCGTGGACCGAGTGAACGACGGAGAACTCGTCGGACTCGTGGTCGGGAGCGAAGCGACCAACTTCTCGGTCGGTGCCAACATCGGGCTCGTCGGCATGCTCGCGATGTCGAACATGTGGGAGGAACTCGAAAGCGCCATCGCCGGCATTCAGAACGCCTACATGAAGATGAAGTACGCGAAAGGCCCCGTGGTCGTCGCCCCTCGCGGCATGGCGCTCGGTGGCGGCTGCGAAGCGGTCCTCCATGGCGGGTTTGTGAGAGCCTCCGCCGAGTCGTACATCGGGCTCGTGGAACTCGGCGTTGGACTCATCCCGGCAGGTGGTGGCTGCAAAGAGATGGCGTTCCGTCACTACGGCAGCGTTCCTCCGGGAGTCGACGCGAACCTGTTTCCGTTCATGGAGAGGATCTTCAAGACCATCGGCCTGGCCACCGTGTCGACAAGCGCCGAGGAGGCTCGGGATCTCGGGTTCCTGAAACCGACCGACAAGGTACATCTCAACCAGGACACCTTGCTCGCTGCTGCCAAGCAGGACGTCCTCTCGCTCGTCGAAGGCGGCTACCGGGCCCCGAGGCCGGCCACGGTCAAGGTCCCTGGTAGGGATGGACTCGCCGCGATCAAGGTTGCCGCCCACGGCATGCGAGGTGGTGGCTACATCAGCGAATACGACGAGCATCTCGCTGCGAAACTCGGATACGTGATCTGTGGAGGTGATGTCCCACAGGGGGCTGAACTCTCGGAACAAGATTTCCTCGACCTGGAGCGCGAGGTGTTCCTCGAGCTGTGTCACGAAGCCAAGACGATCGAACGAATCCAGCACATGCTGGCCACCGGCAAGCCGCTGCGGAATTAGGAGACAGACATGAGCACAGGAATTGTCGTCACCCACGCCTACCGGACGGCGGTCGGCAAAGCGTACAAAGGGTCCCTTCGGGAGACTCGCCCCGACGAACTGCTGGCCCTGCTGATCCAAGGGTTCCTCGAAGAGACGCCGCGGCTCGACCCTGCAGCCATCGATGACGTGATCATCGGGTGCGCAATGCCGGAGGGCGAACAGGGCATGAACGTCGGACGCATCGCCGCGCTTAGAGCAGGGATCCCGTACGAGTCGCCTGCCATGACGATGAACCGGTTCTGTTCCTCGGGTCTCCAGACCCTCGCGACGGGTGCAGCGCACATCGCTGCAGGTTTCTCGGATATCGTACTGACCGGCGGTGTCGAGTCGATGACCATGGTTCCGATGGGTGGCAACAAACCGGCGCCGAACCCGTGGCTCGCCGAACACTGGCCGGAGGCCTACGAGTCGATGGGGTTGACCAGCGAGAACGTCGCCGAACGGTTCGATGTGAGCCGTGAAGACCAAGACGCGTTTGCCCTCGAATCGCAGCGCCGGGCGGTGGCCGCGCAGAAGGCCGGGAAGTTCGCCGACGAGATCATTCCGGTGACCGTATCCGCAGATGGCAAGGAGTTCCTGTACGACACGGACGACGGTCCCCGGGAAAGCACCTTGGAGGGGCTGGCAAAGCTCCGACCGGCGTTCAAGGTCAACGGCACATCGACGGCGGGCAACTCGTCGCAGATGTCCGACGGTGCCGCGATCGAACTGCTCATGACCAGAGAGCGGGCCGCGGAACTCGGCTTTGAGCCGCTCGCCGAGCTTGTCACATTCCAGGTAGCTGGTGTCGACCCGGCGATCATGGGCATCGGGCCGTCCGTTGCGATTCCCAAAGCTCTCAAGGCAGCGGGGATGGCCCTTGGCGATATCGGTCTGATCGAACTGAACGAAGCGTTCGCCAGTCAGTCGGTGTACTGCGTGCGGGAACTGGGACTCGACCCGGAGAAGGTCAACGTCAACGGCGGCGCAATCGCCCTTGGACATCCGCTCGGATGCACCGGCGCCAAGCTCACCGCCACACTGCTTCACGAGATGAAGCGGCGTGACGTCGAGTACGGCATCGTCAGTATGTGCATCGGCGGCGGCATGGGTGCAGCGGCGATCTTCAAGAGGGGGTAGCCCGCAGGGCTCCCCCCTCAGCGGACAGGTGACAGCGACCCCACCGTTCGAGAGTCCTCAGTCCCCAGTCTCCAGCAGGACGCGACCGCATCTGTTGCGAGACATAAGGGCGATAGGTCGCCTTCCCCAGGAGGGCGAGGCCCCGACGTTGGAGGAGGTCCGGCGAAGCCGGGGAGGGGGTCTTCGCTGTCGGCTGTGGTCGCGTCTCGCTGGCCGCTGGCCGCTGGCTGCTGGCTGCGCGACTCAGCTCTCCCTCGGTTCTCTCCCGGCCGAGATCCCCGCCCCGATCACGAGGGCCACGCCGACCCACGTCCACAGGTCGGCGTGTTCGTGGAGCACCAGAGCCGCCAGGGCGACGGCCGACGCAGGTTCGATGTACGAGGTGATGGCCACGGTCGTCACAGGAAGCACGCTGATCAGCGACCAGTAGATCATGAGCCCGATGCCGGTGAGGCCGATTCCAAGGATCACGACCTGCCACCAGGAGGCGGGAATGCTCGGGACGGCGGAGATGGCCCACGGTGTCATGACGAGTGCGGCGACCGTCATCTGAAAGCCGGCGAGCTTCAGCCCTCCAATCGCCTGCGCTGCCGGCTTCCCGATGAGAACCATGACAGCAAACGTCGCTGCTGCGATCAACGCCGCGACGATCCCTTCGATGGTTGCTCCTCCGTGTGGTCGTACGACAAGGGTCACGCCGCCGAAGGCGACGGCCAAGGCGATGGCCGCACCCGGTCGAAGGGGTTCACCCAGGATCTTTGGAGACAGGGTCGCGATCGCCACAGGCCCCAGGTAGACGACGACGATGGCGACGGCGACCGTTGTCGTGTCGATCGCCCAGAAGAACGCGGCCCAGTGGATGGCGAGCATGACACCCATGACAACGATGCGACCGAGCGGGTCCTCACGTCGGAGTCTGAGATCGGAGCGGACTGCGAGGATCGACAGCACGATCGCGGCACCGAACCACAGTCTGAGTGCTGCGAGTTGCTGTGAGGACAGAGACACCGACCTCACGATCAGCGGGATCGTTCCCCAGGCGGCGGCCAGAGCCGCCATGGCGGCCACCAACATGGGGCGGGACCGGTTCATTCGTCTGGGGCCTCGACCACCAATCGTCTGGCGCGTTCCACTAGCAGATGCGATCCGGTGGGAGGCCCGGCCTGTCTCGGATGTTCTCGTTCTCGGGGGCGAACGAGAATTCCCAGAACGCTGCCTGGGAGCGGGTCGCAGGTCTGTCGGTGTCCCGTGCGAGGTAGAGCGTGGTCGTCAGATCCATGTCTTCGATCACAACAGGCACGACCGTCCCCGACTTGGCTGCCTCGCAAGCTACCGACGTCGAAACGAACGCGACCCCGATCTTCTCTTGAACGGCGGCGCAGATCGCTTCGGAGTTGCCGAGCACCATGACCCGGTCGAGGTCATCGAGGGACATGTCGTGCCATGCGAGGCCCTCTGCAACCGCCGCTCGGGTTCCGGACATCGACTCGCGGAGAATGAAATTACCGGCCAGCAGCTCCTTGGGTTTCAGCGGCCGCTTCAAGGATGCCCATGGATGGTCTGGGGGGACGATCAGGACGATCCGGTCCGTCAAGAACGGGCGGTACTCGATCCCCTTGTACGGCTCTCTGAGACTGGTCATCGCCAATTGCACGTCACCCTCGCGGAGTTTGCGCAGCGCTTCGTGTCGACCCGATACGTCGCACACGAGCCCAACCTTCGGGTAGCGCGTGTGGAAGCGGGCCATGAGCCGAGGGACCACGTACTTGCCGGCCGCTGTGCTGCACCCGAGCTTGAGGACCCCGACGACATCGCCTTGCAGTGACGCCATCGCCTCTTCGAGACGGATCGTGTGGTCGATGACATCGCGCGCCATAGGAATCAGGACTCTGCCCGAGTCGGTCAGCGTCACCTGGCGGCCGGTCCGAGTGAACAGCGGGACGCTGAGCTTCTCTTCCAGGGAGCGAATCTGCATCGAAATGGCGGGCTGCGAGATGTTGAGTCGGCGGGCGGCCTCGGAAAAGTTCTCGGTTTCGGCCGCTGCAAGGAAGATTTGGAGTTCTCTCGGATTGAGCATAAACAAACTCTATCAGAAGGGTCTCGTTCCTTGCTACTTGCTTGACATCGAATGCATAAGTGGCCATGGATATAGAGGCGTTTCGATAATAACGGCACCGTGATACAGTTGAGACAACACCGGGAAACCCCCGGATCTGAATGCAAGCACCTCTGGCCACTCCCTCCCGGCTGGAGGTGCTTCGCGTTGGAGCTACTCAAGTTCTCCCCCCAAGTGGCCGATATGAATGACGGCAGCGTCCTCGATAGAGCACAACGGAGTCCCCCTTCCTCCAACTCGCCGAGGACTTCAGGAACCCCCGGATTCCGGGGGTTCCTGCGTGTGCGGGTAGCCTCTGGCCGTCATGGGGTACCTGCTCGTCACCAACGATGACGGCGTTGATTCGCCGGCGCTCCTTCCGTTGGTTCATGCACTGGGCGAGATCGCCGACGTCAAGGTCGTTGTACCGGATCGCGAGCGGAGCTGGATCGGCAAAGCGATCACCAGGTTTGGTGAGATTCGGGTGACGCGCATCGTTCGGGAGGGAGTCGAGATGGCGGTTGCCGACGGCTTTCCCGCCGACTGCACGCAGCTCGGCGTTCACTCCCTCTTCGGGGAGCGGCCCGACATGGTGGTGTCGGGCATCAACATCGGTCTCAATGACAGCCTTGCATTCTTCCTGTCGAGCGGGACCGCTGGTGCCGCTGCCGAGGGGTGGATCGCCGGGATCCCCGCAGTTGCGTTGTCGACCGGGGTGACATCGGATCATCGAGGTTGGGCGAAGAAGGTGTGGACGGGTGAGGAACGCGACCTGTGGCCGCGTGCGGCAAGCGTCGGCGCTGACATCGTCGAAGGGTTGCGACGGGACGGCTATCCGACCGGAGTCGATCTCCTCAACGTCAATTTCGGCACCGACGCAACCGTGGATACACCGCGTGTGTTCACCGACCTCGCGAAGATCGGATACGACAAGATCTTCAGGGAAGTCGAGCCCGGAGTGTTCATTCATGACTTCTCGACGGGTCTGCGCGTGGAGGGCGACCTTGCAGGAACGGACGTCGAGGCGATCAAGAACGGATTGGTGTCCATCACCCCGGTCCGACTGGCGCATGGAGTGAAGCTGACGACTGACGACTGACGGTCGCCCTGCGGCTCACCGTGGCTGTGCCGCGCTCTGGCTGAATGCTGGCGGGCCGTTTACTGCTCTGTAGCGGCTCTCAGAAGTCCTGATGAATCCGGCTCGGCGTGGGACCCCGCTGTCCCTGGTACTTGCCTCCGGCCTCCCCGTAGGGATGGTCGGCAGGAGTCGTCAGCTCATAGAAGGAGATCTGCCCGATCTTCATTCCCGGGTAGATGGCGATTGGCAGCTTGGCAACGTTCGAAAGCTCCAGCGTGAGATAGCCGTCGAACCCTGGATCCACGAAACCTGCGGTCGAGTGAATGAGCAATCCCAGGCGCCCCAGGCTCGACTTGCCCTCCAATCGCGCGACGACGTCGTCGCCGAGACGAACTCGCTCAAGCGTGGATCCGAGCACGAACTCTCCGGGGTGGA
The DNA here is from genome assembly GCA_964496205.1 of uncultured Acidimicrobiia bacterium. Taxonomy (GTDB): domain Bacteria; phylum Actinomycetota; class Acidimicrobiia; order Spongiisociales; family UBA4744; genus CAYLHS01. The sequence goes on from CAZBXV010000013.1 coordinate 10,492, forward strand.
GGATGAACGGATCGTTCGCCGTTGTCTCGACCAGCGTGGTCAGATCGTCCTGGGGCTGTTTCGGGTCGATCTGCGGATACCGATGGTTCTCGAACACACGGAAGAACCGGTCGACTCGGAGATCGACACTCGACGGTTGCACGAACGTCTCGTCGAACGGGTCGATGACGATTCGCCCGGCGGCGAGCGCTTCCTTGATCGTGCGGTCCGAGAAGATCACGAGTCAGATGGTAGACGTCCGGCACGAGGAGGTATCAGTGCGCCGCCTATTGAGGAGTGCTTTGATCTCCTTGCGGGAAGAACGCTATTGAGGCGGAAACAGCACCTGTGCGGCGGTATCAACCATCCATTGGTCGCCCGTTCGTGTGTCGACGACGAAACGGCGGCCGATGTCCGGGTTCTCGACGTACGGTTCCTCGTCGAGCGGCACCACGAGGTCAGCCACCGCGTAGCGGCCGTCGAACGAGAGGGCAGCGTGTGTGACCGACCCGATTCGTGCGTCCGCAAGAACGGACCACCTGTCGATTTCGGTGCCGTCTTCGGCTGAAGCGAGCACGATTGTCTGAGGGCTGTGAAGTGACACTTCCGACGCGTAGACGAACGTGGATCCGTCCGGGGCGAGCACGCCGCATCCCGATGCTCGGTCGGGTTCGTGGTGAGCGACAGGTGTGCCGTCTGCGAACGAGTAGATGTCATAGAACGTAGAGTCTCCGATTCCGGTGGTGACCAGGAGAGCCTCGCCCGCAACGGACGCGCAGTAGATCGTCGTTTCCTGATCGCTCGCATCGATGATCGTGCGAAGGGAACGGTCGGAAACGGTGAAAGCGACGAGGTGTGCCCCGTCCGTTACCAGCGCCGTGGGTTCGTCCTGATCGATCGTGACGCCTGCCATCGTCCACGGTGATGCCCCGATGACCGCTTGCACGTCGACCGTTCCGTCACCCAGGGTGGCCAGTTCGACCCCCGCGGTCCCGTCGAACATCACATCGGTGGAGAGAAGCTCCGCGTTGCGAGCGTACCGAACCGCAGGCCACAGATACCAGTCGGGGGTCTGGAGCGAGTTGGATCGGATGAACGCAACGGGTCCATCGTGGCCGTCCGGGAAGAGCAGGTCTTCCAGAATCGGTGCAGAATCACCTGGGGTTCCGTCGGGTGGCAGCGCCTGAACCGTGAGGCGTCCGTCGAGCATCGCAACCGGGATGTCGACCGTGACAGGTCCTCCTGCACTCGAGAAGGTGACTGTGTAGGTCCGCGTCGCCTTGCCGGTGGGAACGCTGTCGACGATCTCGTAAGCGGATCCGCAGAGAGCCGTCTCGCAGAATGGGGCGAGAACCTCCTCCGCCGACAGGTCCCAGAAATCCGGAAGGCGCTGTTCGATGTCGTCCCCCACCCCCTTGTTGACGAGAAGCGACTTCGCCACGTCCCACGCACCATCCGCGAGCGCGTCGAGGAAGTCGCTGAGCACCTGCCGGCCGGCGACATCGTCCACTGCGCTCTGTGGCTGAACACTCACGGATCCGATGAGAACCTGTCGTTGATCATTGGGGCCACGAATCGTCTGCACCGTGTAGATCTCACGCATCTTGCGGTGCAGTGTCTCGCCGATCTGATAGTCGACGAAAACGGTCCTGACGGGTCCAAGAGAGGAGTCACCCGACGCCGTCATCACCGGAGATTCGGGTAGTTGGAGGACGGCCAGGTCGGTACACGAGTAGAGGCATGTCGGGAACGTCGGAGAGGCGAACGTCACGGCCGCCTCGTCTGTGAGACAGCCCTCGGCGCCTGTTCCGGCGATACGGTCGGCGATGAATCGCCCGATGATCTCATCGGCGAGGTCGACGCTGGGGATGCGTTCGTCGGTGAGGAGCGGTTGGCCACACTCGCCGGGACCAACGGGAAGCGTGACGGTGGTCGTTGTGATCAGAGGTGGGAGTGTGGTCGACGGTGTGGTCGACGCACCGCTACACGAGGCGGTTGCGAGCAGAACCACGAGCAGCAATCGTCGCATGCCAATGACACTAGAGGGTGATCGCGCGGGGTGTGGTCACCTGTGCGCGACGGGCTCGGGTGCCGGCGCGCGTGGGTAGTCTCGAACCAGACGTCCTTTCCAGGGGAGGCGAGCGTGAGACACCGCGGCATCTTGGTGGCTGCAGTGGGGTTGCTGTTGGTCGCGTGCACTCCGATCGTGACAAGCACGACGGCTCCTGCAGGGCCGACCACCACACCGACCACCACGTCCACCGTCACGATACTTCCGGCCACGACGTCCACAACGTCCACCTCGACCACCTCGACCACCGTCACGACACTTCCGGCCACGACGACCACGACGGTCCCCCCGAGCGGACCGGTCGTTCACATCGAGGGGCCAACGGTGTGCTATTCGGTGGACGGGCACCTGGTCGTGCAAGGGTGGGTGGAGGACGCGGAGGTGGTGACGTTTGACGGCGCTGAACTGCACTCGTACGAAGACCCCGGAAGGATCGTGTTCTGGGCAGAACTCGAGCTCGCGTCCGGCACGCACGACTTCACCGTGACCGCAACCGGCAGCGACGGCATCACATCCGAACAACCGATCGAGGTGATTGCCGATCCGAATCTGGTTGTGGAGTTTGCCTACGTAGAGAGCGTCGACCCTGCTGCCGGAACGATCGTTGCCGACTACGCCGAGTGGTATGTGGGTGACCCTGCGACGATCGCAGCTCGTGAGGATGGAGTCATCGGCCCCGACCAGTTCATCGATTTCTACGTCCGCAACAACAACCCGCGGCTCCGGACGTTGACCGTCGACGTTGGTATCCAAGTCGCGCTCTACGCGTGCTACCGCGACCCTGGACCGTGTGTCGCCCTGGAGCCGGTCGATCTGCACACGTGGGCGCAACTGTTGGCGAATCCGGACTCGGATGTCGTGCCTTGGTTCTGGTACGGATACGGGTCCTTGCCGTATTGGCTGACGATCGACGACGGAGTCATCGTGCAGATCGAAGAGCAGTATCTGCCATAACGGAGCGGGTGAGGGGAATCGAACCCCCGCTACAAGCTTGGGAAGCTCGTGTTCTACCACTGAACTACACCCGCACGGAACCAGAGCGGTTCGGGCACGGGAGGTTACCGCATCGCGACGAGCGGTACCAAGAGAGATCGCGAACGAGAGGGGTTTCCCACCATGGTCCTGGCCGAACCGTTCCGTCCTTCTCAAGCCGGCTCTCGACATCGTTCACAGCAACGCAGTGGACCCTGCCTAGAGGGGTCCAGAGACCTAGACACAAGCGTCGTAGCATCTGGTACTGTGTCTACAACAGGGCCCGCCCCAACGGGCCGTAATCCAGGGGCGAGGGACACGATCCAACCAGATCGTGTCCCTCTATTATCGAGGGAGCATGAGGCGCTTATTGATGATTGCTGCCTGCGTGGCCGTTGCGGGGTGCACGTCGGCCCTGACGACCACGACTGCTACGACAACGACGGTGACGACCACCACGGAGGTCGCCACCACGACCACTGCCGCTCTGATCACGACTACCGCGGCACCGACGACGACAACGACAGAGCCGCTCCGGTTGACGATCGGGGAGTGGGAACCGATCCCGGCAGCCCCGGTGGCACGGGCCTACTACGAGTCGGTGTGGACCGGACGCGAGATGCTGGTGCTCGGTAATGGGTTCGGACCCGATGTCACGAAGGCAACCGGCGCGGCATACGATCCCGCGACCCGAGCCTGGACAGCGATCACACCCATTCCCGACGCGAGAATGAACGCGGCGTCGGTCTGGACGGGCAGCCAGTGGCTGATATGGGGCGGTGCCAGAACCGACATGACTTCACCCAACGACGGCTTCGCCTACGACCCGTCGTCCGACTCGTGGAGCACCATCCCGCCCGCGCCGATCGAAGGACGGCTTGGCGCGTTCACCGTCTGGACCGGCACGGAGCTGATCGTGTGGGGAGGGTCGGTCGTCGAGCCCGAAGAGGGGTCGTTCAACGACGGCGCCGCCTACAACCCGACTTCGAAGACATGGAGGGTCCTGGCCGATGCCCCTCTGGGACAGAAGAACGCGGGTGTCGCCGTGTGGACAGGCGACGAAATGATCGTCGGCGGCAATGGGGACGCAACCGATGGCGACCCCGGATGGGCGTCCTACGATCCCACGACCGACTCGTGGACACCGATCGCGTCGCCCGACGACATGGACGCAGGCATGGTCTACTTCGGCGCGTGGACGGGAACCCACATCGTGTTCGCGCCGTTCGAACAGGAAACGACCCGTCTCTGGCTGTACGAACCGGCGACCGATCAGTGGACAAGAAGCGCGCCGATCGATGCAGGCGGTCTGAGTCTCGCTCCGATGGTGTGGACAGGGTCCGACATCGTTTTGTACGGCACCGATCCGTTCCCCCCGATGTGGGTTCAGGTTGCATACGATCCGGCAACCGACACGTGGTACGACCTTCCCGACGGTGACCATCAGCGAGTCGGAGCGATCCCCACGGTCATCTGGGACCAGAACGTGATCGTGTGGGGAGGTGCCCACGGAGCCTCGAGCAACGACTACTACGACGACGGCGAAGTCCTGATCCTGCCGTGAGGGGCAGCGACCCTGCGAACCCAGGGCTATCAGCGGTGTTTTTCTCGGTCAGGAGCCCTGGGTTGGGGGGCTTGGTCGAGTGATACGACCGACATCCGCTAGACGACGAGACTGGCGACCGCCCAGGCTGTGACCACCACACCAACCAGCAGAAGGAACCACGCACGGCCCGTGTAGACCGGCTCGCTTTCATTCTTGTCACCCTTCACGAGCGCGATGAAGTTGCCGAGCACCATTGCCAGCCCGATAGCGAGCACGAGCAGAGCCATCGTCTCATTGAGGCCGAGTAGTCCCTCCATGTCGGCGTCACGCTAGTAGACGGCCGAAGCCGTTCCGGAAACCGTGCCGGTGCGATCGGCGGCCGTTCCGTACAATGCCCCGCATGGCCGAGTCACGATCGGCGGTCATTGCCGCACTCTTGGGGAACACCGCCATCGCCATTGCCAAGTTCGTCGCGGCGTTCATCACAGGAAGCGTCGGCATGCTTGCAGAGGCGGTGCACTCTGTCGCGGATACCGGAAATCAGCTGCTCCTCCTTCGGGGGCTTGCCGTTGCCAGAAGAGGCCGGTCGGTTGAGCATCCATTCGGGCGTGGCAAAGAGGTGTACTTCTGGAGCTTCATGGTCGCCGTCATGCTGTTTGTCGGCGGCGGGGTCCTGGCGGTGCAGCGGGGCATTCAGGCGATACAGCATCCCCATGTAGTGACGGACTTCGTCGCCAGCTTCGTGGTGCTCGGGGTAGCAGTCGTGATCGAATCGCTCTCCCTTCGTATTGCCCGCCGTGAGTTCAACCGCGAGCGAGGCACCAGGAGAGTGTGGCGGTCGTTGCGATCCACCAAGGACAGCTCTGTTCTAGTGGTCTTGCTCGAGGACAGCGCAGCGATCGTGGGTCTCCTGCTGGCAGCAAGCGGTCTGGTCCTCACGATCGTCACCGGTTCTGAGGTGTGGGACGGCGTCGCTTCGATCCTCATCGGAATCCTTCTCGGCCTCGTGGCTGTCCTCCTGGCATCCGAGACCAAAGAGCTGCTGGTTGGTGAAGCAGCGACGCGTGCCGATCGATCTGCGATTCGCGCGGCGGTGCTCTCTGTTGAAGAGGTCGAAGCGGTGGGGAGGCTGTTGACGATGCATCTGGGTCCCGAGGACGTGCTCGTCAACATCGACGTCGACCTGCGAGACGATCTCAGCAGCGAAGACGCCATCGATGTTGTGCATCACATCGAGGAAGCGATTCGAAGTGTCCTGCCGGAGGCAGGTGACATCTTCGTGGAGTCTGTCCATGTTTGAGGCGTCTGCCCCTGCGTCGTCGGCAAACCTTGGCCCCGGATTCGATACGCTTGCCCTTGCCGTCGAACTTCGATGTCGCGTCACCGCCGTCGCTTCGGAGCGTTGGACGATACGTCATGCCGGTCCACACACGCCACGAGGCAAGGACGCTGTGCTGACCTCGGCAAGGGCGATCTGCGACACACCTTTGGCACTAACGGTCCACAACGAGATCCCGATCGGCCGCGGGCTCGGATCCTCCGCAGCAGCGTTCGCGGCGGGCACGGCGGCCGCCATGCTCGCGTCAGGCCGTGGGGTGGACGCTGGAGAAGTGTTCGAGATCGTTTCGCACCTCGAACACCACCCGGACAACGCAGCCGCGACGGTGTTTGGCGGACTCGTGTCCGTCACGGCCGGCGGCGAGGTGGTGGCGCTCGACCTCAACCCGAGTCTCCGGGCCGTGATCGCGGTACCGGACAAGATGCTATCGACGACCCAGGCTCGACAGGTGCTCCCTTCAGCAATCGACCGAGCTACCGCGGTTCGCTCTATTCAACGTGTCGTGGCACTGGTTGATGGTTTGCGGACGGCGGACCCGGTGTCGCTCGACGCCGCGTCCGGAGATGAGCTCCACGAAGGTCCCCGTGCTCCGCTCAATCCCGTCGCGGAACCCCTCATCGCTGCGGCAAGAGGCGCCGGGGCGCTGTACGCATGCTGGAGCGGTGCAGGTCCGTCGATCCTTGCGCTCACCACCTCGATCGCCATCGATCCGGTCGTCGAGGCATTCAGGGGAGAGCTCGGAGGCGATGGGACGGTGATTGTGCCAAGCATCGGCGGACCAGGTCTCGAGACGTGATCCGGTTCGGCTTGCGAACCGGGACCAAAGCGGGCAATCTGGTGGTCTCAATTCCGAAGCAGAGGTGTGGATGGGTTCTCTCATCAAGAAGCGGCGCAAGAAGATGTCGAAGCACAAGTACCGCAAGCGTCGCAAGGCCAACAGGCATAAGAAGAGGTAGCGGCGAAGAGGTCCGGCGGTGCCGGGCCTCATCGCTTCTGCTACTCGAGGGTGATCCCGTTGCGATAGGCGGCGAGGAACGCAGCACCGAAGAGCAGGATGACCAGAACCGACAGAATGATGCCGATCAGGGCCACGATGCCGGTGATCATGAAGTAGGTCTTCAGCTTGCTCTGCGAATCGAGGAATTGGGCAGCGTCACCCGCCTCGTGGGCGGCCTCGACCGCGTTTCCTGCTTTCCACAGAAGGACTCCGAGCCAGATCGGGAGCCACGCGAACACGATCCCGATGATTGAGAGGGCGGACAGGCCCCCGCTCACGATCGAAATGACCCCCAGCAGCTTCATCCACCCCTTGGACTCATAGAGCGGACGAGACGCTTGGCTCACCGGTATCGAAGCGCTTGAGGTGCTCGGAGGTGGCCCGAATCCTTCCGGATAGGTCATGGTGCTGGCTCCCTGTCGGTTGACCACACGCTAGTGCTCTGTCCACCGACGTCTGGAGAGGCGGTCAACAACTCCGGCCGGCTCCACGCTACGCCCGGAACCTGCGGAGCCGAAGCGAGTTTGTCACGACCGACACGCTGGACGTGGCCATGGCCGCAGCAGCGAGCATTGGACTGATCACCCCGAACGCCGCAAGGGGGATCATCGCTGCGTTGTAGATGAACGCCCAGAACAGGTTCTGCTTGATGGTTCTGAAGGTCGCGCGGGCCAGCCTCATCGCGACGGTTGCGAGCGCCGGGTCACCCGACATGAGGATCACGTCGCCTGCCTCGATCGCCACATCGGTGCCTGTCCCGACGGCCGCCCCGAGGTCCGCCTGGGTGAGCGCGGGAGCGTCGTTGATGCCATCGCCGATGAACGCGACGACGTTGCCCTCGTCCTGGAACCTCTTCACCTGGGCGACCTTGTCTGCGGGCAGTACCTCGGCGACGATATCGGTGATCCCGAGTGCCGATCCGATCGCGTTGGCCGTCGTCGTGTTGTCTCCCGTCACCATGCCGACTCGTACACCCATCCGCTTGAGATCGGCAACCGCGTCGATTGCGTGCACACGAAGCGTGTCGGCCACCGCGATGACCCCTCGTACCTCGCCATCCCATGCGACCATGAACGCCGTCTTGCCGGCCATCTCGAACGCCGCAGAGGCTTCGGAGTAGGAGTCGGGGACGGTGAATCCCGCATCGTCGAACATCCTTCGGCGGCCGACGGACACCTCGGTGCCGTCGATCACGCCGCGCACTCCCAAGCCCGACATGTTCTCGAAGGAATCCGGCCGAACGATATCGAGGTCCGCTGTTTCGGCGGCGAGGACGACTGCCTGACCAATCGGATGTTCCGATACCGACTCGACAGATCCGGCCAAGCGGAGCAGCGCCGAGCGGTCACCCTGGGTGTCGATGTCCGTCACCTGCATCGCACCGTTCGTCAGCGTGCCGGTTTTGTCGAACAGAACCATGTCGACCGCCCTGGAGCGTTCGAACAGCTCAGCGCCTTTGAACACGACGCCAAGCCTTGCTCCGCGGCCGCTCCCCACCATGATGGCCGTGGGCGTTGCCAGTCCTAGGGCGCAGGGACACGCCACCACCAGTACTGCAACGCCGGTCGTGAGCGCCTGAGAGATGTCGCCGCCCGATACGAAGTACCACGCGACGCTCGTCACAACGGCGACTCCTATCACGATTGGCACGAACACCCCGGCGACGGAGTCGGCCAGCTTCTGTACGGGGGCTTTTGTCGCCTGAGCCTCCTCGACGAGGTGGGCGATCTGAGCCAGTGCCGTCTGGGCGCCGACACGGGTCGCCTTGACAACGAGAGCGCCGTGCTGGTTGACGGTCGCCCCAAACACCCCATCACCCACACCTTTGTCGACTGGCATCGACTCGCCGGTCAGCATGCTCTCGTCGAGAGATGAGGATCCTTCGACGATGACACCGTCCGTTGGGATCTTCTCGCCGGGGCGAACGATCAGCAGATCTTCCGGATGAACTTCTGAGACGGCAACCATGACCTCGGAGTCGTTCCGTAGTACCCGGGCCTCTTTCGCCCCGAGCTCCATGATTGTGCTGATCGCCTGTGACGCATGTCCCTTTGCTCTGGCCTCGAAGAAGCGACCGAGAAGGATGAAGGTGATGATCGCTCCGGCAGTGTCGAAAAAGAGCGGCCTTCCGGCGAAGAACGCCCACACCGAGTAGCCGTACGCGGCGGCGGTCCCGACCGACACCAGCGTGTCCATCGTCGCATCGAAGGCGCGGAGCCTCTTCAGCGTGACTCTGTGGAATTGGAGGCCGAAGTAGAACTCGACTGGTGTGATGAGGACCCACTGGAGGATCCGTGACCACTCGGTCTTGGCGGCCATGGCGAGCACTACGACAGGAATGGTGAGAGCGGCGGCTCCGAGGAAGTTTCTCCATTGGGCTCGTTCTTCCTCTGTGAACCTGGCAGTGACGTCGATCCGTTCCTGCTCGGGAACGACCTCGTGCATGTCGTAGCCGATCTTCTTCACCGCTTCGATCAGGCGAGTCGCGTCGACACCTGGCGCGGCGACAACTCTTGCCTCCGAACCTGCGAAGTTGACGACCGCTTGGTCCACGCCATCCTGCTTCGACAGGATCCGTTCGATCCTGATCGCACACGACGCGCAGGTCATCCCCTCGACGTCGAATGTACGATCAAGGGTGTCAGCGTCCATCGACCTCGTAGCCTTGGTCTTCGATCGCCTCGACAATCGTGTCTAGGTTGGTGGTGGTCTCGTCCCAGGACACATCGACGGTCTTCTCGTCGATGTGAACCTCGACGGAGCCGACCCCATCGAGGGGGCGCACGGCACCCTCGATCGACATCTTGCAGTGGGCACAAGAGATGTCCGGAACGTTGAGGGTCAGGGTGCTCATAGCTCCTCCAAGTCGAGTCGAGGCGCCGGTCCGGTGACCGCTGCCGTGTACTTCATGGTTTCCATCAATTCATCGACGATCTCCGCTGCGCGATGCTCTCGCACCGCATCGGCAACACACGTCTCCAGGTGGTTTTGGAGCACGATACGGTTCACGCGTTCCAACGATGCCTGGAGCGCAGATACCTGTTTCATCACATCGGGGCAGTAGCGGTCTGTTTCGACCATCGCGATCACGCCGTCCAGGTGGCCGCGAACGGTCTTGAGGCGAACCAGGGCGTTGCGCTTGTGTTCTTCTTTCATACCATCACAGTATACCCCACCCGGGGTGGGGTGGGTAGAGAACTTCATGGAGAGGCCCCGGAGAGGGGGTTCCGGGGCCTCGTGGTCGGCGTCTCATGGAGGGGGAGATTGGGACGCCGTGATCTTTGTCGCTGCTCACGTACCTTCGGGAACGACCCTTCCGCGAACTCGAGGGAACCGAACCGGGGCGTGGGCGTAGCAGTACTCGCGACGGTTGTACTGCGAGAGCTTGGTGTTGCAGCCCTTCTGGACGCACACTCGATCGTCCCCGTACTTGCGGGATGGTCTCAAACCGCCCTTCAGTCGGGCGCCTTTCAGTGTGTCTGCCATCTTGCCCTCCGTCTCTTTGATCGGGCCGTGTCGGGGTACCCTACCCGGACCGAACAGGAATTGCACCTATTTCTATGTTGGTAATGGTGTATTTGTATTCCCGGTACTCCGATCTGTCAAGCAGTGTGCGTGATGAAGCTGAACGGGGAGTGAACGGGTCCTAAAGAAATCATGAGAATCAGAAGTGCCTGAACCTTGCTTCAGGACCCGTCTTCGGTAGGAACACGCCCTGTGGTCTCGTTGTGACGGTGACCCTCTTTCGATTGATGACTGACGACTGGGGACCGGCTCGCGGAGCGAGGCCACTACCGTGCCTGCCATGGATACCGGACTTCGAAACAGCGGCGTTGTTGTCACAGGGGGCGCAGGCGGCATCGGATCTGCCGTGGTCAGAGCGTTTGCGCAGGAGGGTGCACGGGTGGCTGTGCACTACCGAACGTCTCGGGATCGGGCCGAGCGTCTCGCCAACGAGGTCGGTGGTGTTGCATTGCCGGCGGATCTGACGGTGGAAGAGGAGGCCGACGGCCTGATTCCCGCCGCTGTTCATGCGCTCGGTCGAGTGGATGTCTGTGTCGCAAATGCCGGAGTCTGGCCCTCGGAGGACCTTCCGCTCTGGAAACTGCCACTCGATCGGTGGGAAGCAACCCTCAGGCAGAATCTCACTGCGACCTTCCTCACTGCTCGGTCCTTTCTCCGTCACGCAGCCTCGACGAGATCCGGCAGCCTCGTGATGATTGGATCGACGGCCGGTGTATTCGGTGAAGCCGGTCACATCGACTACGCAGCCGCGAAAGGGGGCATTCTGACCGGGTTGCTGCTCAGCGCGAAGAATGAAGCCGCTCGGATCGGGGTTCGGGTCAATGCTGTTGCGCCGGGGTGGACGGTGACGCCGATGACCACGCAAGCGCGCAAAGACCCGGCGTTGGAGCGGCGCGTCACGGCAACCATGGCGCTCAAGAAGATGGGAACCCCGGAGGACGTGGCATTTCAGGTGGTGCTGCTCGCCTCCGACCGCCTGTCTGGACACGTGACAGGACAGGTCGTTGTGGTGGCCGGTGGCATGGAGGGCCGGCTCCTTCAGGAGTAGGAGCCAACCTCGCTGCCGCCTACCCACGTTGACATCACGTTGGTGGCACGGACAAGAGCGGGTGAGGACAACACCGGATCGCGATCCACGACCACGAAGTCTGCAGGAGACCCGGGCTCGAGGGGTGGTGGCTCTCCAAGCGAGCGGGCACCGCCACTCGTGAACAGCTCGAAGGCCTGCTGAGCGGTCAGGGCCTCCTCGGTGTGGAAGCCGTTTCGATCTCGTGCCGCCGCCATGCCGAGGAACGGGTCCGGTGACTCGACCGGCGCGTCCGATCCCCCGCAGAGAGGGACTCCGCCGTCGACCATGGATGCGAACCGGTATGCACGCGCGGCGCGATCCTCGCCGAGCCGAGATGGCAGCCACGGTGCGTCAGTCGGCACGAACGCTGGTTGAACGCAAGCAGTCACGCCCAGTTTGGCCATCCGGCGGAGGCTGATGTCCGGGAGGATCGATGCGTGTTCGATGCGGAGTCGGCCAGGGTCGGCACCCTCGCCGATGAGTGCTTCGAACAGATCGAGGACCCGCTCGACTGCGAGATCTCCGATTGCGTGGACTGCCACAAGACCGTCGCGGTCGAGTGCGAATCGGGCCTTGGCGGGTGACAGGTTGAGTCGCAGAATCCCCGAGTTGCCGGGATCGTCGTCGTAGGGACGTGTCAGCGCGGCGGTTCTCGCGCCGAGGCTGCCGTCTGCGAAGGCTTTGAGGCCGGCAAACCGCAGGCGCTGTGAGGTCAGCCGACCGATCCCCACGGGCTCCTCCAGAATCGCGTGGACTCGCAGAGGGAGATCGTCAGCCGCTTCGATGATTGGATCTATCGGTTCCGACCATGACGATGTGATGACGGCACCGATAGATGTGATTCCGAGGCGTGTCAACCGGGTGAGCGCCGAGAGGAGCTGCACTCGGGTGACCGATGGCATCTCGAGTCGAGACGTGACCGCGGCAATCGCCGTCTCCCGCAGGATGCCGTTTGGTGTCCCGTCCGAGTTCCGATCAAAACTCCCACCCGGGGGATCGAGCACGTCAGGTCCGATCCCGGCGGCGACGAGCGCAGCCGTGTTGGCGATTGCGACATGACCGCAGATTCTGAACAACACCACCGGCCTGTCGACCACGTCCAGGTCATCTCGTGTCGGCAGCCGGCCTTCGGCCAGTGTCCGCTCATCCAGCCCGCTCCCCATGGTGACCCCGGGCGCGTCGGGCAACCGCTGCTGGAGATCCCGGATGGTGGTCATGTTGGAGAGAAGCATTCCGCCCGATGCGAGGGCAAGCGGATGCAGGTGAGCGTCCCGCAATCCCGGAATGATCACAGCGTCAGGGAATCGGGTGATCCGGAGATCGTGAGACTGAAGCTGAGCAGCTTCGCCGACTTCGAGGATTGTGCCATCTTCGATCAGCAGCGCATTCCCGGCGATGCCGGCAGGCGTACGAACAGAGTCGGCGACGATCAGTCGTTTCAAGCGGGCAACTCCCGCACGATCTCATCGAGGGGTTTGCGTCCTCCGTAGGGACGTCGGGCACGTGAGGACCTCTCGGCCTCGCCGTCCTCGTAGCCGAACGCAACCACGTAGCGACACGTGTAGCTGTCGGCCAGCTTCAACACTTCGCGAGCGCACACCCCATCGTGGAGTGTTACGGGGCACGATCCGATGCCGAGGGCCGCCGCCGCGAGCATCATGTTCTGAGCGACCCGACCTATGTCGAACTCATATCCGTCGGGAAGGCGCACAAGCGCGATGCCGAGGGTCGCGTTGACGAGAGGGGAGGTGAAGTTGCCGCACGCGGCCACTGCCTGGCGGGCTTCCGCTTCACGGAGAAGAACGAACGACCAACGTTGCGTGTTCTTCGAACTCCCGGTCCAGCGCCCGGCCTCGAGGATTCGCTCGAGGTCGCTTTCTGGGATTGGGGTTCCCGTGAAGTGTCGAACGACTCTGAGACCCTTGACGAGGTCGTACGGTTCCATTGCGTGCTCCTCTACTTCATGGCGGCGGCGATGAGGCCGCAGAATTCTTGGTGCGAGACTCCGTTCGAGGCGTAGAACGCAGTATCGAACGGAGTCGAGGGGGTCGATTCCAGGTTTGTGACTGTGCCGCCTGCCTCCTGAACGAGAAGGATTCCCGCGGCCACGTCCCAGGGGTGGAGACCAACTTCCCAGAACGCGTCGAAACGTCCTGTCGCTACCCAGGCGAGATCGAGTGCGGCCGATCCCATTCGTCTGACGCCCTGCACGTTGGAGAGGACCGCGCCGACGATCGCCCCCAGTTCGCCGCCTCGCTCGCGTCGGTCGTACGGGAACCCGGTTCCGACGACCGCCTCGCTCAGCTCCGTTCTCGAGACGCCGATCTCACTGCCGTTGAGCCACGCGCCTGCTCCTGCTGCAGCCGAGAACTCCTCGTCATGGAAGACGTCGGTGACAACTCCAACCAGTGGTGCGCCGTCCTCACAAAGCGCAATAGAGACCGAGACGTGGGGGATACCGTGGATGTAGTTGACGGTACCGTCGAGAGGGTCGACCAGCCACCACCGTCCCGAGGTTCCTTCACCTTCAGGATGTTCCTCGGCGAGGATCTCGTCGTCGGGCCGCTGCGAGTTCAGAAACGAGACGATACGCCGCTGAGCCTCCGTGTCGGCGTTCGTGACAGGATCGACTTCGCTCTTGTAGGAGATTGTCTGCGTGTGAACGGCGCGGATGGTGGCGGCTCCGAGGCGCGCGGCCCCTCTCGCAACATCGAGGTCAGTCACGGGTAGAACTCTAGGAGTCTGTCGAGGAGTGCTGGACGTCGACGCACAACCGGTGCTTCAGTACCGCCTGCGGGAACTGATGACGTAGCCAGAGTGAAAGAAAGGAGGCCACCCCTTCGGGTGGCCTCCTTGGCCGGCCCGGAGACGAGTCTCCGCCAGGGACGGCCGGCCTATTTCCGGCTTTCGTACGCCTCGAGGCCTGCCTCGATCGTATCGACTGCCGAATCCAAGTCCGCAATGCTCGTCACGAGCGGCGGGATGAAACGAATGATGTTCCCATCCGGCCCGCACGAGATGATTATCAATTCATGCCTCAAACCAAAATCGGAGAGGAAGCGCATTGCATCGGCGTCCGGTTCTCTGGTTGCCTGATCGCGGACCAGTTCGATGCCGATCATGAGACCGAGCCCCCGAACGTCCCCGATGGTCGGGTGCTCGACCTGGAGCTTGTGGAACCGCTCGAATGCATGTGCCGACAGATCGCGAGCATGGGGAAGGAGGTTCTCCATCACATCCATTCCGGCGACGGCTGCTGCACAGGCCACCGGGTTGCCTCCGTACGTCGTGCCATGGGCCCCTACCGGCCACGGACCGATGATCTGTCTCGAGGCTCCGTAGGCCGACAGAGGTAGGCCGTTCGCGATGCCTTTGCCCAGCACGATGATGTCGGGATCGACGTGGTAGTGGTCGGCGGCGAACCATTCGGCGGTCCTACCGAATCCGGTTTGGACCTCGTCGAAGACGAGCATGATGCCGTGTTCGTCTGCGATGGAGCGGAGTGCTTCCAGAAACGCCTCCGGCGCCGGGTAGTAGCCGCCTTCACCTTGAACCGGCTCGACGAGGAAGGCAGCGATCGACTTGGGGAGTACTTCGTGTTTGAACATCCTGCGAAGCTCGTCCAAAGCGAGCTTCGTTGCCTCTTCCTCCGTCATGCCCCATCGATACGGATGCGGGAATGGTGCAACCCATACCGACCCGAGGATCGGGTGGTACCCGTCTCGGTATTTGGCGTTGGACGTGGTGTACGAGACCGAGCCCATCGTCCTGCCGTGGAATGCTCCCCGAAAGACGACAACTCCCTGCCGTTTCGTCGTGTACTTGGCGAGTTTGACGCCGGCTTCGACAGCCTCCGCGCCCGAGTTGGCAAAGCCGAACATCTCGATTCCGTCCGGTGTCACCTCCCGCAAGCGTTCGGCGGCCTGGAGGATCGAGTCGTACCGGAAGACGCAGCCTGCATGGGCGAGCTTGCCGAGTTGCCGTTGGGCGGCGGCGACAACGTCGGGATGATTGTGGCCGAGGTTGACGACGGCGGTCCCGCACGCGAAGTCTGCGTAGCGGTTTCCTTTCTGGTCGTAGACCCACAGTCCTTCAGCTCGCTCGGCGTGGATGTCGGTGTCGAACGCGAGCACCGGTGCTACGGATTCTGAGAAGCGGTTGAGGAAGTCGTTCATGCGGTGATCCCTTCGGCCAGGTGGTGGACATGTGCGATGTGCACCACCAGGGGAACCGCGTAGATCGCGGCTCGCGCATAGCGCGGGATGAGAGAGCGACTCGTCGCCGTAGCCATGTTCGCATTGTGGCACATGAATCAGGACCCTGTAGAGGGTGTTTGGCCCGGATACTCGCCGCCGGTTTCGTCAGCGGCCCTACGGAACCCACACGATCTGGCCTGGAGCGTCGCCGGAGAGAGAGACTGCCCCCCGACCTCTGGTGGACCTCGCCATGAGCGCGTTGTTCATGGTGGTGACCAACCACGCGCCGTTCTCGGTGAACCCGAGCGCCCGCAGGGGGATGGGCTGATTTCCACAGACCACTGCAGCCCCACATTGGTAGTTGGCGAACTGGAGAGCCGAGAACAGAGAACTCCAAGGGCCGTTGGGGGTATCGAGGTTGACGACGAACGTTCCCCCATCGCCGGCATCGACGATCTCACCCGAGTCGATCTGCACCGTGTTGATATCGCTGGTCACCACCGAGAGTGGTGTCGGGTTCGGGGATGGAGCATTCGGAACCACGGCGCCATCGAACAGTTCGGAGTCCCCGGGTATGAAGAAGAGCACCGCCGTATCCACATTCGTCTTCGCGAGGACGATGAGATCCGACCCGATGCCGATTGCATCGAGGATGACTCCTGCCCCTGGAAGATCTCCGATGCCGATCAGGGTCTCTGGGGCGGGGGGTGCTTCTCCCGCAGCGATGGCGTCGGCGGTTCTCGGAAGGTGGACGATGGCGGTGTCGGTCACTGCGAAGGGAACGTTTCCGACGAGGCCAATCGAGTGCCCCGACAGAAGGGGCATCAGCGCCGTTCCGGTAGTGGTGCTGCTACTCGAGGTGAAGTCGTAGGTGAGGATCTGATCGTCGGACGTCTCGAGAAAGAGCCCGGTGCCGGGCACGTTGAGGATTGCCGTAACGGGTCCGACCTCGGCCGGCAGTGAGGCAAGCGGTTGAGCGTTGCCCATCTCGTCGACCAGCGACACCTTCCTCGATCCGTCGTCGTACTCGGCGGTTCGAAGGAGGGGATGTGCCGGGTCGTAGGAGGAACCGTCGGCGATCGCCAGTGTCAGACCCTCGGTCGGTACCTCATCCGATCCGCGAGGGCCGCGGCGATACACGACGCCGTCTCTGAGTTCGAAGAGGCTGCCAGGACGAATGAGCACCGTCGGCAGGGGCACGAACGAGCTGTCGTACACCCTCAGGCGGTCACCGCTTCTGGAACCATCGACGCTGATCTTGGCCTGTCTGAAGATCGACGCGGTGGGGAAGGCATACGTGCCCGTTCCATCAGCCCAGTACAGGGCCGAGCCGTCGCCGGACCATGCGTAGACCGAGGATGGAGGGGCCACGAGTTCTCTACTTCCGTTGGGTATGTCGATGATCCAGACACCGGGTCCGCCGTCCTCACCGTTACTTGCGGCGGTGGCTTCGATCGCCAGATAACGGCCGGTGGGATCGAAAGCCGCCGACTGGATCTCGGTGTAGTCGGAACTCGAAATGCTCGTCCCGATAGCAAGCCTCCCGTCTGTGACGTACGCCGTCGCCTGATTGGAGAGCGCAACCAGCCTCCCGCCCAATACGGTGAGCAGGTCACCGGCGACCGTCCAGAAGGACGACGTGTCCGATGTGGAAAGGCCAATCAGAGCCGAATCGGGCGACCACATCAACAGACCGTCCTCGAAGGGTCCCTGACGTGTTCCCGGCGTCATGTCGATCGTGATTCCCGGCGTCATGTCGATCGTGAGCCCGGAAGGAATGTCATACACGGACACGTTCCCTTCCGTGTCGAGGAGCGCAAGATCCCGCCCATTCGGGGCGAGGGCGACGTCGTCGTAGCTGCCGGGTGACCCGATGGGGAGCGGAGTCTCGATGCCTCCCGTCGACATCAGCGCGAACCCATCGGATCGTTCGACGATCATGGACCCGTCGGGGAGCACATCTACTGCAGGTTCGAGGAAGGGGAAGGAACCCGTGAGGGTCTGCGGGGGGTTCTTGTCGGAAATGATCCCGATCCACGTGCCGCTCGCCATGACGTAGACGGGAAGTGACGCCTCCGGGTCCGGGATGGTACTGGACGTGGTGGTCGTGAGAGGAGGGGGTGTTGGTGTCGTGACGTGCTGGAAACCGGATGGAACGGTGAGAATCGAGAGAATAAGCCCGACGACGACCACACCAGCGACGATGAGCCACGGCCGCTGTTCCCGCACCATCCGTGCCAACGGCACAGGCGGTTCGGCTGGTTCCGTCTCCTGCACAGGCTGCGGCTGGGTGTCCGGCTCGACCCATGCCTGCCGGCCACAGGTGGGGCAGGTCTCGGTGTCGACCTGGCGATCACAGTAGAAGCAGTACCCCATTCACATCAGCGTACGGGCATCGCGGCAGGTCTGCACAGGATCTCAGGCCACGAAGGTCTTCCACCACGAGTGCAGCTCATCCGCGTGGTGCCCCATCACAGCGACGATGTGATTGCCGAGCGGCCGTTCCAACAGATCCGACACAGACCCGCGAGACAGGTGCACGTCCATCTGCGTCCGGCACAGCCCCTCGATCGGCTCCCGAACATGGACCTCTCCTTCGGCCAGCCAGAGCTCATCCATGGCGATGCCACCTATGCGCAACAGTGTCACAGGGCCCGGGGGGATGGTTCCTTGGATGCCGACGCTGCTCCCCGATTCGAAGTGGGAGCGCAACGCGTAGGAGTCCACGATGCTTCGCGGAACCGTGCAGTGGGCGAGGAGCACCCTGTTCGCATCGACATCGACCTGCGCGGGATTGGCCATCCAAGGCATCTCGCTTGTGAGCTCTCGTGCCCACATGATGCCGACGGTGGACACCACATCCCCCTCACATCCCGCGACGATGCCTTCGTCGTTCAGCTCAGAGAGTGCGACGCAGCCGCTGGTTTCGATGTCCCCGAGCAGATCGAAACACCGGACCGACACCGCCGTGAGGGAGTTGTCGTCCACGAACCGTTCGAGTGCGACGGTCAGCCGGGCGGCGTCCTGGATTGCCGCGGGCGAAGGCTCTTCGATGTGATGGGCGTGATCGTGAAGTTCCGTGGCGCCGTTCGGTGGGGCGGTTGAGAACTCCTCGTAGATACTGTCGAGGGCGACGTCCACAACCATCGGTCCCCAGGTTGCCCGGACAGTCTCCGGTGTCGGGGTCGAAGCGACCAACCAGTCGGAAGGAACGCCCGCTCTGCCCAGACGTGCATTCCTGAGCGCAGCTCGCACGGCGAGCCCCTTGGCCGCCGTTTCGATCGCCTTCAAGCCTTCGACGTCGTTTTCGGAACGGAGGTAGAGGATGTGTCCGCGAGCGCCGAGCTGCTGGAGGCGAGCCAACGACTCCAGTGATGCGGGAAGCGAGTTGTGACCCGGGTGGGCGATCATGAACACTGGTCGCTGGGGGTCCTGTTCCCACCAGTCGATGATCTGGCGCTCAGTGCCTCCGGTCGCCACCAGGATGAGAGACGCATCGGACTCGCCGGCTCTGCCACCGATCGAGGAGAGCGCATCGACAAACGGTGCTACCACCCGATCGAGTGCCTCGTGAAGTGGGGAAGCGATGATGCGGTAGGAGAAGTGCTGAGTCACGTGTCAAGCCTTCCGTTCGAAGTGGACGTGCCGAGTCTCGACAGGATTGTGATGAGGATCGTCGTGGAGTACCTGACCGTCCTGTGTCTGTGGCATGGGGTGACTGTAGGCGTCGGCGAGCGTGTCGGCGGTGAGGACCTCATCGGGTGGGCCCGACGCCACGATCCGTCCCGCGAGAAGCAGCACATGGTCCGCCATGTGGGCCTCTTCGAGCGAGTGGGTCGTGCCGACAATGGTCACACCGTCCGCTATCTCTTCCTGGATCACCTGGAGGATGTAGTCACGCGACACGAGGTCGAGCCCGGTGATCGGTTCGTCGAGCAACAGGAGTGAAGCTTGCTGGGCGAGGCCCTGCGCAACGAACACACGCTGGCGCTGCCCGCCCGAAAGCTCCGAGAGATGACGCCCCGCCAGGTCTGAGATGCCGAGCCGCTCCATCGCCTTGTCGCAGATGGCCTTGTCTTCGGGCCCGAAGCGTCCGAAGAGGCCGAGGCGCGCGTACCTGCCCATTCGCACCGCTTCGAGCACTGTGATCGGTGTGATCTCGTTGAGCCTCGTGGCCTGCAGAACGTATGCGATTCCCCCCTTTCGATCGAACGGCACAGAGAGGGTGCCGGCAGATGGCTCGGTCAGTCCGGCGATTGCGTGCAGGAGGGTCGACTTGCCCGAACCATTCGGTCCGATCACGGCGGTGATTGCTCCAGTCGGAATCTCGAACGAGGACGGCGCGAGTGCGATACGGTCCCCGTAGGCGAGCACGAGGTTGTGCGCCTGGATCACTGTGCGGTCCGACACGCGTCACACACTCCTTCCAGCTCGAGTCGGTGCCCGGTCAGTTCGTAGTCGTGGGCGGCAGCAGCTGTATCGATGAGACGGGAGATCACCCGCTCCAGTTCGTCGGAGATCGCAACTTCGTCGGTTCGTCCACACCGCAGACATACGAAGTGGTGGTGATGGTCACCTGTGACGCGTTCGGACAGCTCGTACTTCGCGATGCCGTCACCATCGACGTACTTGGTCAGGAGGCCGGCATTGGCGAGCAGCTGCAGGTTCCGGTAGATCGACGAGACGGGGATCCGGCGCCGCATCGCTGTATCCAACTCGGCCGCCGATCGCGGCCCCGGATGGCTGACGAGGCAGGTGATGACCATGCGCCGGGCCTTGGTGATCCGCACGCCGTGGTCGGTCAGGTATCTGACCGCTCTTTCTGCGAGTTCTACTTGCGCCATGCTGAAATGACGATACCATAGAAACATGCAAATGAGAATCGTTATCATTCTTGTGACGGGGCTGATTGCATCCGCCTGCAGCTCGGGAGCAACCTCGGATGAGCCGAGGATCGTGGCAACCACCACCATCCTCGGGGACGTCGTGCGTGAGATAGCGGGTGATGCCGTGGCGGTGGAAGTACTGATGCCGGTGGGCGCCGACCCACACGAGTTCGAGCCATCGGCCAAGCAGGTGGCCGCGATGGAATCAGCGACCTTGGTAGTTGCAAACGGGCTCGGTCTGGAAGAGGGGATGTCCTCAGTGCTCGAGATGGTTGAAGCCGATGGCGTGCCCGTGCTGAAGGTCGGTGAGCTCGAGACCTCCCGCTACTTCGAAGATGGCCATGCCGATCCGCACGTGTGGTTCGATCCGGAACGCATGGCGAATGCGGCCACGGTCGTTGCTGCCAGGCTGGCAGACCTCGCTCCGGGCGCAGCTGATTGGGCAGCTCGCGGTGACGCGTACGCCCAAAAGATCGTCGACACCCAGACCGAGATGACCCGCGTCTTCGACGAGATTTCACAGGATCGCCGCAAGCTCGTTACCGGCCACATGGCATTCGGGTATCTCGCGGATCGCTTCGGCTTCTCGATCGTCGGCGTTGTGATCCCCGGCGGTGGAACGCTGGGTGAACCAAGTGCGGCAGACCTGGCGGCACTGGTTCGGACGATCACCGATGAGAAGGTTCCGGCCATCTTCACGGAGACGACCGAGTCGCCGACGCTGGCCGAGACGCTTGCCCAAGAGGTAGGCCACGACGTGCAGATCGTTACCCTATATACGGGCTCGCTTGGGGCGCCGGATTCGGGTGCAGACACGTACCTCGGTTTGCTGCTCACCGACGCGAACAGAATCACCGACGCACTGAAGTAGAACGGAGACGGGCAGATGGAGTGGCTGGCTGAGCCCTTTCGCCTCGAGTTCATGCAGCGAGCGTTGCTTGCAGGCGTTCTGGTAGCAGCGGTGACGTCAATCGTCGGCACGTGGGTGGTGCTGCGAGGGCTGAGCTTCATCGGCGACGCGCTTGCGCACGGCGTGCTTCCGGGCATCGCGCTCGGGGTCCTATTCGGATTCAGTCAGCTTGTCGGTGCGGTGGCGTCGGGAATGGTCATGGTGTGGGGCATCGGCACCATTCATCGCCGGGCCCGCCTGTCCGAAGACACAGGCATAGGCCTCTTGTTCGTCGGCATGCTCGGACTCGGCGTTGTGATCATCTCCAGGACATCGTCCTACGCGGGTAGTCTCGCCGGAATCCTGTTCGGCGATGCGCTGGGCGTTGACGCGTCCGATCTTCGTACACTGGCAGCCGGTCTCGTCGTGACGATCGTCGTCGCTCTCGCCTTCTACCGTCCCTTCCTCGCGCTGGCATTCAACGAGGACAAGGCACGCCTGCTGGGCATGCGGCCCCGTCTCGCCAGAGCAGTCATGCTCGGCCTGGTGACGCTCGCAGTTGTGATCGCATTCAAGACGGTCGGAACGCTCCTGGTGTTCGGTCTGCTGATAGCACCGCCGGCAACGGCATCACTCATCACCCGACGTGTGCCGTCGATGATGGGCGTCGCCGTCGCGATGGGAGTCCTGGCCGTGCTGGGAGGCCTGTACATCAGCTACTACGCCGGGACGGCCGCCGGCGCCACAATGGCGACGCTGTCGGTGGCACTCTTCTTCGCAGTCATGGCGATCAGAGAAGTGGTCCACGACTAGGCGGATCGCGAGAAACCACACAGATTCCCTACCATCGGGGTCATGGCCAAGCACAGGGACGAGCTGAGGCGCCCGGAAGTCGTCCGGGCGCTGATCACGGCCGGCGTGATCGTCGGGCTGGCTGTGTTCGGGTTCTTCGCAGCCACAGGCATCCGGGCGTTGCAGGCGTACCGAAGCGTGGAGCGAGAGGACTTCGCGTCGGCTTCGCTCGTGCGGGCGAAGATCCAAGAGAGAACCGATGAGCAGGTGGCACAGGCGCAGAGCTCCGCAGCCGAAGACGTCTCACCGCCGTTGCTGGACAAGGACCTACTCCAGCTCATTGTGGCCGAGCGGAACCAGCGCGAAGCGGTCATCACCCCGTTCGAACTCCCCACGGCGACGAGTCCCGCTCTTCCGAACAGCATGTTCACCTCCTATCTCCTGGTCGGGCAGGAAGGACCACGAGCCGATGCCATGCTGCTCATCCTGCTGCCGTCCGACGGTTCGGCGCCGATCATCGCGTCACTGCCTCGTGACCTGTACGTGATGAACCCATGTATCGATACCTATGCCAGGCTCAATACCGGGCTGGGCGGCTGCAAAGGTGTTGCCGGCGGAGCGGAGCTGCTCGCGCTGATGGTCCAGGACTACACCGGCATCGAGGTCGACCACTTCGCGAGGATCGACTTCTCGGGTTTCGCCGACATCATCGACGCGCTCGGCGGCGTCGACATCTGTGTCGACAACGCAGTACGAGACGCCAAAGCTCAGCTGGACCTTCCGGCGGGCTGCACCCACGCGAGCGGCGCACAAGCCCTCGCCTGGGTGAGAACCCGCCACACCGAGGAGTATGTCGATGGGGAGTGGAAGCCGGTCGCCGGAGCGAGCGACCTTACCCGCGAGCAGCATCAGCAAGAGATGCTCTTCAAGATCGCCGGACGGCTCGCGTCGTTCAGTTCCTTGAGTGCCTTTTCCTCGGTCGCCGGCCAGGTGGCCGGGGTCGTACACCTGGACTCTCGGTTCGCTTTCGGCGACGCGGTGAGCCTCGCCTGGAGCTTCCGTGGCATCACCGCATCTGATGTCAGGAAGGTACACATCTCTGTGAAGGACTACGTCACGTCAGCAGGTGCGTGGGTCCTCCTGCCGACCAAGACGTTCAACGAAGAACTCGCCAAGGTGTATTCAGCGGCGGCGAGATAACCTCAGAGTCGTCAGTCGTCAGCCAGAGCGCGGCCGCATTCGCCACGAGACCGTGGGCGCACCCTGGTGCTTGGTACCGGGTACGCCGGGCGCAACGAAGTTGTGAGAGCTGAGCGAGTCTCCTCCCCCAGCGAAGTCGTG
>CAZBXV010000013.1:34193-45808 GCA_964496205.1 uncultured Acidimicrobiia bacterium
CGGGCGCAACGAAGTTGTGAGAGCTGAGCGAGTCTCCTCCCCCAGCGAAGTCGTGAGGGCTGAGCGTTGGGGGGCCCGAAGCCGGGGTCCTGGGCGTAGCCCAACGGGAGGTGGACTGGGCGAAGCCTGGGACGGAGGGGCGGTACCCACCGACGAAGAAGGCAGTCAGCGACTGTCAGCTGACAGTCTGTTGGCTCACCTCCACCGTTGTCTCAACCGGCACGTTTCCCCGGATTGCCATGGACACCGAACACATCTCTTCGTGGCTCTTGTGGACGGCTTCGACAACTTCCTGCTCGGTGAGATCGACCCCCGAGATTCGGTAGTGCACACGGAATCGCTGAAACCTCCAGGGTGGATCAGGCTCTTTGGTGAAACGGACGGCTATGTCGAATGCTCTGATTCGATCGGCGCCGAGCTGGTTGACCACGTCGACGCCGGAGCAACCCGCAAGGGCCATGGGAAGCAGATCCGATGGCCGGACACCGAGCATTGCACCACCATCGATGTCGACAGGCATGCCGTCGCGGTCGAGAGCGTCGAAGCGGTGATCGCCCTCCCACGTGAGAGAGACTGCTGCCACGGTGGGTCCTTTCCGTCGGTTCGGGCATTGTACGGACCTTCCTCACATGGGAAGTGTTGGTGGGTGCCCGTTGTGACATGGCTGGATCGGGACTAAGTTGAGAGTGCTCGACGTACCGCGTCGAGCCATGAATATTGGAGGAGAGAGATGAGACGTCGATTTTGGGCTGTTGCCCTCATCGCGGCATTCGCGTTGATCGCGGCTGCGTGCGGTGGTACCGCAACGACCACCACGACCGCTGCTCCCGGAACGACGGCGGCCACAACGACGACCGCTGCTCCCGGAACGACGGCGGCCACAACGACGACCGCTGCTTCGGGGATGAAGACGATCATCATCGGTACCACCGATACGATCGCAAGCCTCGATCCGGCCGACGCGTATGCCACGCGTGACTGGGAGCTGATCAAGAATACCGGTGAGGGCCTCATGAAGTGGGTGCCGGGAACCGCAGATGAGCTCGTTCCAGGCCTCGCGACGGCCGCTCCGACCGTTTCCGACGACGGCTTGACCTACACGGTCACGCTGAAGGACGGAATCAAATTCGGAGATGGCACGGATCTCACTGCGCAGGTGTACGCGGATTCGATCAACCGTGTACTGACCATCGGTCCTGACTGCCCGAACGGCGTCGCGGACGCGTTGGTGACCCCGTATGTGCAGAGCGTTGAGGCGCCGGATGCCAACACGGTCGTGTTCCACCTGAAGCAGCCCGTGGCGTACTTCCCAGAGCTGCTGGCGACCGGTCCGTACATCCCGGCCGATCCGAACATCTTCCCAGCGACCGAGTGCGTGCTGTTCCCGCCGGCCCCGATCTACGGCGTCGGTCCGTGGTACATCAGCCAGTACACGCAGAAGGAACAGGTTGTCCTCGAGCCGAACCCCAACTACACGGGTGAGTACAAGCCGCAGGTCGACCAGATCATCGTGAAGTACTTCTCGGACCCGCAGACGATGTCCCTCGCGTTGCAGAACGGCGAGATCGACGTTGCGTGGCGCTTCCTTGGTACGGAGCTGATCTCGGAGCTGCAGGATGTCCCCAACCTGACGGTTGGCACGATCAATGGTGGTGCGATTCGCTACCTGATCATCAATCACACGATGGCACCGTTCGACGACGACAACGTCCGCAAGGCCGTCGCGTCGATCATCGACCGCGATGCCATCTCCGACACGGTGTACGGTGGCCAGGTGTCGCCGCTCTACTCGCAGGTGCCCCCGGGATTCCTGGGAGCCAACGAGGCGTTCGACAACCAGTACCAGTCGCCGAACATGCAAGAGGCGCAGGACTATCTGACGGCTGCCGGCTACAGCGCCGACAGCCCGCTGGAGATCCAGCTGTACTACCCGCCCGAGCACTACGGTGCGAGCACGGCGCAGTGGATGCAGGTGATCCAGCAGCAGCTCGAATCAACAGGCATGATCAAGGTGACGCTGGAGTCGGTCGAGTGGAGCACGTACGTGACCTCCCTCACCGGTGGCGAGGCGTACCCTGCCGGCGTCCTGGGTTGGTTCTTCGACTATCCGGATCCGTCCAACTACCTCGAGCCGTTCGTGTACAACGGCGGTGAAGGTACGAACGTGACCGAGAAGGCCGAAGGGAGCCCGACCGGCGTTGGCACCGACGACAAGGCTCAGCAGCTCGTTGACTTGCTGGTGCAGGCCGCCTCCGAGACGGACTCGGCGAAGCGGGCCGATCTCTACGGGCAGGCGCAGGACATCTACGCCGATCTCGTGGTGACGTTGCCACTGTTCTTCGAGCCCGAGCACGTCGTCTTTGCCGACTACATCCATGGCGATCCGATGTACGCGACGCCTGAGACGTTGAATATCGGACCGACGATCGAGTTCAACTACGCGCTCATCACGACGGATAAGTAGCCAACAAGCAGGGTGGGCTCTTCGGGGCTCACCCTGCGCTACCCTCTCGCCATGTCCCCGCTCGCGCTCATATTCCTGATCATCGGGGTACCTGCACTGACAGGGCTCATCTACGTGTTCGTCCGAGGAAGCGCGGGCCTGCGGCGGTACATCCTCGCCCGTATCGCCCTCACGGTGCCGATGGTGCTCATCCTCGGCACGCTGGTATTCCTTATTCTCCGGGTCATCCCAGGTGACCCCGTCAGTTCCGCACTTGGTCCCAAGGGGAGTCCGGAAACGGTTGCCCGTCTGAAAGAACAGCTCGGCCTCAACGACCCACTGGCCGTTCAGTACGCGCACTTCCTGGGAAGCATCGTCACTTTCGACTTCGGAAACTCACTGACCGGGGGACACCGCCCGATCATCGACGAGATGAGCGAGCGCTTCCCCGCGACCTTGGAGCTGGTCACCCCTGCCGCGATTCTCGCTCTAGTCATCGGTGTGTTCGGGGGTGCGTGGGCCGCCTCCAGGCGAAAACGCACAACCGACTACTCGATGCGCATCTACTCGGTGGTCATCTACTCGCTTCCGATCTTCTGGCTCGGACTCATGTTCCAGCTGCTTTTCGGACTGAGGCTCCACTGGTTACCCATTGCCAGCCGTATCGACGGCGTCGCCGGGACCACACTTCACCACATCACGAACATATACAGCCTCGATGCGCTGCTCACCGGCAACTGGGTTGCCCTGAAATCAGTACTCCTGCACATGGTGCTTCCCACCCTCACGCTTGGTCTCGTGCTGTCGGGGGTCTTCGTTCGGCTGACACGGATCAACGTGATCGAGACGATGCAGCAGGACTACATCGAGGCAGCGAGGGCCCGCGGTATCCACGAACGGGTCGTTGTCTACGGTCACGCCCTCAAGAACGCGATGATCCCCGTCATCACCCTGATCGGGCTTCAAGTCGCGATTCTGCTCGCCGGTGCGGTCCTGACGGAGACGGTGTTCTCGTGGCCGGGGATGGGCTCCTATCTGGTGGAGCGGATATCGAGCCGCGACTACACGGCCGTCCAGAGCGTCATTGTGATGTTCGCGATGTTCGTCGCGTTGATCAGCCTTGCCGTTGACATCGTCTATTCGCTCGTCGACCCGCGGGTCAGGTACTGAGGGTATGGGATGACGACTGAGACGCGCCCAGACTACGAGCAGGAGTGGCGAGAGAACCTCGAGAAGGTCGGCATCGTCAGGCGCATGCTCTCCGGCCGCAAGTGGTTCGGAGTCGACTGGTGGTTGGTGGCCATCTCGGCGGTGATGGTGCTGGCCTTCATCATCATCGGGATCTTCCCAGGTTGGTTTGCTCCCTACAGTCCCGACATTCCGGTGGGCCCCGGATTCCTCGCCCCAGGCGCCAGCCCGGCACTCCCCGTGCTGGTATCCCTCTCCACGTCCGGGATCACCGAGTTGTCCGATCTGGAGACCCCGTCGGGTGCCCCCCGCCCCGAGGTCGGTGTCGTCAAGGGGGTTCCGACGGCGCAGGCCCTCAACGAACAGGCACGGGAACTCAACTCCCAGCTGTCCGGAACGGGCAAGGAGCTGCGTCCCCGCATCGTGCGCTTCGACACGCTCGAGGAGGCGCTCCAGGGTGTCGTCGACGGAACGATATTGGCTGCCGTTGTCCAGTCCAACGAGTACGAGGCGGTCGCCGGTGATTTTCCGACGGTCGTCGAGGGCAAGAGCGTGACGGGCGGAACGGCTTCGCAGGGCGGGTTCATCCTGGGAACGAACCGGATCGGCCAAGACGTATTCAGCCGGCTCATCTGGGGAACCAGAATCGCACTCATCGTCGGATTCAGCGCGTCGTTGGTGGCGTTGTTCCTCGGTGTGCCGATCGGTCTGTTCGCCGGGTTCGTCGGCGGCAAGCTGGACCGGTTCATCGGCGTGATCATGGACAGCCTCTACTCGTTCCCCGGGCTGATCCTCGCCATAGCGATCACTGCGGTGTTGGGACCGAGTGTCCTGAATGTGATCGTTGCCATCGCTGTCCTCTACATCCCCACCTACTACCGGATCGTGCGCGGCCAGACGCTTTCGGTGAAAGAAGAGACCTACATCGAAGCTGCCCGATCGATCGGGGCGCGCAGACGGGAGATCCTCACCAAGTACATCTACCCGAACGTCATACCATCGGTTGCCATCATCTTCTCCGTCAACGTTGCGGACGCCATCCTCACGGGTGCCGGACTGAGCTTCCTCGGGTTGGGTCTCCCGCCCGACATCGCCGACTGGGGCATCGACATCGCCCAGGGTCGCCTGGTCATCCAGTCGGCGTGGTGGCTGATCACGTTCCCGGGCCTCGCCATCATGATGGTGGTGCTGGCGTTCACCATGATGGGCGAAGGTCTCATGGAGATCTTCAATCCGAAGCTGAGGGAACGCTGATGGACGACGTTCTCTACTCCATACGCAACCTCGACGTCAGGTACGCAACCCGTTTCGGTGACGTACTCGCGGTGGAGGACGTGTCACTCGACATCCGTCGGGGCGAGATCCTCGGTCTTGTCGGAGAGTCAGGGTGTGGGAAGTCGACACTCGGCAAAGCCATCATGCGCCTGATCAGAACGCCGGGCCGGATCGCCGGTGGAGAGCTCTGGTTCGACGGAAATGACCTGATGACCTACTCGGACAAGCAGATGCGTGATGTCCGCGGCGGCGAGATCGGGATGGTGTTCCAGGATCCGATGACATCCCTGAACCCCGTGCAACGCGTTGTCGAGCATCTCACCGAAACGATCCGCACCCATGAACCAAAGGTGTCGGACCTGGCGGCGACCGCACGTGCCGAGGAGCTCGTCGAGAAGCTCGGTATCCGCCGCGAACGACTCGACGACTACCCACACCAGCTGTCCGGTGGAATGAGACAGCGGGTGATGATCTCACTCGCACTCGCGCTTCACACCAAGTTGCTCATTGCAGACGAACCGACCACGTCACTCGATGTCATCGTCGAGGCCAAGTTCCTCGACTTGCTGCGGGAGCTTCGTGACGAGTTCGACCTCACGATCTTGATGATCACCCACAACATCGGCGTGGTCGCCGAAGTGGCCGATCGGGTGGCGGTCATGTATGCCGGACGAATGGCCGAGGTGGGTGACGTGTACTCGGTGTTTGCCAACCCGAAGCATCCTTACACGACCGGGCTGCTGAGTTCGGTGCCCAACATCGACTTGGCGGAGCACGATCTCTACAAGATGGAGGGATCACCGCCGAACCTCCTGCGCCCACCGACCGGTTGCCCGTTCCATCCGAGATGCCCGAAGGCGATGGAGGTATGTGCGAGAGAGCTGCCTGTCTTCCGTGAGGTTGCCGACGGCCAGTCGACCGCGTGCTGGTTGTACAACGAGGCGGAGGTGAGCAATGGCTGAGAACCTCGTCGAGGTCGTCGGCGTCACCAAGTGGTTCCCGGTAGCTCAGGGATTCATCGACGGAATCACCGGAGCACCCAAGCAGTACGTGCGGGCAGTGGACGGGGTCACGTTCGAGATTCGCAAGGGTGAGGTGTTTGGGCTTGCCGGAGAGTCGGGATCGGGGAAGTCCACGGTCGGCAGGTTGGTGCTGAGGCTGCACGACGTCACCGACGGCAAGGTCGTGTTCGATGGAGTCGACCTCGGTTCCCTGTCCAATGAAGAGATGCGCCGGATGCGACATCGTATGCAGGTCGTGTTCCAGGACCCGCTCGCGTCGTTGAACCCTCGGATGACTGTCGGTGAGACGATCGAACACCCTGCCCGGATTCACATGCCCGACCTTTCCGACGAAGAACGCCACGCGCGGGTGCTCCAGATGCTCGAGCAAGTCGGCATGACACCTGCGGAGTTCTTCTACGGGAAGTACCCACACCAGATCAGCGGTGGACAACGGCAGCGTGTGGTGTTCGCCCGCGGCATGATCACTGCTCCCGACCTCATCGTTGCCGACGAGCCAATAGCAATGGCCGATGTGAGTGTGCGCGCCCTCCTCCTCGACCTGATGATGCAGCTCAAGGCGGAGTTCGATCTCACCTACCTGTTCATCACGCACGACCTGGCGACCGCCAAGTACGTGTGCGACCGCATCGCGATCATGTATCTCGGCAAGATCGTCGAGATAGGACCTCTCGACGTCGTGTTCTCAGATGCCAGGCACCCCTACACACGGGCTCTTC
Source organism: uncultured Acidimicrobiia bacterium (assembly GCA_964496205.1). GTDB lineage: Bacteria > Actinomycetota > Acidimicrobiia > Spongiisociales > UBA4744 > CAYLHS01. The sequence goes on from CAZBXV010000013.1 coordinate 40,841, forward strand.
TCGACGCCGTTCCGGTTCCGGACCCGAAGCATCGGAGAACCGCACCGTTGCCCGCGGGCGAGATTCCGAACCCGATCAACCCACCCCCCGGCTGCAACTTCCACCCGCGGTGCCCCATCGCGCAGGCGGGGATTTGCGACGGGATCGATCCTGTCCTGCTTCCTGTAGACGGGAATACCGAACATCTCGTGTCCTGCCATCTGAGAACCGGCGAGTATCAGGATCTGGATCCGATGAGGTAATAGTCGGTTGCTCGGCTATTCAGCTCTTCAGCCGCCAGTCCCCAGCCGCCAGTCGTCAGGCGGGACGCGACCGCATTCGCCGTGAGGCCGTGGGGCGACCGAAGTGCGCGGTACCCACCAAGAGGCGCTTGGCTCTTGCTGATGACTGGCGACTCCTACGGGAGCAGCTCGAACTCCTGAACGACTCCGTGCAGGTGGCTCGTGGCCAGGTCGACGATGTCGTTTGCTGCCGCCTGCACGTCATCGGCTGCGGACTCGTGATGCCCTTCGGTCACGAACAGGGCGGCCGTCGAGGACTTTCCGGCGGCGCTGTCAGCGCTCTGGCGCCAGCACCACCGTCTGGCACAGACGCTGCCGGCTGAGTCGACGAACACGACCTCGCCGGGGGTCGGGTGATCGGCCGTCTCGGTGCCGATGCCGCGAAACACCTCTTCCCCTGTGGCGAAGCGAACGGTGATCGGTGGGGAGACCATGTCGAGGTCGAACACAGCGACGGGCAGCGCGTGCCGTATCGACACGAGATTGCCGATGTCTACGAGAGGGTTGATCGAAGGTACGTCCCCCGTCTTTGACAGACGTCTGAGGAGGGCCTCCACGGCTGAGCGGTACTGCGTCGGTTTCACCCCGAACTGAGTGAACGCCCGCCGCCAGGCTCCAACCGAGGGAACCTGTGCGATAGGAGTGGCGGTCAAACGGTTCAAGGTCTCGAGCTGTGCATCCCGGTACTCGCCGAGGAGCCCGACGGCCTCACCACGCTCGATGCCGTGGATCGATACGACCGCAGCGCGAATCGCCGGAAAGGCTTCGAGAACTGCTTGGTCGTAGGTGAAGGTTGCTGTCACGACTCACGATTCAAGCAGGGGACAGTCTTCAGCTAGAACGCGACCGCAGGTGTTGCCAGGGGGTTGGGCGACAATCTCCCCAGGGTCGGGCGACTGACGACTGAGGACTGCCAGAAAGCCGGGCACCGGCCTTCCTGGCACAATGCTTCCATGCGCATCGGGATCGACGTCGGAGGCACAAAGATCGAAGGGATCGTGATCGACGATGGTCGGCAGGTCGCCCGGCGACGTGTGCCGACGCCGGCGGGTGACTACGAGGCGATCGTCTCGACTGTGGCAGGACTTGTCGAGGATCTTGGCGGGGAGAAGGCCGACTCGATTGGCATTGGGCACCCTGGTGCGATCTCGCCGGCGACAGGACTGATCAAGAACTCGAACTCGACCGCGCTCAACGGGAGACCTTTTGATCGGGATCTAGAGGCGGCGATCGGCCGGCAGATCGCCATGGCCAACGACGCCGACTGTTTTGCATTGTCGGAAGCGACGGACGGTGCCGCCGCAGGTTTCGAGACGGTGTTCGGAGCGATCCTCGGGACCGGTGTCGGTGGCGGGATCGTTGTGAGAGGACGACCCGTTCGCGGCCCGAATGCGGTCACCGGCGAATGGGGTCACATTCAGGTTCCGTGGCCGAAACCTTCAGAGCTGCCGGGTCCGGACTGCTACTGCGGTCGAAGCGGCTGTGTCGAAACGTACCTGTCGGGACCGGGGATGGAAGGCGACTTCGCTCGCATGACGGGCAAGTCGTCAACGAGCCGGGGGATCGTCGAATCGGCGCGGAGGGGTGATTCGGACGCTTCCGCCTGCCTGGATCGCTACGTCGACAGGCTGGCTCGAGGCCTCGCCGCCGTCATCAATGTGCTCGATCCTCATGTCATCGTGCTGGGCGGCGGAATGTCCAATATCACGGAGCTGTACGATCGGGTGCCGCAACGGTGGACTCGGTGGGTGTTTTCCGACGCGGTTTCGACGAAGCTGCGCAAGGCCGTCCACGGCGATTCGAGCGGGGTCAGAGGCGCAGCCTGGCTCTGATCACACGAAGCGCATGCGTGCAGGTTGAAAGGATTCTGCCGGTGACCGAACAACCGGCTCCGACCCGCGCGCGGCTTGAGGTCGGGCAGGTAGGCTGGCTGCACCGTGGAGTCGGGAAGACGACGATGGAAGAAGCCGGTGACGATCGCGGGTATCGCTGTCGCTGTTGGACTCGTGCTTCTCGTCGGGGGTGGTGTCGGGGCGGCACAGTTCGAGAATCGGGATTCGTTCTGTGCTTCGTGCCACTCGGAGCCGGAGAGCGCCTATGTCGATCGGAGCGTCGCTGCACAACCCGTTGATCTGGCCAGCTTCCACACGACAAAGGGCACCCGCTGCATCGATTGCCACTCCGGTCCGGGTCTCGCCGGCAGGGCGTCCGCCCTCACGCTCGGGGCTCGTGACCTGACCCGCTATCTGACCGGCCACTACGCACAGCCGGCCCCTCTCACTCGTCCCATTCCGGATTCGCACTGCATCAAGTGTCATGGCGACATCGCCGACGATCAGGCATTCGACAACCACTTCCACGTGTTCCTGTCCCAGTGGCAGTCGCTGAGTCCTGACGCGGCAACCTGCGTGGACTGCCATGCCGCCCATACGACCGACGGCTCGGCGGACATCATGTATCTCAACCAGGATCGCGCCACGACGGTATGCCAGGCGTGCCACGCGTTCGCCGGCCAGGGGTGATCGCCTAGGCCCTCCCATGCGTCCCGAGGTGAGGAGGGCCCTTGTGCCTATCCTGCCGACTGTGGATCGCACCCGCCATCTCACCGTCGATCAGGCTCGCCGGATCGCTCTGGCAGCACAGGGTCTGACCCGGGCGCGTCCCGAGGGACGGGTCGACGTGCGGCACTTCCGCCGGGTCGTGGGTCACACGGGTGTCGTGCAGATCGACTCGGTGAACGTGCTCGCCCGTGCCCACTACATGCCGTTCTTCTCCCGCATCGGCGCCTACGACCAGACTGCGTTGGATCGATGGCTGTGGGGCTCCCGGGAGATGTTCGAGTACTGGGGACACGAGGCGTCGCTGCTGCCGATCGAAACCAGGCCCCTGTTTGTGCACCGGATGAATGGAGCCGCCGTATGGCGGGCTGTCGAGCGACTCGCCGAGGAGAGGCCAGGGCTCATCGAGCATGTGTACGAGCAGGTGAAGCAGAGGGGACCGATCACGGTTGCCGATCTGGACGCCCAGGAGCGGCGATCCGATGCGTGGTGGGGGTGGCGCTCCGAGAAGGTGGCGTTGGAGTGGCTGTTCCTCAAGGGCCGCTTGACCTCGGCCGGCCGTCCATCCTTTTCCCGGCTCTACGAGATCCCTGAGCGGGTGCATCCGGACGTGCTGGAAGAGCCCGAGGTGGATACCGACACGGCGCGAAAAGAGCTGTTGACGCGAGCATCCCGATCGCTCGGTGTGAGCACCCTTGCCGATCTCGCCGACTACTACCGGCTCCGCGTGCCTGTGGCCAGGCCACTCGTCGAGGAGTTGGCCGACGCCGGGACACTGGAGCGGGTGGAGGTCGAGGGGTGGAAGGGAGGCGCGTACCTCGCACCTGATGCGGTGCTGCCTCGTCGACATCGGGGTGCTGCGCTGCTCAGCCCTTTCGATCCGCTGATCTGGTTCCGTCCGCGCGTGGAGCGGCTGTTCGGGTTCGAATACCGGATCGAGATCTACGTACCCGAGAAGGATCGGGTGTACGGGTACTACGTGCTGCCGTTCCTGCTCGACGGGGAGCTGGTCGGCCGCGTCGACCTGAAGGCCGATCGACAGAACCAGATGCTGATCGTGAAGGCTGCTCACCGCGAAGATGATCAGGACGAGGCCAGAGTCGCGGTCGCCATGGCAGATGAGCTGCGCAGGCTCGCCGGATGGCTCGATCTCGTCGATATCGAGGTCGTCCGCAAAGGCAACCTCGCCGAGGCGTTGGAAAGGCAGATGTGAGTGCCTTCCTTGCGGGGGTGATCGCCGGCTACGGAATCGCCGTCCCTGTCGGTCCGATAGCGGTTCTGATCGTCGGGATCGGTACCAGGTCGGGGTTCCGAAGGGCGTTCTCCGCCGGTCTTGGAGCTGCGCTCGCAGATCTGATCTACGCAGCGATCGCCGCCGTCGCGGGGGCAGCTGCCGCCAAGGCGCTCGCCCCCTACTCGCACCCACTGCGGATCACGGGAGGCATCGTCCTCGTTGTCATCGCGGTACTCATCGCGAGATCTGCCTTTCGGCCATCGTCGAGGCAGGAGACGGGACCGGCGACGAATGCTCGAGCGACGGCGGGGTTCTTGTCGTTGACCCTGATGAACCCAGTAACGCTCACCTACTTCGCCGCCTTGATCCTTGGGGGAGGCGGGGTCTCGGGCGTTTCGAGCGGCCTCTTGTTTGTTGCGGGTGCGTTCCTCGCGTCGTTGTCGTGGCAGACGACGCTCGCGGGGACTGGAGCGGTTCTGGGCCACAAGATGTCGGATCGTGCGAGGGTGATCACCGGACTGGTCGGAGCCATCGTGATCCTTGTCCTCGCTATCGGGATGCTCGCAGGGGCATAGGAGTTGGGAACGACCGGTGCCGTCGTCCGCAGTGAGGCTCACGGATGGATGTATCGTCGGCTTTGCTGCGGGTGATGGACGGAGGGTTCGATGAACGTTCATCAGACTAGAACCCCCATGGATGACGACCCCTGCAAGAGATGGTTGGCAGCGAGGAGCAGCAGGATCACGCCACCTCATGGGAGGGTGATGTGACTGGGTGGGCGCGGGTGAGTTCTCCCGGTTATTGGGGGGTGCCTGTGGGTTGGGATTGTGGGTGTTGGGGGTGGGCGGCCAATTGGCTGGCGGCGAGGGTTATGGGCCTGGGCCTGGTCTTGTTG
>CAZBXV010000014.1:0-25151 GCA_964496205.1 uncultured Acidimicrobiia bacterium
TTCCACCTGCCCCCTTCCCAGTGTCTCGAGATCGGCGTCCAGGTGGAGATCTAGCGACCAGCGAACTGCTGACGGTGGACATCCAGCCCCCAGCTGCCGGTCTCCAGTCTCCAGGAGGACGCGAGCACCGCTGCTACCCGACCGTGGGGAAACCGTCTCCTCCCCTCGCGAGGCCGAAGGCCGAGTGCTGGGGGAGGCGGTGTCGAGCTGATGCTCGACGCCGGAGGGGGCGGCACCCACCAACGAAGATCCAGCGCACAGCTATCCCCTGAGGCCCTCTACGACCGTCGTCCAATCTGCCGAACTCAGATCCACCGCCGGGTAGATGCCGAGGCGATCCAGCCTGCCTTCGTAGCGGGCCCTCAGCCGCTCACCCAGTTCGTCGATCGGAGCGACCACGGCTATCGAGGAGAGCATCTCGTCCGACACCAACGATGCCATCTCATCCCATTTGCCACGCCGGCTGAGGGTCGTCAGCTCGGATCCCACGTCCCATCCGTGGAGATCGAGGACGCGCCGGTAGGAGGGTGTCGACGCGTAGAACGCGATCTGCGACCTCACCTTCTGTACCGACGTCTCGATCTGGTCGCTCGTGCCACCGGTCGCGGCGAGCACCGAGGACGCCACCTCGATTCCATCTCCGAGCGCGGGCCGCACGACCTCGTCGAGGTACCTCACTGTGTGGAAGGGGTGCACATGGAATCCATCCGCGATCTCGGAAGCCAACCGAAGCGACCGCGGACCCACGCCGGCGAGCCATACCGGCACGCGAGAGTCGGGTATCGGCTCGGGAGTGAAGAACGGCGTCATCAACGTGAACCGGTAGAACCGTCCCCTGTGGTTCAAGCGTAAGCCTGTCTGCCACGCAGACCAGATGTCCCGGAGTGACTCCACGTAGTCACGCATCTGCTCGATCGGGTCGACCCACTCCGCCGAGAAACGGCCCCGAATGTGTGCCGACACCTGCGTGCCGAGTCCTAGAAGGAATCTCGACGTCGCCGAGAGATCCCATGCAGCGGTCGCCGTGACCATCGGTGACCGGGCAAAAGCCACCGCCACTGCGGTGCCCAACTCCATGGTGCCGGCAACCCGGGACGCCGCCCCCAACCCCACGAAGGGGTCGTGGTTTGTCTCGGGGACGAAGAACCCGTCGAAGCCGGCGTCGCGGGCCGCTGCGGCATGTTCCGCCATCGTCGCAGGTGGAGACGGAGGGGCATAGAAGTCGATCTTCACGGGTGGCGATCGTACCGGAGTGGCATCCCGTGTCGCCACAACCCCACCAGGGGCGCCCAGATTATGGGCGCCCCTGGGTTGCACCTATCGGCTGAATCCACCTACTCTGCCTTCGGGTCCGCGCTGGACCCAGAGCTGAGAGGCGGAGTTTCCCCAATGCGCACGCCACGTTTGGTGGCGGTCGCTTTGTGGCTGACGGTGGCAGCGCTGGCAGTAGCCGGCTTTGCCAACTTCACGCCGCAGGCGGCCCCGCAGACAACAACGACGATCACCACCATGCCGGTTCGTGGATCGGTCCCCGGCCGTGTGATGGCGCGCGCGCTCGCGGCCGGCATGAGATCCGGCACCGAGACGGAGGTCGTCGAACCAGTCGATGTCGCTGCGATGCTGGATGTGCGAGGCAACGCGATCGCACCACCGGCGAACTCGGTCGAGACAACGACAACGACAGCACTGCCGGCCACGACCACCACGACTGCTGCTCCGACCTCGACAACCACGACCGCTCCGATCTCGACGACCACAACCACGCTCGCCTCCTCCCACACACCGCTCTCGAAGGATGAGGCGAGAAGCATCTTCTCGTTGTTCTTCAAGCCCGAGGACGTCGACACCGCCCTCGCCATCGCCAAATGCGAGTCCACACTGATTCCCGACAACGTCAACGAGAGTTCCGGTGCTGCCGGGCTGTTCCAGCATCTCCCCAAGTACTGGGCCGAGCGCAGCGCCGCAGCCGGATGGGCGAATGCCGACATCCTCGATCCATACGCGAACACAGCCGTCGCTGCCTGGTTGCGGTACGAGGGTGGCGGTTGGTCACACTGGACCTGCTATCGCGGCTGATAGGCTCTGACCATGAAGCGGCTCTTCAGACTCACCGGACTCCTGGCAGGTTTGGGCGCAGCGCTCTGGTTGATGAGAGACCGTCTCATCTCGCTCGCACTCCCACGCGAACCCGAGCCACCCGCGTTCCGAATGGCTCCGTCAGAACCTGACGACCTGACCGAGATCAAAGGCATCGGCACCGTGTTCGCCGGCCGCCTCGAAGGAATGGGCATTACCACATTCAGGGATCTCGTCGCCGCCAACCCCGAGACGGTCGCGCGACACATCGACACGCAACCCACCCGAGTGCAGGAGTGGGTGACACAAGCCCGCCTTCGTCTTTCCTGACGGTCCTTGTTTTCCGCGCGCGGTTAGGCGAACCTCATCTGGACGCGGCACGAAGGAGAAGCAAACGTGGACTACGTCCTCGACACGTGCGTTCTACTCGCCGACCCCAATGCACCCCTCCGATTCGATGAACACGACGTGGTGCTTCCGCTCGTTGTCATCGAGGAACTGGACCACAAGAAGAGCCGCCCCGACGATGTCGGCGCGAACGCTCGAGCAGCGCTTCGGCTTCTGGAGACGATGGGGGCTTCGAGGTTCGGCGGTCTCCGCGAGCCCACTCCCCTGCCCGCCGGCGGGTCGATGCGAATCGAGTTGAACAACACGAGTTCGGCACGCCTCCCAAAGGTGCTCGACCCGCTGCGTCCCGACCATCGAATTCTCGCCACCTGCCTCAACCTCGCCGACTCAGGACGAGAGCCCGTTCTCGTCACCAAGGACACCGCGCTTCGCATCAAGGGGGCACAGCTCGGCGTCTCAGTGCAGGACTACAGAGCTGACACCGCCCAGGTCGACCAGCTCTATGCCGGGGTCACCGATCTCGACGTGGCACCTGCCCTGATCGATGAGCTCTACCGGCACGGCAAGATCACCCTCGAGAACTCCGAGGTCGCCACGAACCAGTTCCTCGTGCTCCACGGCTCGGCTTCGCAGTCTGCACTCGCCCATGTCGTTCAGGTCGAACCCGAGGTCGTGATCACGAGAGTGCCTACGACACGCAGGGCCTTCGGTGTGGAACCCAAGAACGTTCGACAGACACTTGCGCTCGATCTGCTCCTGAACCCCGACATACCGGCTGTCTCGCTCATGGGTATGGCGGGAACAGGCAAGACGTTCCTTGCGCTCGCAGCAGGACTGGAACAGGTGCTCGAGGCGGGGAGATACCGCAGAGTCGCCGTCTACCGGCCCTTGGTCGCAGTTGGACGACAAGAAGTCGGATACCTTCCAGGCGATCTGTCCGAGAAACTCGCACCGTGGATGGCCGCTGTCCACGACAATCTCTATGCGTTGTTCAACGACGGTGGCCCCAAAGCCGCCAGGGAAGCGATCACCGAACTGACGGAACGGAACGTTCTCGAACTCGCGTCGATCACCTACCTGCGCGGCCGATCGATCACGGGGGAGTTCGTCATCATCGATGAGGCACAGAACCTCGAACTGTCAACGCTCAAGGTGATCCTCACACGAATGAGCAGAGACTCGAAGGTCGTGTTCTGCGGGGACCTCACACAGGTCGACAATCCGTACATCTCACCCTACGGCGGTGTCGCAGCACTCATCGAGAAGTTCAAGGGGACCGATCTGTTCGGACACATGATCCTCGAGAAGTCCGTGAGGAGCCCCCTGGCCGAGATGGCCGCACACGTCCTATAGGCCGGCCGGCCCTTGGTCGTGAGTCATGAGTCCTTGGCAGGACCGCTGCCTGGCAAGATCCGCGACGCCTCAACTCCCACCCTGAACTCAACACCCAGAACCGCGAACACAGTGAGCTAGAACGGTCTGACGTGACTCACATACGATTCTTCACGAACGAGGAACCGTCCGGCCGCCGAGTAGGCCAACACGCTGACGGCAAGAGACACGATGACGGCGGGGACTCCGTATGCACTCAGGGGTGCCCAAGGCAGACCGTCCTCGATCAGTGTTACCCACTCCACCGGTCCGACCGGTGAGATCCATTGGTACACCGCGAACCCGGCAATCAGGGCAAGGACGGCTGCGAGGTTGACACCCCGGTACGCGCCCTTCCTCCTGTAGAGATCCCTCGACAAGTAGGCGCCACCCCGCACCACGTAGTAGTCGGAGAGGAAGATGCCCAGGATGGGCGTGAGCAGACTGATCAAGAACCTGAGGAAGTCGAACAACCCGACTGACGTCGACAACACGGCAACGCCCGTTGCCAGCACCGGTCCGACAAGTGCCGCAACCCAGACCGGTGCCTCGATACCCAATGATCCGAGCGCTCGCGTTGGAGAAACGAGAAACACGGCTGCCTGATCCAGTTGAGCGAAGACCAGCCAGGCGAGCAGTGCAAGCGTGGCTGCGATCCCTCCAGAGGGTGACCCCAGGCTGGTCATGATCGTCGAAGGGTCCAACGTCCCCGGGCCCACCATCGCGGCAAGACCCCCAACCATGAGGACGATCAGCGCGGAGACGCCGAAACCGGCGCCAACCGACGCAGGCGCCGTCCGCTCATCCTGCAATGAACGTGTGGTGTCGACCACAAGCGGGAAGAACAGCACGGCCAGCCCAATGATCATGTCCACACCCAGCCAGAACATCGGTGACCTGCTCTGAGTACTCGCCGCCTGGAAGTCCAGACCCGACGCCAGACGCCAGGCGATCCACATTGCCGCCGCCAAGCCTCCCCAGAAAGCAATACGGCGAACCCACCACTGAAGTGCACCTGCTATCCCCATGATCACCGCCGCAGCGGCGGCGATCCCGATTCCCACAGACACCGGTACCACGTATCCCAGATCCCGGATTGCTTCTGCGAGCATTGCTCCGAAGATCCTCAGGCCGAATGCGGAGATCACAATCAGCAGCGACAGATGGACCAGCAAGTACAGCCATGCCCCCACAACTCCGAAAGACGGCCTCAGCAAAACGCCCAGACCCTCACCGTACGCCGAGCCGGGTCGCGCTGTGACCCACAGCACACCCACGGCAGCCACAACTCCAAGGGGGACGGCAAGCAGCAGCTGCGTCACCGAGAGACCAAGGCCTCCCTGGGACGTACCCGCCATAAGTCTGAACCCGACGACGATGACCGGAGCGCCAAGTGTCACGGCCACCCAAAGGCTCGTGAGTCCCGCCGGGGTCATTGTGTCATCGGATCGTTCCGAGAACCGACGCATGCCGGGGAGTCTAGGTGCGGTGCTTCGGACAAGGCTCACTCAGGTCACGATCGATCGTTCCGTCGGGGGATGCGGGCCAGCCGTACGCTGACCCCTACCATGGTTCGGTGCCATATCTCGTCCATCCCGACGCGCTCGCAGAGCTCGTACCCGATCAGCCCTCCTATCGCGTCGATCAGCTTCGCCGGTGGCTGTATGTGACGCCTGTCCTGGACACGGACCAGATGACCAACCTTCCCAAGACGATCCGCAGTCGCCTCGACCTTTGGCCGTTCAGTGTGGAGGCGGAACGTCATGCAGATGGGGACCGCACGGTCAAGTGGCTGTTTCGAGCGCCTGACGGGGCTGCGATAGAGACGGTGCTGATCGGCTACCGGGATCGGGCAACTGTCTGCATCTCTTCCCAGGCCGGTTGCGCGCTCGGCTGCACATTCTGCGCGACCGGCCAGTTCGGCTTCGAACGACACCTGGAACCGGGAGAGATCGTTGCTCAGGTGGCGTACGCAAAGGCATACCTTCGTTCGGTCGGAATGCCGGACGTACCCGACAGGGTCACCAACGTCGTGTTCATGGGGATGGGAGAACCCCTCGTCAACTACAACCGAGTGAGAGAGGCGATCAGAAGGATGATTGAGGAGATGCACATGTCGGCGCGGTCGCTGACTGTCTCCACGGTGGGGATCGTGCCCGGCATCCGACGCCTCACGTCCGAGCCGTGGCCCGTGAACCTCGCGGTGAGCCTGCATGCTGCGACCGACGACCTGCGCACATCGCTCGTTCCGATCAACGCCCGCTACCCGCTCGCCGAGGTGGAGGCAGCGGCCGCCGACTACTTCGAGATGAAGGGCCGACGGCTTTCGATCGAGTGGACCCTCATGGACGGCGTGAACGACTCGGATGAACAGGCCGACCGTCTGTCCGAGATCGCTCGCCGTCTCCGTGCGCACGTGAATGTGATCGCAATGAATCCGACGCCGCTCTCCATCCTGCAACCGTCATCTCACGTCGATCGCTTCGTCAATCGGCTCCGTTCTGCTGGAGTCAACGCAACGCGCCGCAAGAACCGCGGGGGAACAATCGACGCTGCGTGCGGTCAGCTGCGAGCAAGTGGCCCATCCACTCGCGGGAGCCTCAAGGAGGCCGGCGACAACGCCGATCTCTGAGCTATGCGGTCCAAAGCCGCCCATCGGGCTACTGCCGTCTTCATGACGTTGCTACTCACGGTCATCACAGGGAACGCCATGTACGTGGTCAAGTCGGGTGACACCCTCTCGACGATCGCCGACGAAAACGGCACGACGGTTCAGGCGCTCGTCGAGGCCAACGACATCGGCAACCCGAATCTCATCCGTATCGGTGACGAACTCGTCATTCCCGGCGCTGACACCTACGTGGTCCAACCTGGTGACACACTCGCCGGAATCTCGGCGAGGTTCGGGGTGCCCATCCAACAGATACGGGTTGCCAACGGCATCACTGATACGAACCTCATCTATGCGGGTGCGCAGCTTCGTCTCGAGGGGCCCAATGCCACCGTCGATGTGTCGCAACCCACCAACTACACGGTCAGAGCGGGCGACACGCTCGCCAAGATCGCCTCCCACTTCTCCACATCCATCGACCGCCTCGTCCAGGAGAACTCGATCACGAATCCGGATCTGATTCGGGTTGGAGCGGTGTTGATGGTCGACCAGGGATCCTGGCTCTGCCCCGTCCCCAACGCGACGTTCGTGAACGACTGGGGCTTCCCTAGATCGGGCGGCCGGTTTCACAGCGGAAACGATCTGTTCGCGCCTCGGGGCAGCCCCGTCTACGCGCCGGTCGATGGTGTCGCCGCTCAGGTGGTCGGGTCACTCGGAGGCAACCAGGTCAACTTCACCGGCAACGACGGAACGTTGTACATCCTCAGCCACCTCGACGCATTCGCGGCGAGTGGACACGTCTCGGCCGGCGATCTGATCGGGTACGTCGGGAACACCGGGAACGCCGCCGGCGGCCCAACCCACGTCCACTTCGAGATACATCCCGACGGCCAGGATGCTGTGAATCCCTTCCCGTTCGTGTCGGCGGCCTGCAAATAGCAGCAACGGGCAAGCCCGTTGCTGCGTAGCTCGTACTTCGTACCTATCCGAGCGAAAGCTGGGCCATCCGCAATCCGTTCGACCCGGTACAACTACTCCAACACCAGCCGCCGAAGCAGGTCGAGCCCGACCGGACCAGATCCGAGGACTCGTGTGTGGAACTCTCTCAGATCCCCGTCAAACGCATCCCTCAACTCGAGGATGACTCGCTCGCCGACCTTGTAGGCGATCGCCTGGCCCGGCCATCCCAGGTACCGGGTGACTTCCGACTCGGCGTAGTCCTGGGCGAGATAGGCGAAATCGGTGAGTAGCTCTACGGCCAGTTCGAAGCTCCAAGGTTCTCCAGGGTGGAACGGCGCATCGTCGGGAACCGGCACGTCGAGGTGTGAGCCGATGTCAATGGCCACACGGCATGCTCGCAGCATCTGGGCGGCAAGCAGCCCAAGCACGTACTCTGGCTTGTCCAAATAGCCGAGTTCCTTCATCAGCAGCTCGGCATACAGCGCCCACCCTTCCCCATAGCCCGGATACCAGATGACGAGTCGGTGGAGCCGGCTCAGGTGGTCGCCAAGTGTGGTGGCAACGCCTATTTGAAGATGGTGACCGGGAAACCCTTCGTGGTATGCAGTTGTAACTTCGTCCCACAGCGGCAGCACCTGCTTGCCTCCTGTCGACCACCACACACTGCCGGGCCGCGAGAAATCCTCGCTGGGCTGCATGTAGTAGGCGCCGAGCGCACCACCTGGAGGCGCGATCTTGACGTCAACCGTCTTGACCGGTTCCGGAATGTCGAATGCTGTCCCGTCGAGTTCGGCAACTGCGGCGTCGAGCCTCGCCTTCATGAATGCCACGAACTCTTCCGGACTGTGAGCGGAGCGACTCGGATCGGAGGTGAGCAACTCGATGACGCCATCGAGCGACAAGGAGGGATCGATCTGAGCGGCCGTGTCCACCATCTGCTCGCGCAGCGCACGTACCTGCTGCCAACCCCATCGGTACGTCTCTTCGGGATCGATGCCCATGCCGAGGAATCGGCGGGTCGCTCGCAGGTATCGATCCCGGCCGACACCATCGGCCTCCGGGGCCTGAGGCAAGTATGTGGTTTCGAGGTAGTCGGCAAAAGAGGAAGCGGCAGACTTGGCGCGTCGCACGGCGCCGGCCACCTCCGACGCCGACCCTGACGAGCCATCAGATGCGGCGGCCTCCCGGGAGAATCGCTCGAACGGGGATCCGTCCGAAGCGAGCACCCTGGCTTGGAGGACCATCGCCTGAACCTGCCGGCGGGCAGCCAGGAGACCTCGCGCCCGCCCCTCTTCGAGTGTGCGCCGGTACCCGTCAAGAGGTTCGCCGATTGTCGAGAGCCGTGTGGCGATCGCTTCCCAGTCGGCGGTGCTCTGTATGTCGAGCGTTTCGCGAAGAAGCTGAAACGGTGACGCGATGTTGTTCAGGTCATAGAGCGGATCGCCGTGTTCGATGAGCGACAGCTGCTCATCCACATACACGGAGGCGACCTGCCAGGCGAGACGCTCCCAGCTGTCGGCCGGCTCCCCGAGGTTCCGGAAGCTGTCGCGGTAGCGTTCCAGCAGCGCGCGCCGCTTCTCGATTCCGGATGGCCCGAGATCGTCCCACTCGTGGTCGTGACCGGGGATGCCCAGCATCGTGCACCCAGTCGGTGAGAGTTCGAGCAGTTCGTCGAGCAGTTCGTCGCTCAGTGTGAAAGCATTCATGGGAAGTGATCCTAGGGCTCCCTGCGGGAGCCAGTTCTGGCTCATAGGTTCCGAGTCCTGGGTAGGAACGCGGCCGGCAGAACAGCGGATGGTGGCTACGCCGTGAGCCCGTTCGACTGTGCAATGCGTCCCAGCATTCGAGCGCTCGGCTTGACGGTGCGCTCCTGGGTGCTCCGATCGACGGCGATCAGGCCAAACGTCGGACCATATCCGAGTGCCCACTCGAAGTTGTCGAGGGCACTCCAGTACGTGTATCCAAGGACCTCGATCCCGTCATCGATACAGCGCCGAACCCCGTCGAGTGCTTGATCGATGAACGCAATCCTCCTGGTGTCATCCGTCGCGGCGATACCGTTCTCGGTCACGTACACGGGCAGTCCGGTGACATCGGCGGCCCTTCTGATCGTTGCCTCGATCGCCTGGGGTCGAAACTCGTACCCCATCAGTGTGAGTTCGGCACCCTCTTCGGGACCCAGGTATCCGGCCGGAGAGACCCGGTTGCGGGAGTACGTCTGCACGCCGATGAAGTCGTCGCCGTTGGCGGCTTCGAGGTAAACATCCTCCTGGGGGGCGCGCAGCGCCGCCAAGGTTTCTTCCCCTCCGTCGACCGCGGCCCACTCGGACATGGCGAGGGTCAAACCGACACGAACTCCGCTCATCACGTCGCGAAGCGCGTCCACCGCCCGACGGTGAGCGTCAATCAGCACCCCGTTTGCGTCGATGCGTGCCTGCGGATCCTGCACACCCGGCGGGAACAGGCCGGTCAGGTAGCCCATCTGAGCCACGATGTTGGGCTCGTTGATGGTGCAGATCATGTCCACGACACCGTCGAGCCGCTCGCCGACCCACTTCGCGAATCGTGCGAAATACTCCGCAGTGGCCGGATTCGACCAGCCGCCGCGAGCAGCCAGCCACCGGGGGATGGTGAAGTGATGCAGGGTTACAACCGGGTTGAGACCGAGCGCCGTGCAGGTTTCGGCCATGCGGATGTAGTGGTCCATCTGTGCCGTCGAGAACTCCCCGTCCTCGGGTTCCAGCCGGCTCCACTCGAGGGAGAACCGGTAGGCGTTGAACCCGAGATCGGCAAGTAGCCCGATGTCCCCCCGGTAGCGGTGATAATGGTCGCAGGCGTCACCGGAAGGTTCGGCGCATGGAGATCCGGGCTTGTGCTCCCATGCCCACCAGTCGTTGTTCCAGTTGCCACCTTCAACCTGATGGGCCGCCGTCGCGGTGCCCCAGAGAAACCCTTGTGGAAACGTGCTCATGGCGTCCAAGCCTATCCGGCTTCAACGACTTCGGCTCGATTGGGTAGTGTCGATCCCGCCATACCTAGGAGGCCGTCTTGGCTGAAATGCCGGAGTTGAACGCGCTGGTTGCACAGAAGGACGAACTGACGCCACGCCTGATGATTCTGCGCGTCGTTCCGGACGGTTGGGAACTCCAGCCATTCGAAGCCGGCCAGTATGTCGTTCTGGCACTGCCACCGTCGGCACCCCGGTGTCTCCTGTCGAAGCCCGAGCCGCCCCTGCCGCACCCTGATCGCATGATCCGGCGTGCCTACTCGATCGCATCGTCGTCCCAGAACGGCGAGTACATGGACTTCTACATAAGCCTCATCAGCACCGGGTTTCTGACGCCACGGCTCTTCGCGTTGAACGTGGGCGACGAACTGTGGATGTCTCAGCACCCAACGGGCATGTTCACTCTGGCGCAGGTTCCTGCCCACAAGCACATCATGCTCATCGCCACCGGCACAGGGCTCGCGCCCTACATGAGCATGTTGACCAGCCACCTCGAATGTGGCGGAGCTCGCAAGGTGGCCGTCCTGCACGGAGCCGATCACACATGGGATCTCGGCTACAGGGCAGAACTCGAGACACTCCAGCATCTGTGCAGCAACTTCACCTATCTGCCGACCATCGACCATCCGGAAGACGAGCCGGTTCCTTGGCACGGTCACACCGGTTGGGTGCAGAAACTCTGGGAGTCGAAGGCGATCGAAGCCAAGTGGGGATTCAGCCCCACACCCGACAACACAGACATCTTCCTGTGCGGTGTTCCGGAAATGCTCGACGACATGCTCGAACTCCTCACGACCGAAGGATTCATAGAGCACACCCGCACACAGCCCGGCCAGATACACATCGAGCGGTACTGAGGCTCGTCGGAGACGCGCCCTGCTGCCTCGTATGTCGTGTCTCGCATCTCGTACTTCGCGTCACGCCGTACCCGGTCGAGAACGCGTTCAGCCACCGCCCGGACCGATACGGAATACGGGATACGGAGTACGTCGTCCTATCCGGCAAACGGGCAGGACGATCCGGGTAGCCTTCGGCGCGTAGGCACGAGGAGGCCCTGTGATGCCAGAAGGCAAGCACTTCAGCGAAGCACTCGAGTACCACTCGGGAGGTCGTCCCGGCAAGACGGAGGTGGTGCCGACCAAACCCACGGCGACACAGAGCGACCTCGGGCTTGCCTACACACCGGGCGTCGCCGAACCATGCCTCGAAATCGAGAAGCAGCCCGACGATGTGTTCCGCTACACGAACAAGGGCAATCTCGTGGCCGTGGTGAGCAACGGCACGGCCGTGCTGGGATTGGGCAACATCGGCCCGCTCGCCGCGAAACCGGTAATGGAAGGCAAGGGGGTCCTCTTCAAGCGCTTCGCCGATATCGACGTTTTCGACATCGAGGTGAATACGCAGGACCCAGACGAAGTGATCCGATTCTGCGAACTCCTCGAGCCAACGGTCGGCGGGATCAACCTTGAGGACATCAGAGCCCCTGAGTGTTTCGAAATCGAAAACACACTCAAGGGACGGCTCGACATCCCCGTCTTTCACGATGACCAACATGGCACAGCGATCATCGCCGGGGCGGGCTTCTTGAATGCCCTCGAACTGACGGACCGTGACATCGAAACCACAACTGTCGTGTTCAACGGTGCAGGTGCCGCCGGCATGGCAACCGCGAAGTTCTTCGAGCGTCTCGGCGTGCGTCACGAGAACATCCTCATGTGTGACTCGCGTGGCGTCATCTATGAGGGTCGCAAGGAAGGCATGTCGGGAGGCAAGGCCGAATTCGCCGTGCAGACGGACAGGCGAACGCTCGAGGAAGCGATGGAAGGAGCTGATTGCTTCGTCGGCGTGTCGGTTGCCGACGTCGTCACGAAGGAGATGGTCCAGTCGATGGCCGACAAGCCGATCATCTTCGCGCTTGCGAACCCAAACCCGGAGATCCGCTACGAAGACGCCGTCGACGCATGTCCGAACGCGATCGTGGCTACCGGTCGCAGCGACTATCCGAACCAGGTCAACAATGTGCTTGGATTCCCTTTCATCTTCAGAGGGGCCTTGGACGTTCGCGCTCGTGGTATCAGCGAGTCGATGAAGGTGGCCGCGGCCCACGCGTTGGCATCGCTGGTACGTCAGCCGGTCCCGGACTCCGTGCTCAAGGCGTACTCGATCGACAACCTGACCTTTGGGCCTGAGTATCTGATCCCGAAGCCGTTCGACCCTCGGGTCCTCTGGCATGTGGCACCGGCGGTGGCACAGGCCGCAATCGAGGAAGGCCTTGCTCGCAACCCGTTCTCCGACATCGATGAGTACCAAGAGAAGCTCCGTTCGCGTTTCCAACCCGCCTACGGCCTCACCCACACGGTGGCTGCGAAGGCTCAAGCTCGACCGATGCGAGTGGTCTATCCGCACGGCGCCGACGTGCGAATGATCCGCGCCGCTCGCAGAGTCGTGGACGAACGGATCGCAAGCCCGGTGATGCTTGGCAACGTCGAACATATACGAGCTCTCGCGGAGGAGAAGGAGGTATCGCTCGAGGGCATCAACCTCTTCGATCCGTACGGCGAGACCGAGACCCGCTCGCGGTATGCGAAAGAGCTGTATCGGCTCCGCGGCCGCAAAGGTATCGCACCGGAGGACGCTCACCGGGCCATCCTCGAACCGAACCTGTATGCGGCGATGATGCTTCAGCAAGGTGACGCGGACGCGGTACTCGGCGGCTTGACTTCCTCCTACCCGGATACGATTCGACCGGCGCTGCAGGTGCTGCCTCTCGATGAGGGTCGGAGCATCGTGTCGGCCATCTACGCCGTGATCCTCAAGGAACAGGTGTACTTCCTCGCCGACTGCGCCGTCAACATCCTGCCCACGGCCGAGCAACTCGCCGAGATCGCCATCTCTACGGCAGACTATGTCGAAGACACGTTCGACCTGCTTCCGAGAGTCGCGTTGCTGTCATACAGCAACTTCGGGTCGGCAGCCGGCGAGGAGCCAGAACGGATCAGAGACGCGGTTTCGATCTGCTGGGAGGCACGCCCCGATCTCCACGTGGACGGCGAGATGCACGCTCGCACCGCGGTCGACGCACCACTGCTCGCACGACAGCACTCGTTCAACCGGCTTGGCGGACGGGCCAACATCCTGGTGTTCCCGAACCTCGCCGCCGGCAACGCGGCCTACCAGCTGCTCTCGAAACTCGGCGGGGCCCAGGTCATCGGCCCGATCCTCACCGGAGTCTCGAAGTCGGTTCACGTGCTCCAGCGGGATGCCGAGGTCGGCGACATCGTGAACCTGACGGCTATCGCCGTTCTCGACGCCCAGAGCAAGGAGTGATCACAGGCAGGTGACGGTTTCCCTCACCAGGAAATCCACAACTGCTTCGAGGGCCTCCTGCTGTTCGGCGCCGCCGTCGATGGCCGCGTCGTACACGGCAACCTGCCTGTCTGCGCTCGTACCCCGAATCAGGATCTCGGGCACTGCATGGAGTTCGTCGGCACAACCGAGCTCCTGGGCATCTTGTTCCAACTCGACGATGATCTCATCGATGAGTTCGGCCATCGGAGTAAGGGTCCCCTGACCAAAATCCATGAGTGAGCCCTGGATGCCGTAGCGCTGTGCACGCCACATGTTCTCTTCGATGAGCATCCGGGCATAGGTCCGCCAGCGTTTGTTCTCCGATCGGAGCCTGAACAGCATCCGGATGAGCGAAACGGTCAACGCAGCGAGGCTGATGCCGTCATCCAGGCGGGTGCAGATATCGGTGATCCTCGACTCGATCGTCGGATAGCGGGCGCTCGGACGGACATCCCACCAGAGCTTCGTTGCGTCCTCAATCAGCCCCGCATCAACGAGCACATCAACATGACGCTGATACTCGCCCCAGCTCGTGAACTGAACCGGAATGCCCGTGCGTGGAAGCGACTTGAACACTGAGGATCGATAGCTCTTCAATCCAGTGTGATCGCCGTGCCAGAACGGGGATGAGGTGCTCAGTGCGAGCAGGTGGGGTAGAAAGTACGAGAACTGGTTCATCAGGTCGATGCGGAGGTCGTTGTCTTCGATGCCTACGTGGACGTGCATCCCCGAGATCACCAGCCTCCGGGCAACCGTCTCCAGTTCCTGAAGGAGAACCTGGTATCGACGCTTCTCCGTAACGAGCTGTTCACCCCATCGCGCAAACGGATGTGTGGAGGCTGCGATTGGCGCGAATCCATATCCTTTGGCGACCTGTGCGACCGCCTGCCGGAGACGTGAGAGATCTCGACGGGCATCTCCAACCGTCGCGCAGACTCTGGTGCCGACCTCGATCTGTCCACGAAGGAACTCCGGGCTCACCTGGCCCTCCAGCAGGTCCTTGCATTCGGCCATCAGCCCGGACGGCGGGTCCCTGACCAGATCGCGGCTGTCGAGATCGACGAGCATGTACTCCTCTTCGATACCGACGGTGAAGCTCGGCCGTGGAACCGCCACGATCCCTCCCTCGTTTGCCACACCATATCAGCGAGCCGACGGGGACGTACGGAGGATCAGCCGTCCGTCTGGACGCTCGGCACGAAGTAGCTCAGGTCCTGGCAGTTGATGATGTCGACAGGGAAATCCGGGAACTGCTCTTGGAGAGAATCCCGAATCTCCGACTCGCTGTCGGCAACTCCGCGCCATCCGAAGTGCAGCGTGTTGTCCGGATCCTGGGCGAAGAGCACCGTCCCCAGGCTGTTGTCGAAAACGACGGTGATGAGGTCGTAACCGCCCTGGCGAGTGATCTGCATCAGCGTCGCGTTGTATTCGGTACCTGCAATCGACGGTTCCTGGTCCTTCACGAACGTAGAGACCCGTCCCATCTCGACGATTGCATCACTCGAACTCGGAATGATGTACGAAACGTCTCCACACCCTTCGACGTGGGTCGGAGATGGGTAGGTGGCGGAGGTTGTGGTGGTCTCGGCCGACGTTCCACTGCATGAGGCAAGCAGCACGGCGGCTGCCACGAAGATGAGTCGGTATCGCATGAGGGAGCCATGATGCCAGCTGCCCGAAAACACCCCAAGCGGAGCGACCAGCGACCAGCAACCAGCGAGAGAAGCTACCTCGCCCTCCGGTCG
Source organism: uncultured Acidimicrobiia bacterium (assembly GCA_964496205.1). Lineage (GTDB taxonomy): Bacteria > Actinomycetota > Acidimicrobiia > Spongiisociales > UBA4744 > CAYLHS01. Next base: position 15,467 of record CAZBXV010000014.1, read on the forward strand.
ATCCGCAGCGGTGATCGCGCTCTGGCCGGCGGCTGGAGACTGGGAGCAGGAGGCTGGGTTGCTGAATAACTGAACAACCGAATGGCCGACTGCCGGCGACGTCCTAGACTCCCGCCGATGCTGCTCGGCGCACTCCTCATCTTCGCTCTTCGCCTTGTCGACGTGTCGATCGGTGCAATCAGAATCGTCATGATTGTTCGCCGGGAACGCTGGCTGGCAGGCCTTCTAGGCTTCTTCGAGTCGCTCACCTGGGTGGTTGCAGCCGGGCTGGTCTTCTCCCACCTCGACTCTCCCATACGGATGCTTGCGTACGCAGCCGGTTTCGGCGCAGGTACGGTCCTCGGTTCGACATTCGAACGAATGCTGAAACTCGGCCAGACGGTGATGCGCATCATCACACCGATTGGCACCACCGAGGTCGCACCGGCTCTCCGAGAAGCCGGCTTCGGGGTAACCGTCGTGAACGCAGCCGGCATGGACGGCGAGGTCCGTCTCGCATTCACGGTGCTCTCCCGCAGGAGAGCAGACGAAGCGCTCGCAATCGTCGCCAAGACCAACAGCGAAGCGTTTGTGACAATGGAGGAAGTGTCGATGCCGGAGATCGCGGCCTACCGGGCGTCACGGATGCGGAAGTAGTACGGACAGTCGTCAGTCGTCAGTCGTCAGTCACGCTGTCACATCTGCTTCCCGTCTGCACGGCGACAACGATGCTCTTGCTGGAAGCTGGATGCTGGGAACTCCGAAGACTCGAGACTGAACAGCTGAATAGCTGATCTGCCGCCGGCGAAGCCGTCTCAGAAGAACACCATTCGGGCTGCTGCGGCAACGGCGGCCACCATCAGAACCCAGCGGATCCAGCCGGCCCCCTTCTTGATGGCGAGTTTGGACGCGACGAACGCCCCGGCCATGTTGCCCACGCCGAGAATCGCTCCTGCACCAAGGTCGACCTGTGAGGCTTGGGCGAACAGGAGCAACGTCACCGGCGTGTAGACCAGGATCGTGACCACTTTGGCGGCATTGCCCTTCACCAGCCCGAGCCCACTTCCGAGAACCAGTCCGGCGAGCAACAAGAAGCCGACACCTGCCTGCACGAAGCCGCCGTACAGGCCTATCCCGAAGAATGAGATGCTCCGCCACGGCTCGGTGAGATGCTGCTCCCCCTCCTTCATCCATCGCGAGGGTTTCACGAACACCGAGAAAGCCACGAGGACGATCACCAGCCCGAAGATCTTCTTCATCACATCAGCCGGAATCAGCGTCGCAACCCAAGCCCCGACGGCGGCACCCGCGACAGTCGGCGCCAGGATCCGCCGAACGAGCCCCCACGGCACCTTGCCACCTCGATGGAAGGAGATGCTGCCAACGATGTTCTGCATCAGAATCGCAACCCGGTTCGTACCGTTTGCAAACCCGGCACCTACTACTTCGACCAGAACCGGTAGCGACACCACCGACCCACCCCCGGCCACGGTGTTCACGAAGCCGGCGACGACACCGGCACCGAGAAGCAACAGGATCGTGGTCACTGACATCGCCGGGATGCTACCGGATTGAGAATTCCCTAAGAATCCATCCAGAAGGGGATGAGATCCTGGCCGTTTCGTGTTTCACAATCCCGGAAGGCCCTTACGATTCCCAAGGTGGGAGAGCGCATTTCCGGGAGTTCAACAACGGAGATTTCATGAACCGACTGATCCTTGCAGCCGTCCTTCTGGTAGCCGCGACCGGCTGCACACTCAACACGAGTGTTGCCACAACCGCCGCGTCGACACCAACGACGGCCGCGACAGCTGCCTCCACGACCACAGTCCCGACAACTGCTCCGGGGTCCCCGGCCGCCATCAACTCCTACGGCCTGTTCGACATCTCACCGCTCGTGAAAGAGGCCGAAGCGGGCGTCGTCTCCGTGACACAGGACCAAGTGATCACAGACCTGTTCGGCAACGCCCAGGAGCTTCCAGCAGGTGCCGGCACAGGTGTCGTGATCGACGACCAGGGTCACATCCTCACCAACTACCACGTCATCCAGGATGCATCCAGCGTGACCGTCACCGCGCGTGACGGACGGTCCCGGCCGGCCACCATCGTCATCCAGATCCCCAGCCAGGATCTCGCCGTGTTGGAGATCACCGACACCAGCGACCTCACGCCACTGCCACTCGGTGACTCCGACCAAATCGAGGTCGGTGACGCAGCGATCGCAATCGGCAACGCACTCGCCCTGAATGCATCGGAACCAACCGTGTCACTGGGAATCATCTCGGCACTGGACCGTCGGGTCGAAACGGAGATCGGCATCGTCGACAACGCCATTCAGACCGACGCAGCCATCAACCCCGGCAACTCAGGTGGCCCTCTACTGAACGCCAACGGTGAAGTGATCGGCATCAACACGGCCATCGCCGGCAACGCCCAAAACGTGGGCTTCGCCATTCCGATCAACACCGCCAAACTCATCCTCGACCGTTTCGATAGAGGCGTCGGCCAGCCGTACTTGGGTGTGTCGATTGCCGACAACTCGCAAGCTGCGGCTCAGCAGCTCGGGCTCTCGATCGACACGGGCGCAGTCGTCACAGACGTGCAGTCCGGCACCGCCGCAGCGGATGCCGGCTTGCAGCCCAACGACATCATCGTGTCATTCAACGGCACCACCATCGACGACACGGCCGGTCTGCTGGCAGCCATCAACGCCACCGATCCGGGCCAGCAGGTCGAGATCGAGTACGTACGGGGCACTGAGCATCAGACCATCACGGTGACAATCGGCGAGCGGCCTACGGGTTCTTGATTGCCGTGCAGGGTTGGTGGTCAGGGCGTCAGGCGTCTCCGTCTGACGGATTGAGGCGTTCCAGAAGCCGTTCTCTCATCCGTTCGTCACCGAAGCAGGTGATCCGATCCCCGGCGTGAATGACTGTGCTGCCCTGGGCGACCAGCACCTCTCCTTTCCGCACGACCGATACGGCGAGGCAACCTTCCGGCCACGGGATCTCTTTGACCTGTCTGCCTATCGCTCTGGATCGATCCCAGACGACGAAGTCGAAGAAGTGGCTACCGAGCCGGGTGCGAAGACGCAAGTGCTCGCGCTCGGCAGCCTGACGCTCGGCCGCACCTCGCGCCCGGTGATACGCGTTGACGGCATCCTCCCTGCGGAACATCCCAACCAACCGGCGGTTGTCACCGTCGTCGACGACCGGTATCCGTCCAACGCCGAGGGCCGCCATCCGTTCCAAAGCCTCCGATACCGGGGTCGAAGGCGTCACCGTCACAGGTGTCCGCGTCATGGCATCCCGCACGATCACCTGATCCGAAGGACCCCCGGCGCGCAGCACGTCGGTGACGGTCACCACGCCGACGAGCCGTCCGTCGGAATCCTCGACGGGCAGGCCGTGGTGCCGTCCCCGGTCGAGCATCCCCTGTAGTTCGGCAAGCGTGGTGTGTGCCGGAACCGCCATTGGATCGACCGTCATTGCGTCGCCAACCAATATCGTGTCAAGGAGATCGATCTCACCGCCCCGAGTCACCTTGATGCCCATCCTGGCAAGCGGCTTGGTGTAGGCGCTATCGGGGTACAAGCGTGGTGCAACCAACATCGCGACGGCGGCGGCAACCATGAGCGGCAGGACGAGTCCGTAGTCTCCTGTCACTTCGAACACGATGAGGATGGCGGTCAGTGGTGCACGAGCCACCGCCGTGAATGCAGCCGCCATACCAACGAGCGCGAATGCCTCCGGTTTGAGAGTCGAGATGTGCCACACGGACATAAGGACCTGCGCAAAGCCGGACCCGATCGCGGCCCCGATGAACAGGCTCGGCATGAAGATCCCACCTGAGCCTCGTGCTCCGAACGTCGCGGCTGTCGCGATCGGTTTGACGAGAGCGAGGATCAGGAGCATCCACCACACCACACTCAATTGGCCGTTCAAGATCTCATTGATGAATCCCTGTCCAGTTCCGGCAATATCCGGTAGCAAGACCACTGGTATGGCGACCGCGAGCGACACGAGGAGTGGACGGCGCCACCCCGCCAGCACGTTTGGTCGCTCCTCCCAGAAGTCCAGTGACCACAGCAGCGCCAGCCCGCCCGCGACCGTGAGCAGGCCGAGGATCCCGTAGAGGAACAGCTCAGTTGGATGGCCGAGCGAGTGCCCTGTGATGTCGAAAGTGAGTCCCTCACCCAGGATGCTGTGGCTGACCACCGCACCGGCAACGGTCGCAACCACAACCGTGTGAAGGTGCCGCACGGAGAAACTGCCGAGGACCACTTCCATGGCGAAGAACATGCCTGCGATGGGAGCGTTGAACGTCGCAGCGATCCCCGCTCCGGCGCCGGCCGCCACGAGACTCATCAGGTCTCCTTCGGTAAGCTGGAGGCGCCGGCCCACGAACGATCCGAGGCCGGCGCCGATCTGAGCGATCGGCCCTTCCCGACCGGCACTCCCGCCCACACCAATCGTGATCGCCGACGCGATCAGCTTGAGGGGCCCCACGATCCAACGGATGTTTCCGCCGTCGACCGTGATGGCGGCGAGAATCTGAGGCACCCCGTGCCCTGCCGCCTCGGGTGCGAACGTCTTCGTGAGCCACCACGATGCCATCAAAGCGGCGGGAATCAGCACCAGCGGCAAGAGGTGAGGGATGGGGAACCCTGCGTCCAACTGAGTAATGAAGTTCGTGATGCCGTCGATGGACTCGATCAACAAGACAGCCCCGAGGCCCGCGCCTGCTCCAACGACCCCAGCGATCACCATCATTGCTGTGACGCTGCCTGGGCGGATCCACCGACGTCGAACTACAGCCACGAGTGTCCAGCGTAGGTCATCTCATAGCACGAGCCGTGTCATCGGAGGGGTGTATCGTCGAAATGTGGAACACCGCTACGTCCAGTTGGCCCGCAAGGCACTCCACTCCTACCTCGAGGATGACAGCCTTCCCGCGTCGTCAGATCGGGCCCGGCCATCGGGCGGCATCTTCGTGTCCCTGCACCAGGGCGATCGCCTGCGAGGCTGCGTTGGAACCATCGGACCGGGTCCCGACCCACTCGAAACCGAGATCGCCAAGCAGGCGGTCAACGCGGCAGTGCGGGATCCGCGCTTTCCACCGCTGACGCCCGACGAGATCGACGGGCTGGACATCACCGTGTACATCCTCGACACACCGGTCGAGGTGCACGACGTGTCAGAACTCGACCCATCGAGATTCGGAATAGTCGTCGAAGACGACCGGGGACGCAGAGGTTTGCTTCTCCCCGATCTTCCCGGCGTCGACACTGCGCAGACTCAGATCGACATCGCCCGTCGAAAGGCAGGCATTCAGCATCCGGACAGGATGAGCCTCTACCGGTTCGGGGCCACCATCCTCCACTGAATCGGGGGCCATACCGGGGAATGGTCCTTGACGAAACCGCTCTGAGCGCGTAAACATCTCTTTGAGCGCGCAAGGGGCCGCATGATACGTATACGCGGGATCGTCCGCCTCCCAAGTGACCCCGAATCCGGGGTGGATTCGGTCATTCAGATCATGAACGACCGTCTGAGCCTGCGCTCGGGTAGGACCGATCTCGGTTCCTGGCCACTTGCGCACGTCGAAGTGCAGCGAATCTCCAACGAGGCGTTTCGCTTCAACATCGATCACGAGGTCCTCCTCTTCCTGCCCCGGGACCCTGAGTTTTTCGCGTCGCTTCAGTTCGTGGAGGCAACGGTCCAACGCACCGCAGAGAAACGGAAACGGAAGAAGACCAAGGCAGCGATCGTTCCGCCCGCCGTTGAAGAAACGCCCGTATTCGAAGAGCAAGAAGCGCAAGAGGAACTCATCGAAGTCGACCTCACCGATGAGGAGATCGCTTCGGGCGGGCGAGGGTTGCTGGCCAGGACCAAGTACATCGGTGCGGCCACCCGCGACCAGCTTCGACAGACCGGCATTTGGCCGCTGGATCGTCTCAAGCCGCTCAGTGCCGAGGATTCAAGGTCCTCCGCTCACGTGCACACCTACGGAACTTCGACCATCCAGGCGGGACTGGTCAGACGGGTCTGCAGCGAGTGCGGTCACGTATCTTTCGCCCCGAAGGAATCTACCCCGGACGACTGACCCGCCGGGCAAACGCGTCGGCGATTGCGAGCGTCCGCTTCGCCGCGGGATGGTTCGGAACGATCGCCGGGTAGACGTGCATCATGTCAGGCTCAACATGAAGAGATACGTCCACGCCGTCGGCTCGTGCTTTCTCAACCAGTCTCGTGGCATCCTCGAGGATCATCTCTCGTCCGCCTGCGAACACCAGCAGCGGGGGGATCCCCTTGTAGTCGCCGTACATCGGTGACGCCAAGGGATCTTTCGGATCGTGATCTCCCAGGTACGCCACGTTTGGTTCGGTGTCTCCGAGAGGGAGGTAGTCGAACGGGGCGTTGATTGGAATCGTCGCTGCGGTGTGCTCCAGATCCGCATACGGAGAGAACAGGATCGCACCGTTTGGCAGACGCCTGCCCTCATCTCGGATACGAAGGAGCAGTGCACAGGCGAGTCCGCCGCCAGCGGAGTCGCCGGCGACGAGGACGACCTCTGCATCCAGCGCCTCGTACACAGCCACGGCGTCGTCCAGGGCCGCGGGGAATCTGTGCTCGGGTGCGAGCCTGTAGTCGGCAACGAACGTTCGGGTTCTGAGGGTCCACGTCAGTTGGCTCACGAACTGCCGGTGTGTTGCGGGGCTCCCGCCGACGTATGCCCCGCCGTGGAGATAGAGGAGCACAGTGCTGTCCTCGAATCCAACCCGCGTCACCCACTCTCCCGGAATGGAGGCTACCGATCCGGCTTCGACTTGCACGAGTCCTCGAAGCGCTCTCGGGATTGGCGGATCGAACCGCTCGACGAGCTCCCAACGTGCCTTCCGATCGCGAGCGCTTGCACCGAGAAAGGCCCTGATTGCGACGACCCGGAGTTCCACCGCCCAACTCCAGCTCTCGACCACCGGGCCACACAGCCATCTCCGCACGACCCGTCGAACAAGCGTCCACAAGATCGAGAGCATCGATAACAACGTCATGGTTCAAGGGTAGAGCATGCGTTCAGGAAGGTTCGGCCGCTACCGCTATCGTTGGCAGCGTCAACCGATGAACCATTCCACACACACCGACAGAAGTGATGTCCGCGGGCTGATCATCGTGAGCCTCGTGGCCGGCGCCGCCGGTTTGATTGTCGGTATCGTCGGTGGCTACTTCCGCTGGTTCCTGCTCAAGGCCGACGAGCTCAGGCTCAGCTTCCTCAATTGGGCACACGACTGGTCGGGACCCGGGTGGATTCTGCCGATCGTCGTCGTGGTGATCTTGGTGCTCCTCGCGAGGTTGATCGTCTTGCGGGTGCCGAGGGTTTCGGGAAGCGGCATTCAAGATGTCGAAGCGGTCTGGCGTGGAGAGATTCCCACCACCTCGTGGGAGGTGCTGCCGGCCAAGTTCGTTGGCGGCCTGCTCGCCATCGGAGGTGGCCTGGCGCTGGGGCGTGAGGGTCCGACCGTTCACCTTGGAGCGGCTATCGGCGCGGAGGCAGGCAATCGAATGCGCTTGGGCGATGACGACGTGAGAGTGCTTCAAACAGCTCTGGGCGGCGCCGGACTCGGCGTAGCGTTCAATGCTCCACTCGGAGGCGCCCTGTTCGTGTTCGAAGAGGTCACCAAGACGATCCGGCTGCGGCTGATCCTCGTGACGCTCATCGGCACGGCGACCGCCATAGCGATGTCGCGGCTCATCCTCGGTGACCACCCCGACTTCAATGTCGGGTCAGTTGGAACCCCGGCAGGCTGGACGCTGGTCGTGTTCCTCGTCTTCGGCATCCTCACCGGAATCGCCGGCGCTTGGTACAACAAGCTGATCATCCTCTTTCTCGGTCTCTCCGATCGTCTTCGGAGGATCCCACCCCTCGCGCAGGCAGGAATCATCGGGGTGATCGTCGGCATCCTGCTGTGGTTCGATCCGCTCGTTGCGACGGGAGGTGGCGATCAGCTGACACAGAAGGTGCTTGGGGGCAGCGTGGGGCTCGCGGCCCTCACGGCGTTCTTCCTGGTGCGCTTCTTTCTCGGACCGCTCTCCTACTCGGCACAGACACCGGGAGGTCTCTTCTCTCCCCTGCTGGCAGTCGGCGCGCTCTGGGGCGGGGTGTTTCATGGGCTCATAGGGCACTTCATGACGGGCCCGGGTACCGATCTCACGGCGTTCGCCATCGTCGGAATGGCCACGCTGTTCGCTGCGATCGTCCGTGCACCGTTCACCGGCATCGTCTTGATCGTGGAGATGACCGCGACGACGACGCTCGTGGTTCCCATGCTCGCTGCTGCATTCGGCGCGGTCATCGCCACAACGGTCATGCGCAACGATCCGATCTACGACAGCCTTGGACGGCGCATGATGGCGTCGCTCTTCCCACAGCGAGGTTCCACCCCGGTCGACGACGAGTAGGCGACGGTGGACTGCGAACTCGTCCGGTCCGGCTTTCCCGGTCAGCCGGTCGCAGCGTACTCGGCACTCGCGTTCGTGATCGCCGGAGTTGCTCTGATTGCCCACCGTCGGCCTCCTGGCGCACGCATCTACGGACTCTTGCTCGTTGCGGTAGGTGCATCGAGCTTCATGTTCCATGCGCTCTCTACGTCCGGTGTCGGAGAGTCCATCGCGATCCTCGCGCTCGTGACCTGGACGATCGCGTGGGCAAGGTTCGAGGTCACACCGGCGATCGTGCGCAGATGGGCGCTCGGTGCAGCTGCGCTTGCCGCGCTCGTATGGCTCCTGCCCGACGGCCGGCACGTGCTCACTGCGCTGGCCATCGCGGCGATAGTGGCCGCACTCGCCCCACTACGGGATGCGACCGTGCGAATCGCATTCGCCCTCATGGCCGTCGCGGTCCTCGTCTACCTTCTCAGCCGGACCGGGGGTCCCTTGTGTGCTCCGGCCTCACTCTTCCAGGGCCACGCCCTCTGGCATGTCCTTTCGGCGGTCTCTCTGTGGATGGTCGGCGAAGCGCTCGCGAAGGAAAGTCTCGCCCACCTGTCCTGAGTCGTCGCACCGAGAGCTGAACGGCTGAGCAACTGATCGCCGTCAGCTGCGGGTGCAGCCCGCTACGACGGATCCGCAACCCGGCCGAAGAACAGCAAGGCACCGGTTTCCGTGTCGCGCAGCGCGAAGACGAACGGACGGTCGATGCGCAGTGTCACGTTCGACACGGGCATCGATTCCGCCCTCATGATGACGGCGGTTGCTGCTGCCGCCTCCGTTCCCTCCTCGTCGACGGCGATGTATGCCTCGTGGATCACGTCACCGATGTACAGCCGCTCTTGTTGGGTCATGCCCGAGAAGTCGGCGTTGTCCGGATCGAATGCGGTGGGCATACCGAGGTTTGTGAGTGCTCCCACGAGGCTCGCTTGCGTTCGAAACGTGAACTTGGGCATCGTCACTGCAATCGGCGTGCTCGTCAGACCGGCCACGGCGTCGTCCATGACCTGTGATAGCTGTGCATCGATGTCACCGAACCGCCCGTCGTCCGGAACGATGAGCAGCATCGCCAGTCCGCTCCCCGAGTAGGGAAGCTGGACCGCCTGCCACCCGTCGCCGGACGAGTACGGGAACGAAGTGGTCTGGCTCATCAACGGCACCGTCACGTCTGCACCCGCGAGCGTCGTGAAATGTCCGTCGTAGGTGTCGTTGGGGTCGAA
>CAZBXV010000014.1:25251-45791 GCA_964496205.1 uncultured Acidimicrobiia bacterium
GTGTTTTCCTGACCCCAGAGGCTGTTGGCGATGCTCAACTGGACCCGATCATCACCCTCTTTGAAGCTCCTCGACTCGAGCGTCTGGTCGAGGACGTTCATGGCAGCGTTGAACGCCGGATCGTCCAGATCGACATGAAGGACCGCGGCCATTTCCTCTGCAGTCACGCCACGCGCTCCGGCGTAGGTCATAGCGAGCGCAGTCATGATGCTGTCCGGCGAGAAGACCAGGTTCCCGTCGCCGGTTGCGAGGATCCCGTACAGGTCCGTGCCGAACGCCTGCATACTCGACGCGACGCTCTGCACATTGGCGTTCGGTGCGTCCGGTGTCGCTCTCGGCGTATCCGACACCGCCATGGCCACCGGTGGCTGTGGTGCACACGCTCCCACGATCAACGCTCCAACAAGACACAATGCGGCGGTTCTGAAGGACATCAGGACCTCCTTCCGCCGATTAGACGCCGACCACGTGCCAAACGTTCCCGGGGAGCAGCGTTCAGCTATTCAGCGGTTCAGCCGTTCAGCTATTCGGCTCGGGTGCTCAGCCTTTCTGCCGAATCGCGCTCAGGCCACCGGCGATCACCAACGCCGTTCCGACGAGCAGCACGAAGAACCCGAATCCTGCGCTGACTGTGTAGGCGGTCAGGTTCGCGTTGCTTTGTGCCGCCTGCGCCATGCCGGCCTGGAGCGTGTCGGCGGTGTCGAAGGCATCGATCATCTTGACAACGACGTACGCCAACAACGCCACACCGATCACGGCGGTCGTGAGCGATGCGTTCTTGCTCATCGGTTTCGCCAGCCCGCCCATGAATGCCAGGGCAACTACCACGACCAACAACACGACCAGCACGATCTGCGCCCATGTAGCAAGGCCACCCCAGATACTCGGGATGGACTCAGGAAAGGCTGGATTCGCCTCGTGGAGGGTCGGGAACAACGACTCTCCACCTGTCCTGAGGGCCTTCATGAAGAGCCCGATGATGCCAATGACCACTCCTGAGAGAACGAACAGTCGACCCGTATGCATGACTCCCTCCACTTCCGAGTGGTTCAGATCCTAGAGATTGCCACGACACGATGATGGACAAACGTGCATTTCCCTACCGACAACTCGGCAGAGAGGTTCGGCTGCCGATCAGTTCCCCTGCCCGAACCGAACGATCCACTCGGCGGCCAATGGTCCGTCCACAGGATGATCGAGCGTTTGAAGTGCAGCATCTATTACCGCGTCACCGACCCGGTGGCGTCGGAGCGGCAACGAGGCTCGCGAATACTCGAGCGTGAACTCGGGGTGTCCCTGAATTCCGACCATGTGATCGTCAACCGCCAGCATCCACACCGGGCAGTGATCGCTCGAAGCGAGCACCCGGCCTCGGGGAGGCAGCTCCTCCACCTGGTCCTGATGGCTCATCACGAGACTGATCTCTTCCCTCGGCGGAACCATCCATGATGTCTGCTCAACGATGTCTGCCGTGTGGACTCCCACACCCCAGCCACGGGAGGATCTGGTCACGCGCCCGCCGAGCGCCTGGGCGAGCAACTGGTGACCGAAGCACACTCCAACGAATCGGTGGCCGCCCTCGTACAGCCCCACGATGAGCCGTTCCAGCCTGCGGCCCGGATCCCCGTGCTCGTACACGGACGCTTTCGACCCGCCGGCGAGCCACAGATCGCACTCGCCGAGAGACTCCGGCTCGTCACCCAGGGTCAAATCGTAGAACCGCAGCGTGACATCCTGCTGTTCGAAGAGCCCTTCGAACAGCTTCGGATAGTCGCCGACGACCGGCAGGAGGAAGTTCGGAAGATGGTCTGGGAGCAACACGCCGATGTTCATGAGCCCAACATTTTAAAACCACTTGGGGAGAGCCGGTTCCCCGGCTATGCTCGCCTCCAATGTTCAGCCGGTACTTCTTTGCGTACTTTTATGCCGGGGCCATGGCCCGGGCCGAGGGGACGCGCTAGGAAGCACCTACAGAAGACCCCGAGACCCGGAGCCGGTGGCTCCGGGTTCTTTGCTTCCCGGCGCCGTCGGTCCCAAGAGAGAGGACCGAGATACCATGAACCCCCTACTCCACCGCAACGGTGAGGCGACCGTCGTGCAGGTCGGCTCCGTGAGCTTCGGAGATGGTTCCTTCCCGGTTATCGCAGGCCCGTGCGCGATCGAGTCTGAGCCTCAGCTCATGTCCGCCGCGACAATTGTCGCCAAAGCCGGCGCATCGATGCTTCGAGGAGGAGCCTACAAACCGAGGACTTCCCCGTACGCGTTTCAGGGTCTGGGTCGCGAAGGGTTGCGTCTCCTTCACCAGGCCGGCCGTGAAACCGGACTGCCGACAGTGGCCGAGGTGATGGAGCCCGGTGAAGTCGATGTCGCCGCCGGTCATCTCGACATGCTTCAAGTCGGGTCGAGGAACATGCAGAACGTCCCGCTCCTGCGCGCCCTCGGCGAGTCCGGCAAACCTGTGCTGCTCAAGCGTGGCTTCGCTGCAACAGTCGAGGAATGGCTGCTGGCCGCCGAGTACATCCTCGACGCCGGAAACCCAAACGTGGTGCTCTGCGAACGAGGAATTCGAACTTTCGAAACCCAGACGCGGAACACGCTGGACATCAGCGCCGTCCCAGTGGCGAAGGCGCTCGCCACACTGCCTGTTGTCGTCGATCCCAGCCACGCCGCGGGCCGGCGCGATCTCATCATCCCTTTGGCCCTCGCCGGAAGAGCCGTTGGGGCGGATGGAATGATGGTCGAGGTACACCCGAACCCTGGCGTGGCTCTCTCGGACGGACCTCAGCAGCTCGACGAAGAGCAGTTCTCGGAGCTGATGCTCGCACTTGATATCGGTTCTCGAAGAGACGACATCGATCGAATCGATGAGAACATCGTCCACCTGCTCGCCAGGCGCCTCGAGAAGTCCATCGCCGTTGGGCATGCGAAGGCCACGAGAGGCTTGTCGCTTCACAGCCCGGCGCGGGAGGAGTCGATCCTCGCCACAATCGCCGAAGAGGCGTCACGGCTCGGACTCGACCCGAGAACCGTGAAGGCGATGTACCGATCGATTCTCGAAGAGTCCCGTCGTGCACAGCGCCGCTCAGCGCTGAAGGCGGTACCCACAGGTGGATGAGCAAACCGCCGGCGTTCTGGGCACAGGGCTCATCGGGGCATCTGTCGGCCTGTCACTATGCCGTCTCGGTTGGAATGTCGTCGGCTGGGATCAGGACCCGGCAGCACTGTCGACAGCCCTGACACGTGGCGCTGTGTCGACGACAGCTGTTTCGGTGGAGGATCTCGCTTCCCGAGATCTCGATCTACTGGTCGTCGCCACCCCCCCGAACGCCACGCCCGATCTGCTTCAACGGCTGGATACGACCGCACTCGTCACCGACGTAGCCGGTGTCAAGACACACGTCATTGGGGCCGGGGCCCACTTACCACGATACGTATCGAGCCACCCGATGGCGGGACGAGAACTCAGCGGTCCGGAGGCTGCCGATGCCTCTCTCTTCAACGGAGCCGCGTGGATCCTCATCACCGACGGTGCACCCAGCTCCGACCTCGCGACGCTCGAGGACATCGTTCTGTCCATGGGCGCCCATCCGGAGCGGATGGACGCGACGACACACGACCATCTGGTGACCGAAGTCAGTCATCTGCCACAGATCCTCGCATCGGTGTTGGTGACGGAGGCGTCTGCGACCGTGCCCGACCTGTCCCTGGTTGGCGGCAGTTTTCGTGACCTCACCCGAGTGGCCGCGTCCGACTCGGCGCTGTGGTCGGACCTGCTGGACTCCAACCGAACACTCGTGATCGACGTTCTGGAACGGCTCGAACGACGCCTGACCCAGGTCGCCGGCCTCCTCGAGGAACGGCGCACCGACGATCTGGTTGACCTGCTCTCGACCGCCGCTCGGTTGCACGGCGACCTGCTCGCCCCGGTCGGCTCGGTCGAGGTCGCATTGCCGGATCGCCCGGGTGAGCTCGCCGCCGTCGGACGAGCGTTGGACCGCGCCCGGGTCGATGTTCGCGACCTCCAGCTCCGCCATGCGCCCTACGGAGGCGGTGGCCTGCTGAAGGTGTTCGTTCACAACGAGGATCTTCCGACGCTGAGTGCAGCCCTCACCGATGAGGGTCTCACCGTCACCAGAGAGGAAAAACGATGAGGATTGGCTACCAAGGCGAAGAGCACTCCTACAGCCACCAGGTCGTGTCAGAGCTGTTCCCAGAGAGTGATCCGATCGGGTTGTCGAGTTTCTCGGCCGTGTTCGAAGCTCTCTCCGGTGGGATCGTCGATCGTCTGGTCGTCCCAATCGAGAACTCGACGACCGGCAGCATCCTCGAGGTACTCGACAAGCTCGCTGCCTCGAACGCATCGATCGTCGCGGAGCACTACGGGCACGTGCGCCACGCGCTCATCGGTCGTCCGGGTACATCAACCTCATCGATCCGACGGGTCCTCTCCCATCCGGAGGCGCTGGCTCAAGCAAAGGCCACACTCGCAACGAACGGGTGGGAACCGGTTCCTGTGCCGGATACCGCAGGTGCAGTGCGGATCGTCGCCGAGACTGACGATCCGGCTCAGGCGGCATTGGCGCCGCCTCGCTCACGGGAGAGGTATGGGCTCGAGATTCTCATGTCCGATGTGATGGATCGCGATCACAACGCGACTCGCTTCGTGGTTCTTGCTCCGGGCAGCACCGACATCGAGACCGACGCCGACAAGACCTCGATCGCTTTCTCGACGTCACACACACCGGGCGCACTCGCGCTCGCGCTCACCGAACTCGGTCTTCGAGGGGCCAACCTCACGAGGATCGAGTCGAGACCGAGCAACGACGCGTGGACCTACCGGTTCTTCGTGGACCTCCTGCACGCTCCCGGACCTGAAGGTGTGGAACGAGTTCTCCAACCCCCGCCGGCGTCGCTGCAAGAGCTGATCGTGCTGGGGTCGTACCGGGCTGCCCGATGATCTCACTCACATATTATTGACTCAATAGTTGTCGAGTGTTTACGATGTCGGTATGGATATCGAAACGAGAGCGCGGCGACATGCCGCCCTGGGAGATCCGGTTCGTCTCTCACTGATCGATGATCTCTCAACATCCGATCGGTCACCGAGCGAGTTGTCGAAGCGGCACGCTGTGCCATCCAACCTCCTTGCACATCACCTCGACGTGCTCGAACAGGCCGGGCTGATCGGCCGCTTCGTTTCGTCCGGCGATGCCCGGCGGCGATACGTCACACTCCTCCACAGGGCGCTGGCCGAACTCACGTCGCCGGCTCCCTTGCCTTCGGGGCCGGTGCTGTTCGTATGCACTCACAACTCGGCGCGATCGCAGATCGCAGCAGCGATATGGTCGAAGACCACAGGCAGCCCGACATCCAGCGCAGGCACGCACCCGGCATCCGCAGTCCATCCGGGCGCCAAGGCTGCGGCGGCCCGTGCGGGTCTGGATCTCTCCGGAGCAACACCGAGATCGATCGAAGCGGTCGACTTCGAACCGGCGATAGTGATCACCGTGTGCGACCGAGCGCACGAAGAGCTGGACCCCGAGGACACGTGGTGGCACTGGTCCACTCCGGATCCGGTCATCGACGGATCACCCGAGGCCTTTGACAATGCACTTGCCTCTCTGCAAGACCGAATCGACACCCTGGAGAACATCCGATGACAACCGACACCGCCCGCCAGATCACGAACCGTATCGCACCGGACTTCGAGCTGGTCTTTCCCCGCGAGACCACCGAACGAATCGTCGCCGAGTCGCTCGCCGAGTTGACCGAGCAGGCAACCGTCGCGGCGTGGCTCCCCACCTTCGCGGAGCGGTTCGCACGGGACCGTCTGCGCGCGCTCGCGAAGACCGAACATCTCGTCGATGATGAACGCCCCGCCGTCCTTTTCCTCTGCATACACAACGCCGGAAGGTCACAGATGGCAGCAGGACTCCTCCGACACGTGTCCGAAGGATCCATCGCCGTCTACTCAGGAGGATCCGAGCCTGCGTCCGAAGTCAACCCCGTCGCAGTGGAAGCTATGACCGAGCTCGGCATCGATATCGCCAACGAGTTCCCCAAGCCATGGACGGACGAGGTTGTCGGAGCAGTCGACGTCGTCGTGTCGATGGGGTGTGGTGATGCATGTCCTGTGCTGCCCGGCAAGCGCTACGTCGACTGGGAGGTGGAAGACCCGGCAGGAAAACCCATCGAGGTCGTCCGCCGCGTACGCGATGAGATCGAGAAACGCGTCCGCGATCTCGTGGCCGAACTGAGCGCCTGAATTCCCCTACCCACTCCCGCGTTCGTCACGTAGAGTGACAACAAGGAGGGAACCCATGGCGTCAGGAACACCGATAGGCCGAAGCGGCTACGTCGCAGCGATCATTGTCAACATCGCCTTGTTCTTCGTCGTGGAGAACCTGCTCGGATGGAACCTGCTGCCGTTCCTCACCACCGACTTCAACAGAATCATCGGACTCATCGAGCTGTCACTTATCGTGACCATCGTCGTCAATCTCATCTACCTGGCCTACGACGCCCCACGGTTCAAGGCACTCGGCAGGATCGTCATCTCGGTGATCAGCCTGGCGATCGCGATCAGGATGTGGCGCGTCTTCCCATTCGACTTCTCGACCATGGGGTTCGACTGGACATGGATCGTTCGTGCCATCATCGCCCTGGCCATCACTGGAGCGGCGGTCGCGATCCTCGCGGATCTCGTGAAGCTGGCTCGAGGAACGACGTAGGTTCAGCTTCCCTTCGGAGCCCTGTGCCCTCTAAGTCGTGCTCCCATCGACGATCAGCACTTCGCTGCCGATGCGGCGGCGAAGTGCTGATCACTGGTGGTGTGTCGTTCAATCAATGGGTGTCTGCGAGGGCACGGTGTCATCTGCCCAGGACGCAGGGCGAAGACGCACCCGCAGCGGTGCGTCGAGTTCCGAGGACGCCGCCAGGGGCGTCGCGAGCCGCAGAGACCAGGCAGTGATTTGGGCGACGGACCACTAGCTCTCTTGCACCCCGAGCTCGGTTGCCTTGATCGACACCCACACGGCTGTTCCTGGCATGAGGGCAAGGTTCCTCGCCGAGTCGGTGGTGATTTCGACCGTCATGGGAAGGGGTACTCCCACATTCAGTCGCGTTCTGTCTCCGAGAGGCTCGACGAGTGCGACCCTCGTCTCCCACGTGTTGCGCGGGCTTCCTTCCGGTCGGCGGGTGTGAAGCGATACGACCCGCGGGTGGATAGTGACGAGGACAGGGCCCGCCACGTGCGTGTCGGCAATATGAAGAATGTGTCCCCCGATGTCGACCGCCCCGTTCTTGGCTGCGCCCGAGAACAGATTCGAACCGGCAAGGTCGGCGATGTACGAGGTACGAGGCCGCAGTCTGATGTCGTCGGCGCTGCCGTGCTGGGTGATCGTCCCACCCTCGATCACGTAGATGTCGTCTGCGAGAAGGAACGCTTCTGTGGGATCGTGGGTGATCAGCAGGCGGGGACCGTCAAACATCCGGAGGTGTTCGGCGAGTGTGCGCCGCAGGCGTGTTCTCGTGGTCACATCCAGGGCTGCAAGAGGCTCGTCGAGCAGCAAGAGCGATGGATTGGTGACGAGCGCCCGAGCGAGCGCAGCTCGTTGCGCCTGTCCCCCAGACAATTCGCCCGCTTTGTTGTGGGCCACCTCAGCCAGGTCGAGCTTGCCGATCCACTCGGTCACATCGTCGTCTTTCTGCGCACCGAACGCGACATTGCCCGCGACGGTCATGTGTGGAAACAGCAAGTAGTCCTGGAACACGACACCGATGTGTCGTGCCTCGGGAGGGACGAACACGTCGTGTGCGGGATCGTCCAACACCCGTGACCCGAGGACGATACGTCCCGTGTCGATGGGAGTGAGACCCGCGATGGCCGAGACTGCGGTGGACTTCCCGGCGCCGTTGGGACCGAGCAGGGCAGCAGTATGGCCGGGCGGTATCGAAATCTCGAGATCGAGGTTGAATCCGCCGCG
This sequence comes from uncultured Acidimicrobiia bacterium, assembly GCA_964496205.1. Classification (GTDB taxonomy): domain Bacteria; phylum Actinomycetota; class Acidimicrobiia; order Spongiisociales; family UBA4744; genus CAYLHS01. Next base: position 33,237 of record CAZBXV010000014.1, read on the forward strand.
TTCGAGACCCATACGAGCGTCGAGACCGTTGTTCACCACGACTTCCACCACCGTTCTCGAAGCACCACGAGGATCGTGAGCGAGATCACGACCATGACGAGGCTCAGCGCGATCGCCACGTTCCTGTCGCTCTCCAGAGCGACGAACACGGCGAGGGGCAGGGTCTGTGTCGTGCCTTGGAGGTTGCCAGCGAACGTGATCGTCGCTCCGAACTCGCCAAGTGCGCGTGCCCAGGTCAGGACGAGCCCCGCACCGATCGACGGCAGAACCATCGGCAGGGTGACCGTACGAAGGACCTTCCACTTGCTTGCACCGAGTGTCGAGGCGGCGCCCTCGTATCGGGGATCGACGTTGCGAAGCGCACCTTCGACGGTGATAACGAGAAACGGCATCGATACGAACGTGACGGCAACAATCACCCCCCAGGTGGAGAACGGGAGAATCAGGCCGGTCGCCTCTGCGATTGGACCGCCAATGAGCCCCCTCCTCCCAAGCGCGAAGAGAAGTGCGGCTCCGCCAACGACGGGAGGCAGGACGAGGGGTAGGAGCACGAGTCCGCGGACGATCGCCCTTCCAGGAAATTCGACCCGTGCAAGCAACCACGCGAGCGGCACTCCGATGAGGAGCGAAATGGCCGCCGCTCCGACCGAGGCAATCAGCGACAAGCGAAGGGCGTCGACAACGACGGAGCTCGACAGGAGTCGGGGAAGATCACTCCAGGGCGTTCGAGCGAGCAGCCCGATGAGAGGCGTGGCGAACAGGATCACGCCGAGCAGGGCGAGGATCAGGAGGAACAGCGGGGGTCGGTTCGTCTTCCCGTTCATGGTGGCGAGAATCCGTACTCGGACAGGATCTCTCGGCCTGCATCGGAAACGACGAAGTCGACGAACGATCGCGCACCATCGGGATTGGGTGCCGATGCGATGACAGCGATCGGATAGGTAGCAGCCACGTTGTCGGCGGCAGGTATCTCGACCCCGTCGACATCGGCAGATGCGATGTCGGTGGCGTACACGATGCCGGCGTCCAACTCGCCGAGTTCGATCTTGGTCAACAGTGCCCGGACGTTTGGCTCGTCGGTGTCGATCGATGGTGCCACACCAGCGGCCTCGAGTGCTTCACGTCCAAAGTCCCCACAGGGCACTCCCTCGGCGCACAGCCCGATCAGCAGATCGGGCCGGCCGAAATCTGCGAGGCCGGTCACACCGGCGGGATTGCCGGGGGGCACAGCGATCTCGAGGGTGTTGCCGGCGAACACCTCCGGCCCGCCTGAAACATCACTTGCCGCCACAACCGCTTCCATGTTCGCCATGTTGGCAGAGGCGAACACATCCACTGGGGCGCCCTCGAGAATCTGCTCCCTAAGCGTCGAACTGCCGGCGAAGTTGAACACCACGTCCGTGTCCGGATGTTGGGACTCGAACGCCGTCCCGATGGCAGAGAACGCGTCCGTCAGCGATGCCGCCGCAGACACTCGCACCTCGGTTCGTGTTGAACTGCAGGCCGACGCAATGATCGAGACTCCGGCGACTATCCACACGATCGACCGTCTCACGCCGGCAAAGGTAGCAGCGCGCGCGTTCACGGAATCGAGCCTGGGCCACAACGACCCCGACGTGCCAGACTCTTGGCATGCCGTCGACGTCACTGCTCGTCGCGATGCTCGTCGTCTCGTTCTTCGCGGCGATGTTGCTGGCCGCGTCCGAGACGTCGCTGCTGCGAATCAGTCGTGCACGTGCATCGACCCTCCGCCGAGAAGCGGGCCGGCCGGGAGCCACCCTCGCGAGACTGATCACAGATCTGCCACGCGTCTTGAACACGATCCTGCTACTTGCGCTTCTGGCTCAGATCACGTCGGCAACGGTCACGGGGATGTTGGCCGCTCGCTGGTTCGGATCGTTCGGAGTGACGATCGCGTCGGTGGTCCTCACGATGCTGCTGTTCATCTACGCGGAGGCGATTCCCAAGACGTTTGCCATCCACCACGCCGACGAGGTTGCCCTGCGTATCGCTTCGACCGTCGCCGTTCTCGCCGTAATTCTGCGGCCGATCGTCTCGGTGCTGGTGTGGCTCGCCGATCTCCAGGCACCCGGCAAAGGGATCGCCGCGTCTCCAACCGTCACCGAGCATGAGCTTCGCTGGTTGGCAAGGAACGCGGCGGCGGAAGGCTCCATCGATGTGACCGACAGGGAGATGATCGAGCGGGCGTTTCGCTTCGGGGACCGGCGAGCCGACGACATCATGGTTCCGAGAACCGACATCGTCGGTGTGACAGCATCGACAACGATCGAGGCTGCTCTGGACACGGCGATCGAGGCGGGTCATCGCCGACTGGTCGTGTACGAAGGGACGTTGGATGACATCAGGGGTGTCGTATCGTTGCGAACGCTGGCTGCCGTCCCGGCCGATCGACGATCCATGACCGTCGACCACCTCGCGACCAGCCCACTGGTCGTTCCACGATCGAAGCACGTGTCGGCAATGCTGCGGGAGATGCAGTCGGACGGGGCACATCTGGCCGTGGTGATCGACGAATACGGAGGCACCGCCGGTCTCGTGACGATTGAGGACGTTGCCGAAGAGCTGGTTGGATCGGTCACTGAGGAAGATCTCGTTCATACGTCCGACTCGTCGTGGTCCGCTGCGGGACTCCTGCCGATCGAGGACCTTCGTGATGAGTTGGGTGACAGCATTCCGGACGATGATTGGGGAACGGCCGGCGGTTTGGTCGTCGGGCTCCTGGAACGAGTCCCGGTCGTTGGTGACGAGGTTGCGGCCGGTGGGTACCGGTTTCGCGTGACGTCGATGCGCGGGCATCGCGTCCTCCGCATCGAAATCACCCGGACCTGAACCCGTTCTGGCGTGAGAACGGTCCACACTGTCGGCCTAACTCACGCAAGAACCGGTTGGGTGTCAATACCTGAGCACCGCGGCAGCGCTCGAGACCTCAGGGATCCCTTCGGGAATCCCCGCGTAGACAGCACCTCCATGACGCCACGTTTCGGCAACCGCGAGGTCGAGCAGCTCCCGATCCCCAGTCTGGTGCGAGGAGTGCCGCTCCACTTTCGTGTTCTCGAACGTCCCCCACTCGGCCGCTGCCACGTCGATGAACAGCGTCGATACCCGACCTGCCGCTGCGGCGGGAAGCACTCCATCGATCGTCAACTCGACCGCCGAGGTGCCATTCGTCAGCATCGATGCGGCCGCCTCCCGCTCCTTGTCGAAGAACGGCCGGGCGATGTCCCATGCGCGCTCGTGGATTTCGCCGTCGGTGAGGTCCTCGGGGTTGCCGGTGATCTCACCTCCAAGCAGCGGCTCGTGTCGGCTGACCTTCCGGTAGACGGGAATCAGATGATCAACGCCCGCGAGAATCAGCGGGACCCCGGGTTCGATGCGGTCGCCGATGCCCGAGTCGATCGCCCGAAAGAACCGTTCCAATCGCTTGCCCGCCGTCTCTCCCCCGGTGCCGTGGCCATGAAAGATGGTGGTTGTCTGGCCCCGTCCACGAATCCCCGACTGGTGAAGCTGAAGCTGCCGTTCGTAGTCCTCGAACCACAGTGTCTCCGTCAGACTCACCGGCAGATCTCCGAGATCCTCCTCCCCCACTCGAAACCTGGTGCCCCACAGCAGTCGCACCCGCCGCAGGCTCAAACACAGAACCGAGAAGCGCTCCCCCCTGCTCATCACTGCGAGCAGCGGCCTCACGTGGAAGGAGTCGCCGACATGCACATGCTCGGTGAAGGACACAGGCAGACGAAAACTGCGTAGACCCGTGTCACAACAGAACAAGGCCAACCCATCTTCTTGATATCTCCAGAAGATGGACTCCTCGACGAGGTCCCTGACAGGCTTCAGCAGCTCATCGGCGGCAGTACCCCGAAGCCCGGTGTCCACAAGCAACCGGCGAGCCTCGGAAACGAGATTCCTCAGTCGAATCGGATCCTGTCGGATTTCGCTCCCGGCTCGATGGGTAGGGAGATAGATGGAAACCACCGGAAACGCCTTCACCCCGACCAGCGCTCCGAAGTCCTCACCGGTCAACACGTCCATCGGAGCTCCCTTCGTATGGTCGCGATCACCTTCAAACCTACACCCTGGCGTACACTCCAACCGTGCGCCGTCTCCTACTGACCACCATGTTGCTGACCGTTGGCTGTTCCGTCACCACGGTCACCACGACCGCTACAACAGCGCCGACCACAACCACGACCTCGATACCGGCAACCACCGTCGCTCCAACCACGACGACCGCCACGGTCACGACAACAACAGCCACAACGACGACCGAAGGGCCCGCCCCGGTTGTCACCCCGCAGACCCGCTCCAGTGAGTCTTCCCTCTATCGCCTGACCGTCGTTACCCCCGTCGTGACCAACGTCGACCACGCGGCAGCCATCAACGAGGCGATCGCCGACACCATCGGACGACTGGTTGACCAGTTCCTCGTACAGGCCGGTCAGGCCGGTATCGATGAGATCGCCGGACCAAACGTTCTCCACATCTCGTACGAACTCGGTCTTCTCAACCATCGTGTCGTCAGCGTTGCGATGCTTGTCAGCACCTACTGGTCGGGGGCAGCGCACCCGTCGAGTGTGGTGTCGACCATGACGTTCGTAGACGGAGCACCAGTAGACATCTCCACGATCGTTGAAGATCCGTCCGGTCTCGCCTCGACGATCGCCGACCTCATCCCGGACAGCTACTGGGCGACACCGCAGGACCTCCTCGATAATGTCGGAGGAGCCGAAGGTCTCCTGGCCATCACCCACTTCTTCGTAACCGACCAGGGCCTCGTGGCCCTGTACGACCAGTACGCCGTTGCGCCCGGGGCCGCCGGCATCGTGCGGATCTTCCTGCCGTACGACATGGTTCCACTCACCGAGCCTCTTGCTTCCGTCCTGCCCGAGAGCTGACGGTACCCTGCTGCCGTGATGCGTCGCACCCTCGCCGTTCTACTGGTCGTCGTCGTTGCGGGCTGTAGCTCCTCGACCACATCCACCTCCGCTGGACCGACAACCACTCCTTCGACCACGATCGCTACGACGACAACGACCGGCACGACCACGACAACAACGATCCCGCCGACGACTACGACGACGTTTCCGGCTCGAGGCGACTGGAACAGCAAGGTGTTCTACGAGATCTTCGTCCGATCGTTCATGGACTCGAACGGTGACGGAATCGGCGACCTCAACGGCATCACCTCGAAACTCGACTATCTCAACGATGGCGACCCGACCACCACCGACGATCTCGGCGTCACCGGCATCTGGCTCATGCCGATCTTCGAGTCGCCCTCGTATCATGGCTACGACGTGATCGACTACGAGTCGATCAACCCTGACTACGGGACGATGGACGACATGCGAACCCTCATCGAGGAAGCGCACAAGCGGGGGATCTCCGTGATCATCGATTTCCCGATCAACCACACGTCCCAGTACAACCCTTGGTTCCAGAAGTCGCAGGCAGGGGACTCCGAGTACGCCGACTGGTACATCTGGTCCGACACCGATCCTGGCGACCGAGGCCCGTGGGGCGAGAAGGTCTGGTATCAGACCGGCGACCACTACTACTTCGCCCTGTTCGCATCCAACATGCCCGACCTGAACCTTCAGAACCCGGACGTGACGGCCGCAATCGACGACATCGCCGACTTCTGGCTGACCGACGTCGGTGTCGACGGGTTCCGTCTGGATGCCGCTCAGCATCTCATCGAGGACGGGCCGGTGATGGAGGACACGCCGGAAACACACGAGTGGTTGACGGCGTTCGACAACCACGTCCACGAGGTCGCTCCCGATTCATTCGTGATCGGCGAGGTGTGGAACTCCATCGACGTGTCATCCTCCTACGTTCCCAAGTCGGTGGATGCGACGTTCGACTTCGGTCTGTCCGACTCGTGGCTTCAGGCAGCGAAAGACAGCGAGACTCAGCCGCTGCAGGAGGCCCTGTCGACGACGATCGAAGACTATCCGAACGATCAGTACGGGACGTTTCTCACGAACCACGATGAGAGCAGGCTGATGAGCCAGCTCGCCGCGAACGTCGACCTCGGGAAGCTGTCGGGGATCTGGCTACTGACCGGACCCGGCATCCCCTTCATCTACTACGGGGAGGAGATCGGTGTGCGCGGCACAAAACCGGATCCGCAGATTCGAGCGCCGATGCCGTGGACGTCCGAGAAGGGACGGGCCGGGTTCACGACGGGTACGCCATGGGAGCTGCCGTGGACCGGCTACGACACATTCAACGTGGCCGCCGAGACCAACGACCCCGATTCGATGCTGAGCACCTACCGAACACTGATCGCAATGCGGAAGGCGTCACCGGCGCTCGACCACGGCGACACGTTCATCGTGGATACTGGATCGACGCACCTGATCTCGTATCTGCGGTCCAACGGCTCCGACCATGTGCTGGTCGTGTTGAACCTGTCGAAGGACCCGATCATCGACTACTCACTTGCGTTGACATCGGGACCGCTGTCCGGGGCCGTCGACGCCGTGCCGATGATCGGCTCAGAGGTGACCCCACCCGAGATCGTCGATGGCGGGTTCGACGCCTACGTGCCGGCGGACAGCATCCCCGGCTACGGGGCCCTGGTGATCGACCTCAAGTGAACTCGGCGATCACAGGTGCGTGATCGCTCGGTTTGCCCTCACCGCTCGACGGCTTGCGTTCATCGCGGTCGACCCGCACCTCGGTGCACCGTTCGGCGAGGAGCCGGGTGCCGAGGATGAGGTCGATACGGAGGCCGAGCTTGCGATGGAGCGCTCCCCCTCGGTAGTCCCACCACGTGTACGTGCCCGGCTGGTCGTCATGGATCCTGAACAGGTCGACGAGTCCCCACTCGAGCATGCCGGCGAGCCGGCCTCGTTCGGGCTCGGAGTGGTGAACGCCGCCGGCGAGAACAGGGTCGTAGAGGTCCCGATCGTCAGGGGTGATGTTGAAATCACCCGCGATAACGAGCTTGCCGGCCGGGTCGAACGAATCGTCGATCCATGACCGGAGGGCGTCGAGCCACTGGAGCTTGATCTCGTACATGGGGTCGGTGAGGTCGCGGCCATTGACAACGTAGGCGCTGACGACAGTCAGATCACCGAAGGTTGCGGCGATCACCCGCGCCTCGTCGGGAATCGGATCAGCGGGAAAGCCTGTGGTGACACCGTCCGGGTCGGTCCGGGACAGGATCGCTACACCGTTGAAGGGTGCCTGCCCGTAGGTGACGGCGTTGTAGCCGGCGGCTCGGATCTCGAGAAACGGGAAGTCGTGGTCGAGCAGCTTGGTCTCTTGGAGAAGCAGATAGTCGGGTTGTTCTCGTTCGAGAAGGGCGAGCACCCTGGGGAGACGGGCACGCAACGAGTTGACGTTCCACGTGATCAGCCGCATGGAGTGGAGCGTAGTGCAGCTCGAAGCGGGCCGGGGTTCCAGCCTCACTCCCTGGTCGGTGCTCTCACCGCCGGTTTGAAGACGGCGTCGAGTTTCTGAGCGATTTCGGACCGCTGCAGGTGTCCCAACAACCCGCGCCGCTCGAGGGCTCTGCGGAGGGAGCTGGGATGATGCACCGCGACCTTCCCGACCCATCCGGCCATCCGCGCAGGTCCCCACTCCCCGTGGACGAAACAGAGGGCCCCGACAACCGAGATGCCATTCACAATCGAGCGAACCTCCCTGACCTGTCGCCGAACACCTTCGATCAGGCCATCCCTAGATCGACCGCCCACGTACAGGCGACCACCGCCGATCCCCAGCGGACCCCTGTGCCGAATCTCGATCCTCCCCTTGTACTTCTTGGCGTCGACCACCCAGACGCCCGTGGAGGCAACAACCAAGTGATCGATGTTGGCCTTTGATCCGGGAATCCGCCGGTCGTGCAACACCCACACGCCGTCGAACGTGTCCAGGAGCTTCCCCAACTCACGCTCGCCGGCCGCCCCCTTCAGCCACGCGGTGACATGACCCAGGTCACGGCCCGAACGCCCCGATCGACGCTCATACTCCAGCGCCGCCGAAGCACCCGCCTGGCTATGAGTGAGGTCATCGATCGCGAACGGATCCCGGAGCCGCCGTTCGCAACCCAGACAGAAGATCGCCTTCAGTTCCCGGTCCCACCGCGCGGCAGCTCCTGACGGCAACTCCATTCGGCAACGAACGCACGAATCCGGACTTCCCAGTGTGAGGTACTTCAGTCCCACAACGAACTGCAACGGCAGGAAATACCTGCCACTTGAGGGTGGCGTCACTCCCAGATGCCACACGGTGGCCACGGCAACCACCATCGCATTGTCTGTGCTTTTCCGGCGCCCCGCTCTAGGGTGACCCGTCAGGACCAAAGAGAGTGTGTGATGCAGCGGATGGTGGCAACCGACATGGACGGGACGTTCATCGGTGATGACGAGGCGATGCACGGTCTCTGGACAGACCTCGACGCGGCGGACATCACCCTGACGTTTTCGACCGGACGCCATATTCCCGCAATCAAAGCGTTCTACACCAACCACCACGAAGACCGCCGCGCAATCGCCTGTGTGTGCATGGTCGGCACGGAGGTCTGGTTCCTGGATGGCGACGAATACCGGCAGGATCCGGGCTGGAGTGACTACATCTCGGACGCGTGGGATAAGGAAGCGGTCGAGGCCATTCTGCATGAGGTTCCGGGCACACAGATCCAGGATGCCGAGTGGCAGTCGCCCTTCAAAGCGTCCTACTTCCTCGAAGAGAACCCTGAACAGGGCCTCACACACATCCGGCAGCGCCTGAACGAGTTGGGGCTTCGAGCCAAGGTGGTCTACTCGGCCGGCAAATTCCTCGACCTACTCCCCCACCGTTCCGGCAAGGGCGGTGCAGTCCGGTACGTGGCCGGTCAACTCGACATGGACGAAGTGATCGTCGCAGGTGACACAGGCAACGATCTCGACATGATGCGAGCGGACCTCGGATTCCATTGCATCGCGGTGGGCAACGCATCAGACGAGCTTGCCGCTGTCCGAGAGCCGCAGATCTATCACGCCGACGCTCCGTACGCGGCAGGGATCCGCGAAGGTTTGGAGCACTACGGCTGGCTTTCTCCACAAGATAAGGGCAGAGATGGCCGATAAGGACTTCAGCGTCCAAGGAGAGGTAGTGACCGGCGCTTTTCGCGAACCGGACCGCACACACATACTCATGATCACCAACCATGGTGTCCACGAGTGGAACGTGATCCCGGGTCTTCCTGACACGGGCGGTCAGAACGTGTACGTGAACCAGTTCACCGAAGCCCTCATCGCCCAGGGCTACCGAGTGACGATCGCCAACCGGGGTGGCTATCCGAACCCGTCCACCGGAGAACCACAAGTGGGAACCCGATACCACCCGTCGGGCCATGCTCGGATCCTCTATCTGGAGGATGGTGACCCCGAATTCGTCCGAAAAGAGGACATGGCAGAGCACATTCCCGCCTTGGTGGCCGATCTCGCATCCAAACTGACCTCCGACGGGGACACGTACCAGTTGATCATCTCGCACTACTGGGACGCAGGTGTCCTCGGCGCCGGTCTCAACGCCTTGACTGAAACACGTGTACCGCACGTTTGGGTGCCCCACTCACTCGGCGCCCTCAAGAAACGCAACATGGACCCGTCCACCTGGCCGGGCCTGCGTATCGACGAGCGCATCGAACATGAGAAAGCCCTGCTTCCCGAACTCGACGGGGCCGTCGCCACCTCCACGGCTATCCGCGAGACCTTCATCAACGATTACGGATACGCATCGAAGTATTTCCTGCCGCCATGCGTCGACGTCGAACGGTACCGACCTCGCCTGGGAACGGAGTGCGACCACATCTTCGAGTTTCTCGCCGCGAACTCGAACCGGACCGCCGCAGAGCTGCGAACTCGCTTGATCGTCACCGAGATCAGCCGCACCGACCACACCAAGCGCAAGGACGTGCTCATCAAGGCGTTCGCACGTGTCCAGAAGCGGTTGCGAGGGGTATTCCTCGCCGTCGCCCTCGATCCGCGTGCAGGTGCCGCGTATGACGAATCGATCGGACTCATCCGCGACCTGCACCTCGAAGACGACGTCGCCGTTCTCGGGTCGGTCTGGGAGCAGCTTCCTTGCCTCTACGCAGCGTCTGCGGTCTACTGCACCCCGTCGGTCATGGAAGGTTTCGGGATGAGCGCGCAAGAGGCAGCCGCCACCGGCAAGCCGGTGGTCTCTTCCGACTTGGTTCCGTTCGCAACCGAACACCTCCTGGGAGGTCGACCCGACCACGTTCGTTTCGACGGACTCACAGACCCGAAGCGTGTGCTGCTTCAGGGCGACGGCGCAATCGTCGTCCCCGCCGACGATGTCGAAGGGTTCGCCTACGCACTCGACATGCTCCTTGTCGACGAACAGCTCCGAGCCGACATGGGGAAAAGGGCATTGAACATAACCGTCCCCTATTTCACGTGGGAGCAGCGCTCTCGAGATCTCCTCGGTGACCTGGGGGTAGCCCCATCTCCTTCATCGGCACCGTGACGAGTTTCGCCGATCACCTGACAGAGACCTGGCAGCTTCAGGGGCAGGAAGGGTTTCTTCTGTCCGATCCGGAAGGCATCGAGGAACGAGCCCTTCCGGATCAGCATGTCGGCGTCGCCTACCGACTCCGCTGGATGCCACACCGAGAAATCCGATCGGATACCAGCGAACTCGAACGGCGGGGCATCCTGAATCCCAGTCGCCGTGATGAAATCCTGTTTCGCGATCCGCGGGATCCGTCGGGCAGGCACTGCTTCCTATGCCGCCAGAACATCACCGAGTGCAACCCCAAGGAGCGACTGATCCCGGTTCGTCTTGCCGGGCGAGACTATGTGATCGGAGCCAACTTCGCCTGGATCGAGGAAAACCACTTCACCGTGATGGCAGCCGAGCACATCGATCAGGATTTCACCCCGCACGTACTCGACGCGATGGTCGATCTGTATCGACTGGCAGGCGGCGAGTATCGGGTGCTGTACAACGGAGCCCAGGCGGGTGCGACGATCCCATGGCACCTTCACTATCAGGTCACCACGGAGCGTCTCCCCATCGAAGACCTCCCAGAAGGAAACGAAGACCGGTATCCCGCGGCGGTCCGACGTATCCAGGTCGATGGGGCCGGGACACGCGACGCGCTGAAAGCGGTCGAGACGTGGGTCGGCCCAGATCCCGAGCACAGGCGTGTCAACGTGCTCGTTGCCGGTGACGCGAGACACCCGACGATCCACGTCTTCGCACGGGACCGGCGCCTGTCCCATGCCAAGATCAAGGGACTGATGGGTGGGTTCGAGATCTGCGGCGATCTCATCTACAGCGAACCCGAGAAACGAACGATCTTCGAGACCGCCGACGCTCAGACGGCACGGGAAGCCATCGCGGAGGTGCGGCCCGAAGACGCATGGGCCGTGACGAGGAACTAGATCCGGTCCCTCTCGTGCAAGCTTCTTGCCATCTCAAACGTCGTCAACGTACGCCGAGCGATGCCCCGCCAGCCAAACATGCGGCGGGCAAACCTGGCCCCCGCTATTGAGAGACGCTCCCGAAGCTGCGGATAGCGCAGCGGCATCGACAGCATGGCGGCGAACTCCCTCGGACGCTTTGGGTCCGCGAACAGCGCATGTGAACCGAAGTCGAACATCTCCTCGAGACCACCATGGACGGTCACCACACACGGTGTCCCACAGGCCATCGCCTCGACAGCTGTCATCCCGAACGGTTCGTACCGTGAAGGAAGCGCGAACACCGGGGCAATCCGGTAGTACTCCGCCATCTTCTGATCTTCGATGTGGCCGAGCCACCTGACCTGATCGGCGACGCCCATCTTGGAGGCGAGTGTCTTCCACTTCTCGACCCGCTTCGCATCTTCCCCAGAGTTGGCACCGATCGCCAGTTCGAGTCGGGCATCAGGTACGAGTTCCTGCAGCTCGGGCAGTGCTTTGATGAGCAGGTCGTACCCCTTGTTGGCAGCGGCCCGGCCCACCGTGTATACGTCGTGTTTGCGGAACTTGAGACGGCGGCGAGCGACGGCGATCTCAGCCTGAGTGATCGGCGTGTACCGAGACTCGTCGATCCCTGGGGGGATCATGGCCACATGATTGGGCGGCACGTCGTAGTCCTCGGTCAGAATCTCGACCTGCTGGTTCGTGGTCGCGATCACATGGTCGCACCGTCGATAGACGAGAAACTCCTTGCGTACACGCTCTTCGAATCGATAGTCCGATTCGACCTTCTGGGTGTCGCCCTTCATGCCGCGACGTTTCCAAGAGCCGAGGGAGTGTGGCGTGTGGATGTGGGTCACGTCGAGTTCCTCGGCGATTCCCTGACCGGCAAAACCGGCATCCCAGTAGTGAGAGTCGATGTACTCATACGTCAGGCCGCGCTCGCGAACCGTGTCGAGGAACACACGGACGAACTCGTCGATGTGGTCGTGCATGTCCTCCTTACGGATGAACTCGGATCCACCGAACGGGATCCTCCAAACCCGCAGATACTGGCCCATGTCGTCGAACTCAGGCTGATCCTCGAACCGACGAGTGACGATGTCGACTG
>CAZBXV010000015.1:0-44839 GCA_964496205.1 uncultured Acidimicrobiia bacterium
ATCAGGCCCGCGGGTGACTTCGGTCATACGTTGCCTTGAGATGCTCGCGGGTGACTGCAGTGTACGTCTGGGTGGTTCCGAGTTCAACGTGCCCCAGCAGTTCCTGAACAGCACGAAGGTCGGCGCCACCCTCCAAGAGGTGTGTTGCGAACGAGTGTCGGAAGGCGTGCGGAAACGTTCCGGCTCGCGTCGCCACCACCCTGCGAATCCCTCGAACTCCAAGCGGACCGCCACGAACCCCCACCCAGAGTAGGTTCGTTTCGGGCGAGAGTTCGGGCCGTCCGCCTGATCCCAGATACCTCGCCAGCGCTTTCCTCGCCGGGACTCCGAGCGGGACCACCCGTTCCTTGGAGCCCTTTCCGACGACGCTGATGAACTCAACGTCTGTGACGTCGCCCACCGTCAAACTCGCTGCTTCCGCCACGCGCAGTCCGGTCGCATAGAGCAGTTCGAGGAGTGCCCGATCTCTGAGTGTCACGGGATCGTCACCCGAGAGGCCGTCAAGCACGGTCCTGACGGTTCGAGCCGGCATGCTGTGGGGCAGCGTCCGCGGGCGTTTCGGGGAGCCCAACCGTTCCGACGGATTCACCTCGAGTACTCCGCGGCGAATCTGATCGGTGAAGAACGCTCGGACTGCCGATGCCTTGCGCGCCACGGATCGCCTCGCATAGCCTCGGGTGTCCAGATAGGCCAGGAATCGACGCACCTTCATCCGATCGATGTCCCTCACGGAACGGATACCCGCCCGATCACAGAACGCCATGAATTGCGAGAGATCACGCCGGTAGGCGGCGATCGTATGGGGCGACAGGTTCCGCTGCGACTCCATTCGCAGCAGGTAGTCCTCGACCGTCTCGATCGCCCAGCCCGGCAATGCTGGTATCGCCGTCATACCGTCAATGGTTGCGGCCCCGATCGCGCCCGTCAACGACCTGGGACGATGCGATCCCCCTCTCTTCGAATCAATCCCTGTGCCTCGAGGCGTGCAACCTCGGCCAAGACCTCCGCTACGGGACGATCAAGAGCCAGTTCCTCGATCGACTTGCCGAACAGCTCCAACCCACGAGGATCGTCGCCACCGTCACGTACGGCGGGCGGCCCGAGGAGAACCGACACGGCTTCGACCAGGTCGGAGGGATCGAAAACAGGGAGTGCTCCATCCCTGATCAGCCGGTTGCAGCCTTCCGAAGTCGTCCGATCGACGTCTCCAGGAACCGCAAACACATCCCGCCCCTGAACCAGCGCTTTTCGCGCGGTGATGAGCGCGCCCCCTTTCGGAGCCGCCTCGACAACCACGACCACACGCGCCAGTCCCGAAATGATCCTGTTCCTGGGTGGGAATCGCCACCCGTTTGGCGGCGTTCCGGGCGGGTATTCGGTGACGACGGCGCCTCCGGACTCGACCAGTGCCATCCCGACCCTTCGGTGCTCTCGCGGATACCAGACGTCCGGTCCGGATCCGAGCACCGCCACACCCCTGCCACCTGCATCCACGACACCTTCGTGGGCTGCAATGTCGATGCCTCTCGCAAGACCGGACACGACGGGCCATCCGGCATCGGCGAGCGCGATTCCATAGCGGCGGGCCAGCGACAGGCCATAGGCGGTCGCCCTCCTCGACCCGACGACGGCGACGCATCCATCGATGGGAATCTCACCCCGCACGAACAGGACGTCTGGAGCGTCGGGCAAGTCCGCCAGGTGATGGGGAAGGTCCTCGCGAAACACGGTTGAGACGCCCATCGCGCGCAATTCGGACCTGCGCTCGCTTGCGGAGATCTCTCCGGCCAGCCTGGCACGCTCGGGAACCTCGACGCGACCTGATCGAATGTGCTTCAGGACACGACCAGCCGATCCGTATCGTTCGACGAGATCCATTCGACGATCCGGATGCATCCCGACGAACGCGAGCTGAAGTCTGGCGTTCACCACTCACCCCTAAACGAGAGAGCCTCTGCGACGTGGGGCTCATCGACGGCACCAGCACCATCCAGATCCCCAATGGTCCTGGCGACCCGCCGAACCCGATCGAATCCGCGACCGGTCAACCCCAGCCGTTCGATCGCCGCGTGCAGAAGTCGACTCGCCGCGTCGGTCCACTCCAGCGCATCCAGACCGCTCCTCCCAAGGCGCCCGTTGACCTCTCCCCTCTCCACCTGCCGCTCTCGCGCCACGGCGACTCGTTCCGCCACGGTTCTAGTCGACTCACCAACCGGTCCTACCAAGTCGGAGCGCTGAGTGCGCGGGATCGTCACCCGAAGGTCGAACCGGTCCAGAAGCGGACCTGACAGGCGCCGCCGATACCTCTGCACAGAACCGGTCGAACAGGTGCATGCCTTCACGCGGTCTCCCGCGTAGCCGCAGGGACACGGATTCGTTGCCGCAACCAGCTGGAAGTCGCTCGGAAACCGGACCGACACCCCCTTGCGTGACACGACCACCCAACCCGACTCCAGCGGCTGGCGAAGCGCGTTGAGGATGTTCACGGGGAACTCGCCCAGTTCATCCAGGAACAGCACGCCGTGATGGGCCAGTGACACCTCGCCCGGAACAGGCATTCCGCTGCCTCCACCAACGATCGCCGGCATCGTCGCCGAATGGTGAGGTGCTCGAAACGGTGGCATCTGCATCTCGCCCGTCCTTCCGGCCACATCCCACACCTGCGCCACTTCGAGTCGCTCCTCCTCGCGTAGCGGCGGCAGTATCCCCGCCATTCGAACCGCGAGCATCGTCTTGCCCGCACCGGGCGGACCCCACAGGAGCAGCGGGTGACGGCCGGCCGCCGCGATCTCGAGGGCGCGACGACCGGCAGCTTGGCCACGCACCTCGGCAAGGTCCGTTCCGTTCACCACGTGAGGGTCTTCGTGTCGTTCCACAGATATCCCCGGAGCGGCTCCCTGCGCGACCACCACCGCTTCGGATAGGGATCTCACGGCGCGCACTTCTGCGCCAGGGACTCGTGCGGCCTCGCCGGCGGATGTTGCCGGCAGGACACAGGGAAGCCCTGCGTCGCGAGCCACCACGCCGGCAGCCAACGCCCCCCGCGCCGTGCGCACCGATCCGTCGAGCGCCAGCTCTCCGAGCGCAACGACACCACCGACCGACGGAGGAACACTTCCCGCTGCGGCCAACACGCCGAGTGCGATCGGAAGATCGTAGGCGGATCCGGCCTTGGGGATGTCGGCGGGCGCGAGGTTCACTGTCACGCGCCGATTCGGAAACGGGAACCCGGATTGCAGAATCGCCGAGCGAACCCGGTCCTTCGCCTCGCGAACGGCAGTATCAGGCAATCCGACGATCGCAAAGTGCTCCTTCGGAGCGCCGACGTGGGCTTCGACTCGCACAGGCCGGGGTTCGACGCCGACGAGTGCGACAGATGTGACGGTTGCGAACATGCCCCGACCCTATGGGTCGGGTGTGACAGGTCCTACGCGACAGGTGCCGGAAATTCCTCGATCCTGCTCCACGGGTTCATGTCGACACGAGATTGCTCGGCAATCCGGACCTCAGAGCAGTTGATACAACCCTACGAACCAACCGAGCGCCGATCCCTTGTTCCGCAAACCGATGTTTGCAGATCCTCATGCCCGAGAGCATCGGAGAACCGAAACCATGCCTGGAGAATGGAACGAGACAAACACCGAATGCCTGGTCCTTGAACTACACTGGTGTAACTTGAGGAGGCAAAGTGCTCGCGTACGAAACGACACTGCTGGAAACGGAAGGGATCGTCGATGCGTGCGTCGAACGCTACCGCGCTGCGGGCCTGTCCGCACACCCGGTCGCATGGAGTCGTCTCGCGCTCGATCAGACGGGCGACGATCAGGCATCGGTGGTCGTGAGCGATGAGTGCTGCCTGGACTGGGTTCTCGCTTCCCATTCCGATCCTGCATCCCACCGCCCGATCTTCAGGCGCCTCTCTGCAGACGGTTGGCTCGTCTACGTCCTGGTTCCTCTCGACCGTCTCGGGGAAGCGCATCGTGGTCTGAGGGGAATCGACGTACTGCTCCAGGGATGGTGGCTCGACGAAGGTGGCGTACACTTCGGTCGACCCGAAACTCCATGAGACGATGCCCATACCGCTCTACACACAAACCGTCATAGCCCTCATCTGGGACTTCGACCGAACGCTCATTCCAGGCAACCAGCAGGATCCTCTGTTCGAGGAGTACGGCGTGGATCCCAAGTCGTTCTGGACGGAGGTGGATGGACTCGTCGACTTCTACAAGGCCCAAGGGATACGAGTCGCCCGTGACACCGCGTACCTCACGCACCTGCTCACGTACGTCGACCAGGACCGCTTCGCCGGACTGACCCGTGAGAGGCTGTTCGAGCTCGGCAAGAAGATCGAGATGTCTCCGGGCATCCCCGACTTCCTCGAGGCATCAAAGCACTACGTCACCCAGATCCCTGAGTTCGTCCACGAGGAGATCACCGTCGAGCACTACGTGGTGTCGACAGGCATCCTCCCGATGATCCAAGGGAGCTCCGTGGCACCGTTCGTCGACTACATCTGGGCCAACGACTTCATCGAGCGCCCGGCACCACCCGGCTATCAAGACACCCTCGCGATCGGCGAGTCGGGAGCTCCGATATCGCACCTCGGCTACACAATCGACAACACGTCGAAGACACGGGCGGTGTTCGAGATCAACAAGGGTGTCAACAAGACGCCCTCCATCGATGTGAATGCACTCATGTCCGAGGAACAGCGCCGTGTCCCCATCAAGAACATGATCTATATCGCAGACGGCCCAAGTGACGTGCCGGTGTTCTCGATCCTGAATGAACGGGGAGGCAAGACACTCGGGGTGTACACGACCACCCCGGTGAACAACTTCAGGCAGGTCCGCCAGCTCCAGTCGCAGGGACGAATCCAGGGTATGGCCGAAGCCGACTATCGGGAGGGCAGGGCAGCCCACCTGTGGCTGATCGATAGCATCGACCAGATCGCTCGAGAGATTCTGGACGCCCGACACAGAGCGTTCGCCGAAATCCCTCGAGCCCCCGGACATGCAGACTGACCACTCACACATCACCGTCGCGCCTGTGCAGCCGTACGCGGCACGAAAACGGTACGTTTGCCCCGGTTGCGAAGGCCCGGTCGAAGCTGGCGAGTTCCACGTGGTAGTCGTCCCGGACCTCGCTCCGAACCTTCGACGGCACTGGCATCGGGGCTGCTGGTTCAGAGAGTCGCGACGCGGAGCCTGAGGGCTTCCTCACACGTTCGACAGCCACCGAATCCGCACACCGTCCATCCCAAAACCGACCCCGACCACATCCACGCGTCGAGCCCCCACGTGTCGGGCGAGTGACCACACTTGTGACGCTTTGGCGTCGTCGAACGCGTCGACCGGATCTCTCGGCTCGGCGGGATCGACGACCAGGGACTTGACCTCTACGGCTACACGCACCTTGCGATCCTCGGCGAGGATGTCGATCTCGCCTCTCCCGACCCTCACATTGCGCGCGACAACCTTCAGCCCGTTGCGAATGAGGAACGAGGCGGCGATCGACTCCCCGAGCTCGCCGATCTCCCGTCTGGTCAGAGCCGGATACCCGGCTCCAGTTCTTCGATATTCACGTCCCGGAAGGTCAGCACGCGCACTCGTTGCAGGAACCTCGCCGGTCGGTACATGTCCCATACCCACGCATCCTCTATCTCGATTTCGAAATAGGTCGAGCCGTTGTCGTGACGTGTGCGTACATCGACGCCGTTGGCGAGATAGAAGCGACGCTCGGTCTCCACGACGAACTTGAACATCGGGAGCACGTCGCGGTACTCCTTGTAGATCTTCAGTTCGATCTCTGATTCGTACCGCTCAAGGTCTTCTTCGTGCATTCCATCCCTCTCAGGTGTGGGGATAGTACCAACGTACGGGTCGCCTGGCATCGGTTTCTATCACGAACCACCGACGAATCCGCCGAATCGGTTGAACGGCCAGTAGCGTAGGAAGGCCTTCCCCACGATCGAGTCTGCGGGAATCGGCCCGAAGACCCTGCTATCCGTGCTGTCGTCGCGATGATCCCCCATCACAAAGATGTAGCCTTCGGGTACTTCGACAGGACCAAGCGGCGGCATGCTCGTTCCGGGGTAGAGATACGACTCGTCGACCGGCACCCCATCGACCCACACCCTGTTGTCGTGGATCCCGATCGTCTGTCCACCGACCGCAACCACCCGCTTGATCAGATTCTCGTCTTCGGGCGACTGGATGCCGAGCGCCTCGAGGAGGTGCTGCTCGACGACGCCTCCGAGCGATGTGGACGCCGCTGCTGTGCTCCATGGTGGCTCGAAGACAACGATGTCGCCCGGTTCCGGGCCCTTCCGTGTGTAGGCGAGTTCGTTCACAATCACCCGGTCGCCGATGAGGAGTGTGTCCTCCATCGACCTTGACGGAATACGGAACGTCTGAATCAGGAAAGACTTGATCAGTACCGTGAGGACGAGCGCGATGACAACGAGCAGAGGGATCTCCGCCCACAGCGGGAGCTTGCGCCGCCAGGCCATGGCGAAAGCCTAGGCCGGACGGGAGGCTTCAGAGGCCACCGAATCGCTTGAGCGGCCAAATGCGCACGAACGCCCTGCCAACGATCGAATCGGCCGGTATGGGACCGAACACACGGCTGTCCTTGCTGTTATCCCGGTTGTCGCCCATGACAAACACGTGGCCGGCCGGAATGGTCACAGGACCGAAGTCGGGCATCACGCTGCCCGGATAGATGTACGGCTCGTCGATCGGCGTTCCGTCGATCAGGACCTGGTTGTTACGAACCTCGAGCGTCTCGCCGCCGGTTGCGATCACGCGCTTGATGAGGTCCTCTATGTTCGGCGACTGAACTCCCAGGGCCTCGCCCACTGTCCGCACCGCTTTCTTGAGGAGGGACTCGTCTTCCTGCGTATCACCCCAAGGGGGGAGGAATACGACGATGTCACCGCGAGTGGGGCCTTTCGACACATATGCGAGCTTGTTGACCATGACGCGGTCGCCGATCAGGAGGGTCTTCTCCATCGACCCCGACGGGATGAAGAATGTCTGGACCAGGAACGTCTTGATGAGTACCGCGATGACGAGCGCGATGACGACCAGGAACGGAAGCTCTACCCAGAACGGGGTATGCTTCCTGGCTTTCTTCACCCTGGTCGTGGCCGGTGACGACAACGGCTATCGGCGTTCTTTGATACGGGCAGCCTTGCCGACCCTGTCTCTCTGGTAGTAGAGCTTCCCGCGCCGAACCTTGCCCCGGCGTACGACATCGATCTTCTGGATGATGGGAGCGTGTACAGGGAACACCCGCTCGACTCCGACACCGAAGCTGATCTTGCGAACGGTGAATGTGGCGGTGACACCCGATCCGTCACGGGCGATGACGACACCTTCGAATACCTGGACGCGTTCTCGGCCCGCTTCGACCACGCGCACGTGCACCTTCACAGTGTCACCGGCACGGAAGTCGGGGATGTCGTCGCGCAGATAGGCGCCTTCGAGTTGTTCGAGCATGTTCATCGAGACTCCTAGAACGGAAGAATGATCGCAGTAGAAGGTGAAGACCGCAAGATAGCACCCATCAGTCGTTTCTCGATTCCCAGAGGTCGGGACGCCGCTCCTTCGTTCTGAGTCTCCGTTGCTCCTCGCGCCATCGATCGATTCGTGCGTGGTCCCCGGAGAGCAGCACCTCCGGCACCCGCCATCCGTGATGATCGGCCGGACGCGTGTAATGGGGCTCTTCCAGTAGTCCATCACGAAACGACTCCGAAGCCGCCGACTGATCGTTCCCCAACACACCAGGGAGAAGTCTGGCAACCCCCTCGATGATGGCGAGGGCCGCGACCTCTCCGCCGGCGAGCACGAAATCGCCGAGCGAAACCTCCTCATCGATCAGATGCTCGGTGACCCGTTCATCAACCCCCTCGTACCGCCCGCACACGAGGACGAGGTGATCCAGCGATGCCCATCTGTCGAGCGTCTGCTGTGTCAGAGGACTACCGGTCGGCGAGAGAAGCACCCTGTGCATATCCGAATACGGCCCCAGCGCTTCTTCGAGGGGACCGACCATGAGAACCATGCCCGGGCCGCCACCAAATGGTGCATCGTCCACCTGCCGGTACATGCCCTTCCCGTACGTGCGCAAGTCGATCGTGTGCACATCGAGGAGGTCGCTATCAATAGCTCGACCAACGATGCTCACCGACAACGGGGCCTCAAAGAACTCCGGGAACAGGGTGATGATCGAAATGTCCAACGCGAAAGTCTCCGTACGGCGTGTCGTCAAGAGTATCCTCCGAACGTGGCTGACGAATATCCCCCCTACGCAGATCCGTGGGGTCTCCCTCAAGAGGACTCCCCTTCTCCCCCTCCGTCGAACCCTGTTTCGGAGCCGGAACAGACGCCCGAGGCCGTAGCCGAGCCGGCGAACGAACCGGAGTCGGTACCTGAAGCCGAACCCGAGACCGAGGCGACCGACGCCGAGCCCGCGCCGGCAGTCGAAGACGACATCGATGATGCGTCGGCGGATGAAGAGCCTGAAGAGTCAGTCGTCGGCGATGACACCGGAAAAGACGACCTCGCGGTCGATGAAGACGCCGGAGCCGCCCTGACGGAAGACGAGGGCACCGAGGAGCCGGCCGACGCGATCGAAGAAGAACTCGCTGCCGAAACCGCCCCGGAAGCCGAGGCGTCGGACGAAACCATCGAGGGCGACCAGCCGGAAGTAATGATCTCGCCCGCCCATATGGAGGCGAAGAACGTCCTCGACACGCTCGGCGCGGAGTTCGAAGACCTTCCGGAGGAACCCCCGGAGTGGATGGAGGAGTCCCCAGCAACGACACCACCACGTGTGTACGGCGAACTCACCGAACTGGACCGTCCGGCGGTGTTCGTTCCGGGAGCTTCTGCAGAGCCGTTTGGGGAAGAGACGAGTGAGGTTCAGGCCGGCGAAGACAACGCGCTGGACCAACCCGCCGATCTGGCCGACGAGGCGGCCCCGGCCGACCAGGTCGATGATGAGCAAGACCTCGACGAAGCCGTGGCATCCGCCCTCTCGGCAGTCGAACCCGATGATGACCTCCGGTTCGAGAGCGATCTCGGTCCGCTGGAAGAGACATCCACCGAAGAACCAATCTCCGAAGAAGTGCCTGTGGGTGAGTCCGACATCGACTCCGACCTCGCATCTGCCCTGTCGGCGGTCCAACCGGACGAGGAGTCATCGCTCTCGCCAGAGCTTCCTGGGGACCTTTCCACAGACGACGTGACCGACGACACGAACGACTTTGACTCCGATCTGGCGTCGCCACTGTCGGCGTTCGGATCAGACGATGGCGACGAGGACACCGATTTCACCGAGTTCGGGCCCCAGTCGGACGTCGACTTGCAGGAAGTCATCGCCTCCGCCATCTCCGCTGTCCACTCGACCGATGAAGACGCCGATACGGTCTCGGACGATGTGTGGGGTCTGGGCGACACCGAGGGACCTCCGGACCACGCCGAGGAATGGTCCTTTGCCGAGACTGACATCGCCGAGACCGACGAGCCCTCGCCTGAACCGACCGACGAGCCCGCAGAGCCGGAGTCCGAGACCGTCGTCGAGAGCCCTTCCGTTGCGTGGGGATCCAACTGGAGCAGCGCCGCCCAAGGCTGGATACGCCATGATGGTGAGCGGTCGATCTGGCGTCCCATCGTCACGACTACTTCCGCCGTCGGAACGTGGGAAGTCGACACCTTCCTCGGAATCGTTGCAGGTGATTCGAGCATCACGGACTCGTTGGGCGCTGCGCGCAAGGCCGCCGTACAAGCAATGGTCGACGAGGCGCTGTCGCGCGGCGCTCATGCCGTCGTGGGTGTACGGATGTCTTTCCACGAGACGAGCCACGGTTCGGTGTGCAGTGCCATCGGCACTGCGGTTACGCTCAGGGATTCCCGGTAGTCAACCCGAAATCCCCGGAGACAGACTTGAACTGAAGGCTCACGCGCGGACGGTTCTCTGTGTCGACGTCCGATGGTTCCCGCGACTTGGGAAGCCTGATGCTCCCCGATCGAGTGCGGAGATCGACGTCCACACTCCGACCCTTCGGAACGACGATCGTCGCGTCGCCGGAAACGGTGTTGATCACGGCATCGCTTCCCTTGAACGATCTCACCGTGATATCGCCGGACACCGACCTCAGCCTCAGATTCCCCGAGGCGGCAGCGATCGACACGTCTCCCGAAGCCGTGTGCGCAGTCACCTCGCCTTCGGCTTCACCGATCCGCACGTCCCCCGAGGCAGTATTCACTGAAAGGTCCTCGTGGATGTGAGCGATTCTCACATCACCGGATGCCGAGTTCAGACGGCAGGCCCCGCCAAGTTCGTCGATCGTGATGTCGCCCGACGCCGTCTTGATCGAGGAATCGCCGAGGACCCGAGGCGCACGAACATCGCCCGATGCAAGTGACGCATCGAGTGAGTCCAACGAAACCTCGATCGACAGATCTGCAGACGCGAGGCCCGCGGTCAACGCGGTGCCTTCCGGCGTTCTGATCGTCACATCGACCGATCGCCGCACAAGGCGATCGTCCTGTCGGACCACCACGGTATCCCCGCTCTGCTCGACAATCACCGAGTCGGCTCCGCGACCGGCAAGGTCGACCGTCAAGGTCCCTCGCTCGGCCGACAAGACTCGGACGTTCCCAGAAGCGAGTCTCACGTGCACTCTGGGGCGGTCCCCCACTTCGAATGACCGACTGCTCATAGCTCCACCGTCCCTGACACACGCTTGCCTCCGCGCCGCACCGAAGCCTTCGAGGAGAGCGTTTTGACGACCCACGAGTTCACGGAGTCACCCGTCCCGGCAGCGGCGCCTTCGATCAGTTCTTTGACGTTGTCGGGGAGACGAAGCGTCAGACGGGCCTCGTACGATCCGGTGGCATCGCCTCCTGCTTCGACCGGCTTCACCTGAAGCTCTGGTTCCCCGTCACTCATCACAACATCGACCTCGTAGTCCGGCACCTGAGCCGACACTTCGACGGCTGCCTGCTGTGCAAGATCGATCACGATCTGTCGGACCGTCGGCTCGAGGATGGCGAGAATCTCCCTGCCTGCCGACTCGACCGCAGGATCCGACCCACCAAATGCGAGCTGGCGTCCGACGGCCTCTTCCAGTTTTGAGAATGCGCTGTAGGTATTCATGACATCATTATGATGTCACATAGACGTCATGTTGTCAACCTCATAGAGGGTGGAACGTCGGACCGGGATCTTGCCCGCGTGCCGAATGATGTGTTCCAGTGTGCCCACCGATACCTCTTGGCCGTGCGATGCTCCTGCCGAGCGTGTGATGATCTCCCCCATCAACGTGCCACCGAGATCGTTGCATCCTGCGTTCAGGAGCCGCGCTGCTCCATCCTCACCGAGCTTCACCCACGAGGCCTGGATATTCGAGATGAGTCCATCGAACGCGATCCTCGCAATCGAGTGCATGAGGACGACCTCGTCCCAGGTCGGGCCGGGCCGAGCGTCACCTGTGAGATAGATCGGAGCCCCCATGTGTACGAACGGCAACGGAACGAACTCCGTAAACCCGCCTGTTTCCTTCTGAATGTCTCGGATGACCTCCAGGTGCGCTGCCCATGCGTCCGCCTGATCGATGTGTCCGAACATGATCGTCGCGGTGGAACGCAGCCCCAGGCGATGCGCCGTCAACATCACCTCGGCCCACTCGGCCGTCGTGATCTTGTCGGGACACAAGTAGCGACGAACACCGTCGTCGAGGATCTCGGCGGCCGTTCCCGGAAGTGTCCCGAGGCCGGCGTCCCTGAGCCGCTCCAGATACGGTCCGATCGGCATGCCCAGCGTTGCTGCGCCTTGCCAGACTTCCAGCGGTGTGAACCCGTGAATGTGCAGGCCGGGTGCAGCGGCCTTGATCGCCTCCACCAGCTCGACGTAGAAATCGCCTGTGAACCCCGGGTGGATGCCTCCTTGCAGGCATACCTCCGTCGCTCCCCTCCCTCGTGCCTCTGCGGCGAGATGCACCACATCGTCGATACTCATCAGGTAGGGATCGCCCCGAAGGTTGAGGCTCTTCGGTCCTTTCGAGAACGCGCAGAACCGACACTTGTACGTGCACAGGTTCGTGTAGTTGATGTTTCGGTTGACAACGTAGGTGACGGTGTCCCCCACAGCCGCATCCCGGAGCCGGTCTGCCGTCCACGCGATGGCTTCGACATCGGCTCCACGCGCGTGAAACAGGCTCACCAGTTCTGCTCGGGACGGCCGCCTTCCTGAAAGAGACCGGTACAGAATCGAGGCCATGTCAACGCTCGCGAATTCGAGTGGATCGTCGCTCGGTGGAGCACCGGTCCACCGTCCATCGGTCCACTCCGCCGAAAGACGCCCACTACCTACGGGAATCGGCACGTCCCGGCCAGGGGCCCATGGGGTGGCCGTTCGAAGCGCACCTGCCGCGTCCACCGAGCGAAGGTAGGCGGTCCACAGAGGTCTCGGGAGATTCCATCGGAGTTCGTCTACGGGCACGTGGAGCGGAATGCCTGCGCGTTCGACGAGCCGTCCGCCGAGCGCATCCCTGAGCTCACCGATCTCTTCGTCGGACCACTCCTCGAGGATCAGGTCGCCGGCCCCCTCCCCGACTGCGGTCAAGGCTTCACCGACGGATTCCACTCGTACCGAAACAACCGCTCCGATGCCGGGCAGGCTCGCGATGGTCGAGGCTCCAACCACGTCGTCCGTTCGCAGATAGGCCGCCCCGCTCCGGGACAGGGCATCGATGATGTCCTCACGCGCACCCTCGTGGACAACGACCACCCGCCATCCAGGAGTGTCGGCCGGCACGTCGGACGGTGACACAACCCAGGCAAGAGGCTCACCCTCGCCAACACCGATCGAAACGGCGAGGGCACCATCTTCTATGGCTGCAGCAACGTCGTCGCTGCTCGCAGCGGGGATCTCGCGAACAGACCGATCCATGCGACAGAACGTGATCACGCCGCCACCAGCCCTGTGACATCGACCCTCGTTTCGAGCCGGGACAGGAGCCATCCGTCGATCCACTCGGGCTCGATGAACTCCGGGTAGACGGGCATGCGTGCGCGGAGTCGGAATCCAGCTGCGTTGGTCCTGGCTGCGAGATCGTCGAGGTGGGGCCATGGTCGTTCTGGATTCACCCAATCGATCGTGATCGGCGACACACCACCCCAGTCGTTCACTCCGGCATCGAGGTACCTTTCGAAGTCCTCGGTCAGGTTCGGTGGCACCTGGATGTTCATTCCCGGGCCGAACAGCCACCGGGCCAGCGCCGTGACGATTGCCACATGCTCTCTCGAAGGTTCGTTCCGAGATCTCATCGGCGTGTCTGCCTTCGCCCGGAAGTTCTGGATGATGATCTCTTGGAGGTGACCGTACCGGCGGTTGATCGAAGCGAGTGTGACGAGGCTGTCGATGATCTCGGTTGCCGTCTCACCGATACCGACGAGCACTCCTGATGTGAACGCCACCCGGGCACGCCCGGCTGCCTCGATCGTCGCGATTCTCACCGCCGGCTCCTTGTCCGGACTCCCGTAGTGAGGCATCCCCCTCTCCGTGAGGCGATCCGACGAGTTCTCGAGCATGAGCCCCATCGACACGTTGGCCGGTCTGAGCAAGGTCAAGTCGTCCGCGGTCATCACCCCTGGATTTGCATGCGGGAACAGCGAGGTTCCAGCGAGGATCGCATCGGATGCCATCCGCACATACTCGATCGTCGAAAGGCACCCGACTGAATCGAGGAAATCCCTCGCGGACGGCCACCTGTCCTCGGGTTTGTCTCCGAGTGTCAACAGTGCCTCGGTGCAACCGGCTCGCTCACCTGCCGTGGCGACCTGTACGACATCGTCGAGGCTCATGTACTCACCTCCAGCCGCAGGGGGTTTCGCGAACGTGCAGTAGGTGCACCGATCGCGACAGAGCGTGGTGAGGGGGATGAACACCTTGCGGCTGTAGGTGACGGTTCTGCCCTTGCCTTCGTCGCGCAGACGGCCGGCCTCGGCGAACAGCGGCCCGGTCGGCCGTCGCCCTTCCAGATAGTCGAGGGCAAGGACAGGATCGAAGGAAGGGTGCGGCATGAAGCACCAACGCTATCACGCAGTGTGCGTCATGCCACCGGGTAACATTGCCACATCGATCAACCTTCCCGAGGAGGAACCCCATGAAGATCGCCATCAACGGTTTCGGCCGGATCGGGAGAGCCGTCTACAGGATCGTCGCGGCACGCCCCGACACGTCAATCGAGATCGTCGCAGTCAATGACCTCACGGACGACGCGACCCTCGCCCATCTTCTGAAGTACGACACGAACATGGGCCGCTTCGACGGCACCATCACCTTGGAGAAAGGCCTCATGCATGCCGGCGGACACTCCGTGCGGATGCTCGAGGAGCGTGACCCGTCGAGACTGCCGTGGACAGAACTCGGTGTCGACGTGGTGGTCGAGTCGACCGGCGTCTTCCGAACCAGAGAGAAGCTCGGCATGCACGTCGAGGCCGGCGCCAAGCGGGTTGTCCTGACTGCGCCGGCCAAAGACCCCATGGACGCCACCATCGTTCTTGGCGTCAATGACGGCACTCTGAAACCGACCGACGTGTTCATCTCAAATGCGTCCTGCACCACGAACTGCCTCGCGCCCGTGGCCAAGGTTCTCAACGACTCGTTCGGCATCGAACGGGGCCTGATGACGACCATCCACGCGTACACAAACGATCAGCGGCTCCTGGACATGCCCCATTCCGACCTGCGTCGCGCTCGGGCAGCGGCAGCGAACATCACCCCGACCACGACCGGCGCCGCCAAGGCGATCGGTCTCGTGATCCCCGAACTCGCAGGCAAGATGGATGGCATGGCGATGCGGGTGCCAGTTCCAGACGGCTCGCTCGTCGACCTGGCCGTGATCCTCGGACGCGACGTCACCGCCGACGAGATCAACGCTGCAATGAAGGCGGCCGCCGAAGGTCCTCTCGCCGGCATCCTCGAGTACAACGAGGATCCGATCGTGTCGAGTGACATCGTCGGCAACCCATACTCGAGTATCTTCGATTCGGCTCTCACGAACGTCATCGACGGCAAACTCGTGAAGGTCGTCTCGTGGTACGACAACGAGTGGGGATACTCGAGCCGAGTGGTCGACCTGCTCGAACGCATGGGGGCTCAACGCTGAGCCGCCGTTGTCTCATCGTTCTCGTCGCGTGGGCAATCGCCGGATGCTCGGCGTTGCCCACCGGCGGTTCGACGACGACACAGGAATCGACCACCGCGACGACCCGGCCAACGACGACGAGCACGGCTACTTCGCCATGCGGAGGTGAGTTCTCCGAAGATGGGGAACTGCTCTCCGCGTCGACGACCGGGGACGCGCGCCGTATCAGCACACTCCGAACCGAGCAGGACAACGGATGTGAGGAATTCGTCATCGGACTCACGACAGACTCGGGTGCGCCGGCAACCTCCGTCGGCAATCTGAATGTCGAGTTCAAACGAGACCTCGGTGTCGTCAGAATCTCGTTCCCCACCATCACAGAGACCAGCATCACGGATGTGCTCCTCGAGTCGCCGTTCATCGATCGCGCGTACGTCGTGAGAGGTGACGACGGCTCCCTGTTCGTAGACGCGCTTCTCTCGGCTCCGGCTGTGGCGAGAGCGGAGATCGTCCAGTCCCCGGCCAGGGTCGTCATCGTGTTGGAGTCCGGCGGACCCGCGCTTTCACAGCCGGCCGTGACCGGAGAGAGTGTGGTCGTGCTGAGCCCGAGGGCAGGAGATATCACCTACCCGATCCAGGTGGCCGGCTATGTTCGATCGACCGTGAGGACGATCCCGGTGGACCTCCTCGAAGAAGACCAGGTCATCGACCAGCAGCGTGCCACAGTCGCCGATGGTGGCGACACCTGGGGAACGTTCGGCGCAACGATCGAGTCCGGACCGAGCGGAGATCTGCGCGTCGCCGTCGGCCAGGACGTGTCGATCGATATCACCGTCAGATGAACAGCCCCGGGATGGGTTTCACACGCACGATGCCGGCGTTCACATCGACGTCGGGCACGAGTTCTCGCACGAACGGGACCTCGACGATTCCAGCGGCCGTGTCGACGACGAGCCTGTCCTGTGACCCAAGGATGACGTCGACGATCGTGCCCAGATGACCGCCTTCGAGATCCTCAACCTCGAGTCCTTGCAGCTGGTCGGGCCAGAACTCACCCTCTTCGAGCGCGCGCCGGTCGGCGTCGTCGATCGAGAGCACGGCACCGTGTAAGGATTCGGCGCCATTCCTGTCATCGACTCCCTCGAAAGAAACCAGCAGTCCAGGATCATGGGCCCGGGATGCACGGATCACGAGAGGTGATCCGTTCGGCGCCAGCACGACCGAACCCGGAGCGAACCGCTCCGGGTTGTCCGTATCGAGGGCGACCAACACTTCCCCACGAATCCCGTGGGCTCTGATGACCCGACCGACGATCAATCGATGAACTCGACTCCGGCGTGGAGACCTTCCTCGTCGCCGGCGGCCTTGGCAAGGGCGCGAACTGCACGAGCGACACGACCGCGTCGGCCGATAACGCGGCCCATGTCCGCCTTCACCGTGCGAACCTCGATGACGACGTCTTCGGGACCTTCCTCGACGAGGGTCACATCGACCTCGTCAGGGTGATCCACGATCTGCGAAACGACATAGCTGACGACCTTCTCGACGATGGCACCCCTACTCACTCGTCGCCTCCGACCGTATGGATCTCACCCTTGGCTACCTTGAAAGCCGACCATGCGCCGGACTTCTCCAACAGCCGCTTCACCGTGTCGGTCGGCTGCGCACCATTCTTCAACCAGGCGAGTGCCTTGTCATTGTCGATCTCGATCAGTGAAGGTTCCTGACGAGGATCGTACCTGCCGATGATCTCGATGAAGCGTCCGTCACGGGGCGACCGCACATCGGCCGCAACGACCCGGTAGGTCGGCTGCTTCTTCTTTCCCATCCGCATCAGGCGGAGCTTCACCGCCATGTCGTCACCTCAACTTCCTCAAGCCTGGGATGCCTCTGCCCTGGGCCATCATCTTCATCATCTTCTGTGATTCACTGAACTGCTTGAGCAGTCCGTTCACTTCCTGCGCCGTCGTACCGGAACCGGCAGCGATTCTTCGCTTGCGGCTCCCGTCGATCAGTTTGGGCCTCCGGCGCTCCTCAGGCGTCATCGAACGGATGATCGCTTCCACCCTGTTCAGGTCGCGTTCCGAGATCTGAACGTTGCGGAGCATCGAACCGGCGCCCGGCAGCATAGCAACCAGTTGGTCGAGACCCCCCATTCCTCGAAGCTGTTTGAACTGCTGGAGGAAGTCATCGAACGTGAACGAGGCCTTCCGCATCTTGTCGACCATTGCCTCGGCCTCTGCAACATCCCATGCGTTCTCCGCCTTCTCGATGAGGGTGAGGACATCACCCATGCCGAGAATCCTCGAGGCCATCCGGTCCGGATGGAACGGCTCGAAATCCTCGGGTTTCTCCCCCACACCGGCAAACTTGATCGGACAACCCGTCACCTCGCGCACGGAGATCGCCGCCCCACCTCGAGCATCGCCATCGAGTTTGGACAACACGATGCCTGTCAGATCGACACGATCGAGGAAGCCCTTGGCCACACTCACGGCATCCTGTCCAGTCATGGCGTCGACCACGAGCAGTACTTCGTCGGGTTGTACGGCCTTCTCGATATCTGCCAGTTCGCGCATCAGCTCCTTGTCGATCTGAAGCCGACCGGCGGAGTCGATGATCACGACGTCGTTGCCGTCGGTACGCGCCTGTTGCATCGCCGACTTCAGCAACTTCGAAAGCTTCTTCTCACTGACAACCGGCACGCCAACCCGTTCGCCGAGTGTCATGAGCTGATCGATCGCTCCCGGCCGTCGGAGGTCTGCCGCGACGAGCAGCGGCCGCCTGCCCCTCTGCTTCAGGAGTCGCGCGAGTTTCGCCGCCGACGTCGTCTTCCCTGATCCCTGGAGTCCGACCATGAGGATCGTCATCGGCGAGGCGGACGTCAGCTTCGCGGTTTCGCCGCCGAGCGTCGTGATCAGCTCCTCGTGAACGATCTTGATGACCTGCTGCCCCGGTGTGAGGCTCTTGGTGATCTCCGCACCGACGGCCCGTTCGCGGACTCTTGCGAGGAAGGCCTTGACCACAGAGACGTTGACGTCGGCCTCGAGCAGAGCGAGTCGAATCTCACGCAACGTCGCGTCGACGTCGGCCTCGTTCAGGCGACCTTTGCCACGCAACCGCGTGAACACACCATTCAGACGATCGGAGAGGGATTCGAACACGGCAGACAGTGTACCGGGGACGAGCAGACAGCAGACAGCACACAGACAGCCGTTGATCCATTCGGCGGAAGGGTCCCCAGCCACCAGCATCCAGCCGAAACGCAGCCATTCGGAGCTTGAGACGGTGCGGAGGGGCCTTCGGAACCTACTACCCAGAACCCACAGCGGGTCTGCCCAGCGAGTCCTACGCGAACAACGACAGGATCAGGCGCCAGACAACGAGACCGGCGCCGGTGACAACGGCCATGACAACCACGAAGATGGGCGGAACGTCGATGCCGAGGACGAGGCCCCGGACAACCGCTCCAAGCGGCGCTGCGGCGACCCAGGCGAGCGCCACGCGCCACACCTTCCCCGCCATCGAGATGGTCGATGGGTCGAATACCCCAAACCACGGGGCCACGAACGCCCACGCCGCGAGGAAGGCGGCGACGGTGATCAGCAACCGCGACACCTGACCGAGCGTTTCGTGCGTTGCGAATCCGACGATTGTCAAGACGACGATGACCAAGACGTCACCGATGATCGCTGCAGTTCTCATGGAGCGAGCGTAGCGCCAGCACGAGTAGCCTACGAGGCGGCGAAAGGAGCCCTGTGAGTCTCACCATCGTCGAACACCCGCTCACTCAGCACTACCTCACCGTCCTCCGGGACCGAAGCACCTCAACCGAGCAGTTCAGGGAAACCACCCGCCGTCTCGCGTATACCTTGCTGCTGGAAGCGACGTCGGATATCCCGGTCCGGCAGATCCCAGTGGAGACGCCCCTGGAGCAGACGGTTGGAGCACGGTTGGATCGCTCGATCGTCGCAGTTGCGGTCCTTCGCGCCGGCCTCGGACTTCTTCAAGCGGTGCTGGACCTGATGCCCGGCGTGAAGGTCGGATATGCGGGCGTCCAGCGGGACGAGGAAACGGCTGAGCCGCAGGAGTACTACACGAAGTTCCCGGACCTCACCAACACAAAGGTGCTGATCCTCGAACCGATGCTGGCAACCGGAGGGTCACTCTCGTGGGCGGTCGACAAAGTCAAAGAGAAAGGTGCCAGGGACATCACAGCATTGTGCGTCGTGACGGCCCCGGCGGGAGTCGAACGCATGGAACGGGATCACTCGGACGCTCGTATCGTTGCTGCATCCCTGGATCGTGACCTCAGCGCGAACTACTTCATCCAGCCCGGGCTCGGGGACATGGGTGACCGGCTCTTCGGGACGTTGTGATGTCAGCGTTCCAGGACGACGTCAGGGCTGCGATCGCACGCCTCGAACCCGGAGAGGTCGTCACCTACGGAGAGATCGCCGCACAGGCGGGCCATCCCGGCGCGGCGCGGGCGGTCGGCAACATCCTTCGCAACTCGTCGGGCATCCCCTGGTGGCGAGTGGTCGCCTCCTCAGGACGGCTCGTGCCCGGCTGTGAGGTCGAGCAGACACAGCGCCTCCTGGAGGAGGGTGTGAACGTCATCGACGGGAGGGTGAAGCAATGAACACCGTGGCGCTCATCCAGAAGAAGAGGGACGGCGGCACGCTGACCACAGAAGAGATTCACTGGCTGATCGCGGCGTACACCGCGGGCACCGTCGAGCCCTATCAGATGTCGTCGCTCGCCATGGCCATCTTCTTCAGAGGCATGGCCCCGGATGAGCTCTCCGCATGGACCGATGCGATGCTGCACTCGGGCGACGTTCTCCGCCTCGATCGGGGACCGAAGATAGACAAGCACTCGACCGGCGGTGTCGGTGACAAGGTCTCGATTCCCCTCGCGCCCATGGTCGCGGCTGCCGGGGTACGTATACCGATGATGAGTGGACGTGGCCTCGGACACACCGGCGGCACATTGGACAAGCTCGAGTCGATTCCAGGGTTGACGACGCAGTTCGACGCCAGCGAGTTCACGAAGCTCTTCGACGAGCACGGTCTCGTCCTCGCGGGCCAATCCGATCGGCTCGTACCTGCCGACAAGAAGCTGTACGGGTTGAGAGACGCAAGCGGCACCGTCGAATCGATCCCTCTCATCGCCTCTTCGATCATGTCGAAGAAGCTCGCCGAGGACCTCGACGGTCTCGTCCTCGACGTCAAGGTCGGCGATGGCGCGTTCATGGAACGAATCGAGGATGCCCGAACACTCGCCACCACGATGGTCGGGCTTGGCCGCTCACACAACGTGCCCGTGGTGGCGCTGCTCACCGCCATGAACCAGCCCCTCGGACGGGAGGTTGGCAACGCATCCGAGATTGCCGAATCGATCGCGGTGCTGCGCGGTGAAGGACCGGATGACCTCACCGACACAACCCTGCGTCTCGGCGTCGAGATGTTGCTCCTCGCAGGCATCACCGACGATCCGAACGATGCCCGGTCGATCCTCCAGCGCACCGTCACCGACGGCAGCGCCCTCGAGAAGTTTGCCGAAGTGATCGAGGCACAGCACGGGGATCCGAACGTCGTCGAATCCCCCGATCTCCTCCCCCATGCCTCGAATCGGACTTTCATTCCGGCACCCATGGATGGCATTGTGACCGTCTGTCGCGCGCGCACCGTCGGGATCGCCGCGATGCGACTCGGAGCCGGCCGTGAACGCCAGAAGGACACGATCGACCCTGCAGTCGGTATCACCGTCCTCGCGAAAGCGGGCGATCCCGTGGCGGCGGGGCAGCCGCTGGCCGAAATCGCCTGGAACGACCGGGATCGGCTCGAAGGTGCAACATCCGTGCTCGAGAACGCGTGGGAGATCGGCGATGCCGCCCCCACCGCGACTCCCAGCGTCCTGGAGGTGATCCGGTGACATACGAGCGTATCGAGGCGGCGGCGGCGATCATCGCCGACAGGACCGGGCGACCCCACCACCCCTTGGCCGTGATCCTCGGTTCAGGGCTCGGCGACTACGCCGCCTCCCTTCCCGGAGCCATCGAGATCCCCTACCGCGACATCCCCGGATGGCCGGTCCCGACAGTGGAGGGACACCACGGCGCCGTGTACTCGGTCGAAGGACCGCTCCTGGTCCTGTCCGGCCGCGCGCACCTCTACGAGGGTTGGGACCTGTCGGACGTCGTGTTCGGGGTACGCGTCGCGATCGCCGCGGGCGCACGCACCGTCGTGCTGACGAACGCGGCGGGAGGGGTGACAGCGGGTCTCCATCCCGGTGACCTCGTGCTCATTTCCGATCACCTCAACCTGACCGGCCGCAACCCGCTCGCCGGGCCCAACGATCCGCGTCTTGGACCGCGCTTTCCCGACCTCACCGATCTGTACGCCAGAGAGCTTCGTGATAGGACTCGTGCGGTCGCCGCGGAGATCGGCATCACGCTCGGCCAGGGTGTCTACGCATGGTTCCTCGGACCTTCATACGAGACTCCGGCGGAGGTTCGCATGGCAGGTGTTCTCGGGGCGGACCTCGTGGGAATGTCGACCGTGCCGGAAGCGATCGCGGCTCGGCACATGGGGGCCGACGTACTCGGCATTTCACTCGTCACCAACCTCGCCGCCGGGATCTCGCCAACACCCCTCACCCACGAAGAGGTACAGGAAACTGCCGCGGCCGCCAAGGACCGCTTCACGCGGTTGTTGGACAGGCTGCTGCCCGTCCTCGCCGGCGCCCCTGGGTCCGTCCGGTGACGCCGCCGGCCGGGGCGCTAGCATTCGCGAACACGAGTCAGAGAGGAGTGCACGTCCGATGAACGTCGTGGTCTGCGCGAAACAGATTCCAGACCCAGCGGCTCCCTACCAGTTGGACCCCGAAACCCACTTCCTAGAACGGCCGACCGACCAGATCCTCGACGATACGGACCGCTACGGCGTCGAGATGGGCCTTCAGGTGGCCGAACAGACGGGTGGAACGGTGACGCTGGTGTCGATGGGACCCGCCGGAAACCTCCAAGGCATCAGGCAGGCGCTCGCCATGGGTGCCTCCAAGGCAATCGTCATCGAGGATGCGGCTCTTCGCGGCGCCGACTCGTGGACAACCGCTCAGGTGCTCGCGGCTGCAATTGCTCGTGAGGAGTTCGATGTGGTCATCGCCGGAACCGAGTCCACCGACGGATCAGCCGGCGTGCTCCCCCAGCAGCTCGCGGAATTGCTCGAAGTTCCATCCCTCACGTTCGCCAAGCATCTCGAACAGGAGGCGGGAACGGTCCGCATCCAGCGCCAGACGGGATACGGCTACGACGTCGTCGAGTCGGCACCGCCGGTGTTGGTGACAGTCACCTCGGGCGTCGTCGAGCCCCGATATCCGACCTTCAAGGGAATCATGGAGGCCAAGAAGAAACCGATCGACGTGATCGGGCTCGCTGATCTCGGCGTCTCTCCCTCGACGAACCAGAGGATCGTCGACGTGCACCCTGCCCCAGAGCGTGCAGCGGGCGAAATCATCGAGGATGAAGGCGAGGCGCACCTCCG
This sequence comes from uncultured Acidimicrobiia bacterium, assembly GCA_964496205.1. Lineage (GTDB taxonomy): Bacteria > Actinomycetota > Acidimicrobiia > Spongiisociales > UBA4744 > CAYLHS01. Next base: position 22,708 of record CAZBXV010000015.1, read on the forward strand.
CATCATCGAGGTGCTCGAACAGGCGAAGGTGATCTGATGAACGTGTGGGTCTTCATCGAGGAATCGCAGGGTGCTCCAGCAGCGATAGGGCTCGAGCTTCTCACCAAGGCACGGTCGCTTTCGGACGCGCCTGCCGTCGCGTACCTGGGTGCAGGGTCGGACGAGACGTTCGCGCTCCTCGGGAGCTTCGGGGCATCGACCGTGTACCACATGGGAACCGATGACCATTTGCCGAGTGCGGCCGCGGCGGCGGCACTCGCCACACTGGTCGAAGCCAATCGCCCGGACGTCATCATGTTCGGCCTCACACCGACCGATCGTGACGTTGCGGGACGTCTCAGTGCCCGTCTGGGTCTGCCCGTGATCTCCAACGCAGTCGACGTCGTCCTCGAAGGCGACCGTGTCCACGTCGTCAACGAGGTCTTCGGTGGCAGTGAAATCGTGCAGACTACGTTCGACGCCGACACGCCGCACCTCGTTGTCATCCGCCCCAAGTCGTTCCTGGCCGAACCGGGTGGCGAGGCGACCCCGACAGTCGAAGCGGTCGAGCTTGCCGACGTGGGGCACGCGGGCTCCGCGATCGTTACCGGAAGCCATGTGGAAGAGCGCGAGGGACCTCAGCTCGAGGACGCGGCGATCGTCGTAGCGGCCGGCCGTGGCATGGGTTCGGAGGACAATCTGTCGCTGACGAGACGCCTCGCCGAGCTCTTGGGTGCAGCCCAGGGTGCGACCCGGGCGGTCGTCGACGCCGGGTGGACACCGTACTCGTTGCAGGTTGGTCAAACCGGCAAGACGGTGAAGCCGGACGTGTACATCGCGTGCGGGATCTCCGGGGCGATGCAGCACGTCGTCGGCATGAAGGACTCCAAGTTCATCATCGCTATCAACAAGGACGAGGAAGCGCCGATCTTCGGTGTATCCGACCTTGGCGTCGTCGGTGACGTGAGCAAAGTGCTGCCAAAGCTGATCGAGGCGCTCGAAGCGAGGTAGGCCGAGCAGAGTTCGGCGGTCTTGGCTTGTGAGTTCTGGGTTGGGAGTAATGGGTTCTGAGGAGGAGCCGCGCCCTACGGTCTCACTGTCCCTCTGCCTGCGTTCTGGCTGGCTGCTGGTCGCTGTTGGCTGAATAGCTGAATGGCTGAACTGCTGACGCCTGTCAGCTCTCTTCGAACCTGAACCCGTGAGGAAGCAGATCGGCGAGCCGGTATTCACCCGCCGAGCCGTCCGGCTTGGCAACGATGACCGTCTTCACCCCGAACTCATGGAGACGCTGCCGGCACTGCCCACACGGAAACGACTCTTCGTCGTCTCCGGCGTCGATGCACGCGACGGCCACCGTTTCGAGCGCACTCCTGCCCGCCGTCACGGCCGCCGAGATAGCGCTCGCCTCGGCGCACGTTCCTGAGGGGTAGGCAGCGTTCTCCCAATTGACGCCCTCATAGGTGGTTCCGTCGTCGGCAACGATCACAGCTCCGACCCGGAACCCTGAGTAGGGAGCGTACGCGTTGACGGCCACCGCCTTTGCGGCTTCCAGCAGCTCCTGAGATCTCATGCATCCTCCAACAGCGCATCGACGAAGGTCACCGGATTGAAGGGAATGAGATCATTCATCGTCTCACCGGTCCCCACCAGTTTGACCGGAATGCCCATCTCGCGTTCAACCGCGATCACGACCCCGCCTCGAGCGGTGCCGTCCAGCTTCGTGAGCACAACGCCGGTAACGCCGACGTGGTCGGTGAACACGCGTGCCTGAGAGACCGCGTTCTGTCCGCTCGTCGCGTCGACGACGAGCAAGATCTCGCCGATCTCGCCGGCCGCCTTCCCCAGTACCCGGACAACCTTGCCGAGTTCCTGCATCAGGTTGTGTTTCGAGTGCAGGCGACCGGCGGTATCGATGATGACCACGTCGCGCCCGCGAGCCTTCGCTGCTTCATACGCATCGAATGCGACGGATGCCGGATCGGACCCTTCCTGGCCGGAGACGATGTCTGCGCCGGCACGCTCCGCCCATGTGCGAAGCTGGACGTCGGCTCCTGCCCTGAACGTGTCAGCGGCCCCTAGCAGGACGCTCCTCCCCTGCGATCTGAACCGTGCAGCCAGTTTGGCGATCGTCGTCGTCTTCCCTGTCCCATTCACTCCGACGACGACGAGTGCCGAGGGTGCCCCCATCAGGTTGATGCCTCGCGATCTGTCACCAAATTCGCTGAGCAGCTCCTCCCTGAGCACGTGGCGGGCTTCATCGGGTCCCTTCGGATGGCGAGCCTTCACCCGGCCGACGATCTCGCCGGTTGCCACGACGCCCACGTCTGCGGCGAGCAGCGCTTCCTCGAGACCTTCCCAGAACTCGCGGGTCGGCGAGCCCAGGCCCAAGAGACGGTGGAGCCGGCCGCCAAACGCGGTACTGGTCTTCTCCAGATACGCCGGGCCGTGGTGTGTTGGAGGCGGGGAGACTTCGGGGCGCGACCGGCTTCGCAGAACCAGTAGCGTCACGATGATCAGAGCGACCACCACACCGACGATGATGAGAAGTTGTGGCGTCGTCATGCCGGAAGCCGGTCCGACACCCGTTTGGAGAGTACCTGAGACGATCCGCCGGGTTCGAGTGTGACCCCGTAGAGGATGTCGGCAATCTCCATGGTTTGCTGTTGATGAGTGATGATCAGCAGCTGGGCTCGTTCCCGGAATCGTTCTGCGAGCCGAAGGAAGCGGCGAAGGTTCGCGTCGTCGAGAGCGGCCTCGACCTCGTCGAGGATGTAGAAGGGACTTGGCCGGGCTCGGAACACGGAGAACAGGAACGCAAGGGCGGCAAGAGAGCGCTCGCCACCCGACAGAAGGCTCAGCTTTCCGACCTTCTTGCCGAGAGGCATCGCTTCGACATCGACGCCCGTGGTGAGCGGTTCGCTCTCATCGACGAGGCTGAGACGTCCACGGCCACCTGGGAACAGGAGGGCGAAGTACTCCTCATAGTGGGAGGCGATCTCCTGAAATGCTGTCAAGAACTCCTGAGCGATTCGATCATCCAGTGCACTGATGACCTTGCGCAAGTCGGCCCGCGAGGACTCGAGATCTTCGAGCTGCACCGTGAGGAAGTCGTATCGTTTTTTGAGTTCCCTGTACTCCTCGGCTGCGAGTGGGTTGACCGGGCCGAGGCGCCTTAGCTCTGCCTCGCTGCTTCGTAGCTGCTCTGCGAGATCGCCTTCGACTCCGGGGGGCGATGCAGCGAGTGCCTCCTCTTCAGACGCGTCGGCGTCACGGCGGAGACCCTCGGCGATCGACTCGATTCGCACATTCAGTTCGGCCCGTTCGATTGCAACTCCTGAGGCCTGCGCTCGTGCGATTTCGACTCCGTTGCGGAGCTCCTCGAGCCGGGTGCGCGCCGCCGAAAGCTTCGCACCAGTCTCGCCCGCTTCTTCTCGCAGAGCACGCTGACGGTCCCGAAGGTCGGAGAGCTTCGACTTGACCAGACCGAGCGTCTCGCTGCTGGAGTCCTCTATCGCCCGCAGGCGTGTGATCGCATGGGGATCGACGGGGCGGTCGTCGAGTGACCCGAGTTCGCCACCGATCGTGTGGAGACGCTGCTCGAGCATCCGGCCCCGCTCCACAATGGCGGCGAGCGTCTCGGCGGCTTCCCGCTGTGCCTCTGCCGCGAGCTTCCGACGTGTCTCGACCTCCCGTCTCCGGTCGGCCATCTCCTGCCATGCTCGCTGTCGTTCGGCCTCCTCACCTTCGAGATCGCGAAGCCTCGCGCGGAGCCGTTCGATCCGTTCCTCCCTGTCGCCCGATGCTTCGATCAAGGAAGAGCGCCGATCCTCGAGCGTTTCGAGTTCCTCCTCGGCGGTACCCCTGCTTCGTTCCCGTAGGGCGAGTGCCTCGGTCATGCCACCAAGTCGAGCTTCCAGTGCTTCGAGTGCCTCGAGCGCGTCGCGTTCGACCTCACGGGCATCGCCGAACGCCCGTTTTGCCTGGGTGACGAGGCTATCGGTTCTGGCCGCGGCGACCTCTGCCTCTTCGAGAGCGACGAGGGAGGCCTCGAGCATTGCCGGCGTTGCACCGTCGGGTTGGGCAACGTGCATGCCGTTCGCATCGAAGAGGTCCCCCTCCGGTGTGACGGTTCTCAGTTCGGGATGGCGCGCGACGAAGTCAAATGCGGCGCCCCATCCTTCGACGACTACGACGTCGCCGAGCAGCTGCTCAGCGAGGCCCCGATCGGCCATTGTGCCCAGCAGAGCGGTCAGCCGCTCCACGCCGTCTGGGAGATCCCTCGGGGTCGCTGATCGGCCATGCCGGGAAACGAGGGAGATTCCGCCGAGGCCCTCACTCTTGAGACCCTCGATCGCACGGCGCGCATCGTCGCGTGATCGAGCTGCCAGTGCGCCGGCCCAAGGTCCTAGTGCGGCATCGACGGCCCGTGCCAGCTCGGTGGGCACGGCGAGTGCCGCGCTGAGTGTTCCGATCACGCCGTCGCGAGCCAGCAGTCTCTCTCGGGCCTCGGAGTCTGCCATCCCCGAAACGGCCTCTTCGATCGCCTGGGCGCGGGCTCGTGCCGCCGCGAGGGCGAGACGAGCCTCGGTCGCGCGTGCCTCCACCTGCTCCCACTGCTCCTGGGTATGTTCGCGATGGATTCGAGCCTGTTCGTAGGTGTTCTGTGCCCCACCCGTCTCGCCATCCGTAGTGCGGATGCCCTCTCGCAGTTGGTCGATCTCGGTTGATTCGTCGGCAATCTTCGATGCGAGTGTGCCGAGGCGCCGCTCCAGGTCTCGCAGCTCGCGTCCGTCACGATCCATCGCCGCCTCGAGTGAGCTGAGATCTCCACGGACAACCGCGACTGCGCCCTCGACGGGAAGCGAGTCTTGTTCGGCGAGCGATCGGGCCTCGTCCTCCAGAGAGTGCAAGGCAATCTCGGTGCGTTCCTTCTCGCGCCGTGCTTCCGTGACGAAAGTCTCACTGTCGGTGAGTTCTCGGCGCAGCTCATCGGCTTCCGATTCGAGATCCCTCCGTCGTTCCCCTGCCCCCTCGAGTCTGGCCTCGGCAGCGCGCCGACGTTCTCTGGCTACCTGCGCGACCCTGCGTAGACGTTCGCTCGTGGTTTCCAGACGGGCCGCTGCCGTGGAATCCCTGTCGAGGGCCCTGCCGGCGATTCCTGCTTCCTCGACGAGGAGGGGAAGCCGCTGTTCCAACTCGGTTCGCTCGGATGATGCTTCCGTCAGCCGATTCGACCACGCCTGCTCTTTCTCATCGAGTTCCGCGCTGCGTGTGTGTGCCGACCGAAGCGCTTCCCCACCAAGAAACAGCCTCAGTGCCCGGATCGACAGTCGCAGCTCCTCGTGGCGTTCGGCCGACTCGGCTTGTCGTTTGAGCGGACGGATCTGGCGCCGCAACTCGCGCAGGATGTCGTTCAGGCGAAGCACGTCGGCATCGGTGCGTTCGAGACGGCGAATAGACCGCTCCTTGCGAAGCCGGTGCTTGAGGACTCCGGCTGCTTCTTCGATGAGTACCCGGTGATCCTGAGGCTTCGCGTTGAGGAGTTCGTCGATTCTGCCCTGGCCGACGATCAGGTGCTGCTGACGCCCCACTCCTCCGTCCGATAGCAGCTCCTGGATGTCGAGCAGACGACAGTCGACCGAGTTGATCCGGTAGTCGCTCGTTCCGTCCCGGTAGAGGCGTCTCGTGAGCGAAATCTCGTCGAGGTCCAGCGGGAGTGCACGCGACGTGTTGTCGAGAATCAGGGTCACCTCGGCCCGCCCGAACGCCGGCCTCACCGACGTGCCGGCGAAGATGACATCCTCCATCTTCTCGGTTCGTAGCGAACGAGTCGACTGGGTTCCCATCACCCACGAGATCGCGTCCACAAGATTCGACTTGCCGGAACCGTTCGGCCCGACCACGACGGTAACCCCCGGCTCGAACTCGAGCCGCGTTCGATCTGCGAACGACTTGAACCCTACGAGCTTCAGTGACTTCAAGAACAACGAACTACACCTTTGTGATTCGCAGAGGCTATCACAGGTGGTTCAGCGAATCGCGAACCCGTGGAGGGTCGGATCGACCGGAACGGTGTGCCGTTCCACCCCCGCAACCGCCGCCGAAGGGGGACCGATCTCGACATATGCAAGGACTGTGTCAACGGCCTGGGGGTCTCCCTGGACGAGCAACTCGACCTCCCCGCCGGGAAGATTCTTCACCCACCCGGTGACGGAGCGCGCCTTGCGCGCAGCGAAGTAGCGGAACCCGACGCCCTGCACCCTCCCCCTGACGATCGCTCTCACGGCAACGGTCCTTTCCGAGAGGGACTGATCGAGCGCGACCCGTGCCGCCTCTTGCTGCGCTTCCTTCTTGGAGCGCCCGGTGCCCTCGCCTCTCACCACACCGTCGATCTCGACGGTCGCCGTGAACAACCGATCGTGATCAGGGCCCTCGCCTCGAACCGTGTAGGTCGGCTCGAGGTGGGCCCGTGCAAGGACTTCCTGAAGGCGTGTCTTGTAGTCCTTTCCTCCGGGCATCAACGATCGTGCGACAACCCGATCCTCCCAGTGGCGATGGATGACCCTTCGGGCCACTTCCAGCCCGGCATCCAGGAACACGGATGCGATCACCGCTTCGAGGGCATCGGCGAGAATGGAGTCTTTCTCCCTGCCATCGGAGGTTTCCTCACCCTTTCCGAGGTGAAGCGCCGACCCGATATCGATCGATCGTGCAATGGTCGACAGCATGTCCCTACTCACGAGCGATGCACGCAGCTTCGCCATCTCGCCTTCGCGCATCTCCGGGAACCGGCCGTAGATCAGCTCGGTCATGACCAGTTCCAGCACGGCGTCCCCGAGGAACTCCATGCGTTCGTTGTGGCGAGCCACCTCATGCTCGGCGCTGTAGGAACGGTGAGTGAGCGCGATGTCGAGAAGGGTGTGATCGTCGAAGTGATGGCCAAGTCGTGTCTCGAAACTCACAGGCGCCGGCCGATCTCCGAAACCACCCCTTCCGCCGTTGCGGCGAGGTGGATGGCGTTGCGAATGGCGACCCTGGAAGAAGAGCCGTGCGCGATGACCACGACCCCTTTGACCCCGACGAGGTGCGCACCTCCCGTGCTCTCGTAGTCGAGGGCTCGTGCGATCTCCTCTGGAAGCGGTCGCCCCGCCCGCTTGGCCAGCGCACCGATCCAATCGGTCGCGCCCTCGAGCACCTTCAGGGCGACGTTTCCGGTGAATCCGTCTGTGACGACGACATTGACGGTACTTGCCGCAAGGTCTCTGCCTTCCACGTTGCCGACGAACCTGAACGGAGCCTGTTCGAGCAATTCGGTCGCAAGACGTTCGAGCGCTCTGCCCTTGCCCGGCTCGGTTCCGATCGAGAGAAGACCCACCGTCGGGTCGGCAACTCCGAAAGCGATCTCGGACACGACGGTACCCATCAATGCGAACTGGAGGAGATGTTTGGGTCCGACGGCCGGGTTCGCTCCGGCGTCGATGAGGATCGACGGTGGGGTCGAGGGGATGACTGCGGCGACCGCCGGCCGCAATACGCCCTCCATTCGGCCGATTGTGATCGCCGACGCGGCAAGGGCGGCGCCGGTCGAACCTGCCGAGACGAGGGCGTCCGCATCGCCGTCGCGTACGAGGCGTGCAGCGACCGAGATCGAGGAGTCCGGCTTCTCTCGTATCGCTTTCGTCGGGTCCTCGTGCATGCCCACGACTTCGGCGGCGTGGATGATCGGAAGGGTCGACCCAAGATCTTCACAGATCGGGTCTATGCGGTCTCTGTCGCCGACGAGTATCACGTCGACGCCGGAGACGGATGCCTCGACGGCGCCGGCCACCGTCTCGAGGGGCGCATGATCGCCCCCCATCGCGTCGAGGGCTATGCGCACGCTACTCGGTTCCGGCAGTGACCTCGTGCCCCCGATACGTGCCACAGTTCGGGCATGCTCGGTGGGGAAGCTTGGGCGCGTGGCACTGCGGACATGTCGCCGTGCGTGGACGCGACAGCTTCCAGGTTGCCTTGCGACGCCTCGTGCGAGACCGCGACATTTTCTTCTTGGGCACAGCCATGGGGGCTCCTCTCAAGGTTCCAGCAGATGCCGAAGGGCGCCGAAGGGAGACGTGCTCACGTCGGCGTGCCCGGAACAGGGATCAGTATTCAAGTCGGTTCCGCACGTTGGGCAAAGTCCTCGACACTCTGGGCTACACAACGGAACCATCGGAACGGCCAGCGCAACCTCGTCTCGAAACGTCTGCTCCAGGTCGATCGACCCGTCCCTCCCTATCGGCGTCTCGTCGGTTCCGAAGACCTCCAACACGGAAGTCTTCATGGTTTCGACCCACTCGGTGAGGCACCGGTTGCATCGCAGGGTGACATCGAACTCGATCGTTCCTTTGGCGACGATCTCGTCAGACGCGGACTCCAGCATCATGTCGGCGTGGATGCCGTCGACGGACGCGAGATCGAGCTCGACGTCGATCGGACCGTCGAACGAGACGGAGCGTCGTGAACCTGGGTGTCCGAGCAGGTCGGACACGTGTGCGACATACGAAGACATGGCTACTCGGGAACGGGAGGTGGTGCGGGACGCGCCTCATGATACTGCGATCTCGCGCTTCGCACCTGCCCGACGAGGTTCCGGAACAGCACCTCGAGCTGCTGGAGCCGATCGTCGGCGAGATCCTCGGCCTCCAACCGAATCCGCCGGGCCTCACCTTCGGCGTTTCGGACGAGAACGTTGGCCTCTTCAACCGCCTCTGCAAGAACGCGCGACTCGCTGACCATTTCGGAAGCCTTCTGTTGGGCTCGGTCCAGGATCGTATGTGCTCGCTCGTTGGTTCGAGCGATGAACGCTTCACGTTCACGCACCATCCACCGTGCCGCACGCAGTTCCTCGGGGAGCGCCGCCCGGATCGATCCGATCAGTTCGAGCATCTCATCCTGTTCCACTCGCACACTGCTGGACAGCGGAATGGGCTTCGCGTCCCGTATCGCCGTTTCGAGCTGGTCGAGCATCTCGACGAGCTCGCCGATCTCAGGAATGCTCTCCTCACTCATGGTGAAACCTCTCTCTCAAGGCATCGTTGACGATAGGCGGCACGAGGTCGTGAATGTCCCCACCGAATCGGGCGACCTCCTTGACGAGGGAAGACGACAGGAACCCATAGATTGGTGCCGTGGGCAGGAAGAGCGTCGAAGTTCCGGAAAGGCTCTCGTTCATCTGCGCCATCTGGAGTTCATACTCGAAATCACTGACGGCCCTCAGTCCCTTGACGATCACATCGACGCTTCGCTCCTTGACGAAGTCGACGAGCAACCCACTGAAGCTGTCGACGTCGACGCGGTCGACCTGGTAGAGCGTCCGCATCATGTCGACCCGTTCCCTGGCCGAGAACAGCGGGGTCTTGGAAGGATTCGCGACGACGGCGATGACGACTTCGTCGAACACCCCCAAGCATCGCCGGATCACGTCCAGGTGGCCGTTGGTCGGCGGATCGAAGCTCCCTGGGATCAAGGCAACCGTCACGGGTTCTCCTTCCTGAAGCGCCACAGTGCCGTGTCGCCGTACCTGCGCTGGTCGATAACCTGAAGGCCATCGACGGTCGGGCGTTCACTCCCCGCCCGCCGGTGCAGCACCACCTCGGCTTCATCGGCCAGTCGTGGGACGAGCTTCCTCAGCACGCTCTCCACAGACGCTAGCTTCAGAGCGTACGGTGGGTCAACGAATACCAGATCAACGGACCCCCCTGGCACGTCCAGGTAGCGCGCGACGTCACTCACAACGATCTCGCCACCGAGCCCGACGAGATCGATATTGCGCCGCAGTGCACGGAGGGCCGGTGCTGCCCGCTCGACGAACACGACCGATGCCGCGCCGCGGCTGAGCGCTTCCAGCCCGATCGACCCGGAGCCGGCAAACAGATCCAACACTCGAGCCTCCATGACCCTGGAGCCGAGCGAGGAGAACAACGCCTCCCGCGCCCTGTCGGTCATGGGACGGGTTCCCGCCCCGGCCGGTCCGATCAGTCGACGCCCCTTCGCTCTGCCTGCGATGACCCTCATGACCGGAACAGCCATTCCACTTCGTCGCCAAGGAAGGCCATCACCTCATCCCTGATGTCGCGGTGGGCATCGAGCTGTGGGTCGGCACCGACAAGCGAGAACGCCTCCTTGCGGGCAGCGATGAGCTCGTCGGTATCTCGAAGGATGTCCGAGAGACGGAGGTCACTGAGGCCCGACTGGCGGGCCCCGAACACCGTTCCCTGGCCGCGGATCGCAAGGTCGATCTCTGCGAGTTCGAATCCGTCGTCGGTGGTCACCATGGCCTCGAGACGTGCCGAGCCCTCCTCGGTGGTCGGGTCCGCGACCAGATAACACCAGTTCGGACCGGCGTGCCGTGCGAGGCGACCTCGGAGTTGGTGAAGCTGGCTCAGTCCGAATCGATCGGCATCCTCGATCACCATGACCGTCGAACCCGGGACGTCGATGCCTACCTCGATCACCGTGGTGGAGACGAGCAGATCGATTTCGCCCCTCCGGAACGCCTCCATCGTTTCTCGTTTGTCGGCGGAACGCATCTGGCCGTGGAGCAGACCGACACGAAGATCGGGGAACACACTGGTGTACCGCTCGTATTCGGCGGTGGCCGACGCCGCTTGGATCTTCGGGCTGTCCTCGACCAGCGGACACACCACGAACGTCTGATGACCGGCTGATGCTTCGTCGCGGATCTTCTGGTGCACATCCCCGAGATCGGCCTGCTGCACCGCAACCGTGTGGACCGCCGGTCGTCCTGGCGGCATCTCGTCCAGCACCGAGACGTTGAGATCCCCATAGAGGGTCATGGACAGGGTTCTGGGAATCGGCGTCGCGGTCATTATCAGCAGATCGGGATCGACGGCGTCGGCCTTCTCCTTGAGACTGACCCGCTGGTGCACGCCGAACCGATGCTGCTCGTCGATGACTGCGATCCCAAGGGAGGCGAAATCGACCCCCTCCTGGATGAGCGCGTGGGTGCCGACCACGATGTCCACATCCCCCGACCTCACAAGTGAGAGGACGTCCTCCCTCGTGACCTGTGGTCTGAAGTTCAGCTCGGCGGACGAGGAGGTGAGGAGCGCAACCCTGACACCGTCCCCTTCCTGCTCGAACAGGTTGGGACGATCGTCGGGCGGGGGCGACAAGTTCGCTCGTTCGAGCAGATCGGTGACCGAGAGGTAGTGCTGGTTGGCCAACACTTCGGTGGGTGCCATCACGGCTGCTTGATAGCCGCCTTCGACACCGGCAAGGAGCGCGGCAACTGCGACGACGGTCTTGCCCGATCCAACCTCGCCGAGCAGCAGCCGGTGCATGGGGTGTGGTGAGCGTAGGTCGCGACCTATTTCGTCGATGATCCTCATCTGCGCTCCGGTCAGGTCGAAGGGCAATCCGGCCACGAAGGGCCCCTCGAGGCTCCCGTCAGGCGTATGAGCGATGCCCACCGCTTCGTCGATCATGGCCCGTTTCTTCAGGGCGAGGGCCACTTCGAGACGAAACAGCTCGTCGAAAACGAGCCTCCGTCTGGCCGGCAGCGTGTCGTCGGGTGCCTCAGGGAAGTGGATATCGGCGTACGCGCTGTCCCTGCCTGCCAGATCGAGCCGATTGATCATGTCTGGAGGCAGCGGATCGGTGATCGGCCTCGACCTGCGGAGGGCGTTGTACATTGCCCTGCGGATGTGACCCGAGGTGACGCCGCCAACCGTGGAGTAGACAGGAACCACCCTCCCGGTGACGAGGCTTTCGGAACTGGATCGGATGAGGTCGACGTCCGGGCTCTTCATCTGGAGCGAACCATGAAACGACTCGACCTTGCCGGAGAGGGCAACCTCGGATCCAACGGCGAGCTGCTGTTTCCGAAAGGCCTGGTTGAACCACACGGCCTTGATGCGCCCCGTCCCATCCGTCACGACGGCCTCAACGATGACGAGCTTGCGTCGCGGACGCCTGGATGACACCGAGGCCACTTCACCGAGGACCGTCACTTCATCTCCAATGGGTCGTTCCGAGAGTGATGTGACCCGAGAGCGATCGATATAGCGGCGGGGGACGTGCTGGAGGAAGTCGGCAACGCTGCCCATCCCGGCCTTTCGAAGCGCTGTTGCACGAGAACCGGTCAGATGTTTGACGCGCTCGACGGGGACCGTCGCCAAGTACGCGAGGCTGCTCACGTGACGACGTCCGAGAGAGAGTGCCCGTGTCGACCGAACCTGCTCATCACCGCAGACGAGTATACGATTCCTTCTCTCACGGCCATGGTGCTAGTGTTCCGCTCCGGCCTGAGGAGGTCGTATGTCCTATCGCTGTGAAGTATGTGGAAAAGAGCCCTGGTTCGGGAAGCAGGTCAGCTTCTCGCACAAGCGCTCCAGCCGCCGTTGGGTTCCGAACATCCAGCGCGTCCGCGTTCGCCATGGCTCGAATACCCGCCGCGCACGTGTGTGTACGTCCTGCTTGAAGGCCGGCAAGGTCGAAAAGGCGTAGGGCCTTCGGCCAGTCTTCAGTCCTGAGTCTTCAGTCTCCCGGCTCCGCAGCCGGACTCTGGACAACGCCCACTAGACTGCCCTGCCATGCAAGGCGTCGTCAAAGTCTTCGATCCATCCACCGGTTTCGGCATCGTGGTGTCTGACGCCGATCGTCGCGAGTTCCTGCTCGATGAGCGCTCGCTCGAAGGGAGCATCTTCCGTTCGCTTCGACAGGGCCAGCGCATCATCTTCGACATCGATGAGGACAACGAGTCTGTGGCCCGTCACCTCAGCGTCGGTTCCGAAGGAACCTGATTCGGCGGTGACGCGCCGACCTCGCGGGGGTATGATCGTTTCCTAAGCAGACAGGAGGGTCCCGGTGGTCCAAGCGTACGTATTGATCCAGACCGAAGTTGGTAAAGCCGCTCAGGTAGCCGAGGAAGCTCGCCGCATCACCGGAGTGGAACACGCCGACGATGTCACCGGACCGTACGACGTGATCGTGAAGGCGGCAGCTGAGACGGTCGATCAGCTGGGCAAGCTGGTCGTTGCCCGCATCCAGTCGATCGAGGGCATCACGCGAACGCTGACGTGCCCAATCGTCAACCTCTGATCAGCCAAGCTTCGCAGCAATAGCTCCTGCACTTCGAAGTGCAGTTCCATCCGATCCGGCGGTCGTGAACCGTCGGATCGGCTGTTTTTCGGCCTCTGCGACAACGTCGGCGATCAGCTCCCGGCGACCGACAGGCGGGTCGACCCACAGGTAGGCGGCCAGACTCCCCGGGATGGTGTTGATCTCGTTCACCCACACGTCGTCCCCTCGGACGAGGAAGTCCACTCGAGCGACCGACCGGACGCCTACGAGACCGGCAACGGTGCGAGCCGCGTCTCTGATCAGCTTCTCAGTGTGCTCCGGGAGCACCGCTGGAATCTCCCGCGCTGACCCCTCCAGTCCCCCGCCGCTCAGGTACTTCTGCTCGTAGCTGTAGATGGCATCGCCGCGTGCGGGTGCTTCGATTGCACTCAACTGCAGTTCCGGATAGGTGCGCACAGCGATGTTGTAGTCCCGGCTCCCCTCGAGGAACGGTTCGATCACCGCTCCGTCTTTCAGGTGCACCGACGACTCCGCGAGGGCATGGGCCGTGTCCAGCCCGTCGACGACTTCGATGCCTATCGAGGATCCCCCATATCTGGGCTTGACGATGAACGGCGCCGGAACGTCCCACTGCATGCCCGGCTCGAGCAGCCTTCTGGGTACTGAAGGCAGTCCCGCCTGAGCCACCACGGCGCCGAACGCGAGCTTGTCCATCCCGAGAGCGGAGCCGGCCGCGCCCGGTCCGGTGTACCTGATGCCCGCCAGATCGAGCACGCCCTGTATCGTCCCGTCTTCTCCGGGTGCGCCGTGACAGCACATCACAACCGGTGAGACATCCAGCGGTTTCTTCTTCAGCATGAATCCGGCGCCCGGCTCGGCGATGAGCCTCAACGGGTTTGCCCGGCGGGGCACACCATCCGCGAAATCGGCTGCCTCGAGCGCAGGATCGACAGAGAACCAGGCGCCGCTCTTCGCCCAGTAGATGGCGTGGACCTCCCTGCCCGTGTCGAGGAGCGTGCGGCACGCTTGAAGACCGGTGAGGATGCTGATGTCGTGCTCCGGCGATGGGCCGCCGAACACAACCGCCGCTGTGCTCATCGTTTCACTCCTCTACGGGTAGTGGTCTGGAAGGTCGTTCTCGTAGACGACCACATCCCCGGCCTGAAGCGTTCGACGTACCCACGCCACCGCCTCGTCCCGGGAGTCCACCACGATAATGGAGGCCGAGCCGCTCGATGCGCCTTCGCGCAGCGCTTTGCGGTTCGTGCGGCCGACGATCACGATATCGTTCGCGACACGGGATGCGCGCTCGGCGAAGCGTTCGTTCTCCTCGAACTGCCGGCGTCCCAGCTCGACCATCCCGGGCGTCACCACCACCCGTCGGCCCGTTCCATGACGGACCAATGCGTCGAGCGCCCCGTCCGCTCCCGAAGGATTGGCGTTGTAGGTGTCGTCGAGGACGATCACGCCGGCGTCGGTCGCGGCGGCCTGAAGTCGGTGCGGAGGTCGTGAGAGTGCATCGAAGTCCTCCGGTTCGGGTGTCACCCCGAGCGCCAGGGCGACCCCAACCGCACACGCGACGTTCCCCGAGAATACGTCCGGATCATTCACCGTTCCGACACGCGTCCCGTGCACGTAGACCGATCCTTCTTCGGCGGCATACACATCAGCCTGTGGGTCTCGCGAAGAACAACGTATCACCGTCCGCGTGCTCGCTTCTCGTGCCCCGAGGTCTTCGAGACTCGGGTAGTCGACGTTGAGTACGAGCGTGTGTGCGTCGTCCACGATTTCGGACTTGGCCGCCGCGATCGCTTCGAGGCTCCCGAATCGTTCGAGGTGAACGGGGCCGATGGCGGTGATGACCGAGACGGTCGGGGTGATCCAGCCACACAGCTCACGGATCTCGCCGGGACCGTAGGTACCCATCTCCGCGACGAACACGTGGGTGCCACTGGTCACATGCTCGTTGATGGACCGGGCCAAACCGAGACGGTTGTTGAAACTGGCCGGACTGACAACGACGTCTGCGGTGCGACGAAGCAGGTGCCCTACGTATCCCTTGGTCGTCGTCTTGCCGAACGATCCGGTGATAGCAACGATCGTCGGGTCGGTGGCCTTCAACCGGCGGGTCGCCTCCTCCACGAACCTCCGGCTCAGCGCCCGTTCGATGGGAGCGAGAATCCCCAGGGCGATGTCGACGATGACGGGCGTCACGACCGGCACCACAGCGATCACAATCACGGCACGGCTTCCGGCGGCCACACCCGCCCCGATCGCAACCGACACCACAGCGACCCGGCGAGCGCGATCGGTCCATACAAGTTGTGATGTTCGGCCACGAAGCCCCAAACCGACCGGACCTGCGATGCACACGGCCGCAGGAACGAGACCCCACAGGGGGGCCCAAAGCGTCAGAACGATTCCAACCACCGCAACGACGATCGCTGCAACGTTGATCGGCTTGACAGTCCACCATCGAAGTGCGAAACGGGACGTCGAACCGGGAAGGTAGTGCTCTCTCTGCGCGACCCGAACCCACCGGACCATCGACACTGCAAACGCCACCGCTGCGGCTACGGCAATGGTCGCGATACTCACAGTGCCTCCTCGATCTCGGCTCTGACGGCCGCCGGTGCGGCCGTGGGGACGAGATGCCCGACCTCTGGGAGGACGCGAAGCCTTCCGTGCGGCAGCAAGCCGAGTGCGGCCTCCGCCACCGCGACAGGGACCTCCGTGTCGCGCTCTCCCCACAGGAGATGGACCGGACAGGCCAGCGATGGAAGCACCTCCCCATAGCTCTCGTTCACTGCTGCCACCAGAACGTCGCGCATGACTCCCGTCGACGCGCGGTAGTCGGCTGATCCGTACCGTCGTCTCGCTGCTTCGAGACGTTCCGCCCCGAGCAGAAACCCGAACCGCTTGGTCATCCGGTACCGCAGCGGGGGCTTTCTGCCGGGGCCGACGCGAAGCAGCGGAGTACCGATGAGAACCAGTCCGGATACGAGCTGCCGAGCGGCGAGCTGCACGGCGACTCTGCCTCCGAATGAGTGGCCGACCACCAGCGGGGGCGTGTCGAAGATGCCGAGGACCGGTCCGACGATGTCCGCGTATCCCGCCGAACCGATAGGAGCAGGGGGGGCGGGCGTTGCACCGAACCCGGGAAGGTCGATCGAGATCGACGGGATGTCGCGCAACGACTCCGAGAAGTCCGTGTGGTCACGGCCCCATCCATGAAGCGCGAGCACCATCGGGGTGCCGTCTCCGTAACGTTCCCCGAACAGGCCCTCGAACGTCGTCAACGCCACGCATCTGTCCCGATCGCTGCGACGAGATTACCGCCGACGGGACGAAGCTCCGACCATACTTGAGAATCGTGGAGCGTCCAGTCAGCCAGCAGACCGCCTTGCTTGGCGTGCGAGTCATGATCCTGTTGATCATCGGGTTGCTCATCACCGCCTACTTCGACGGCGTCATCGGGGATCTTCGCGTGTGGGGGCCCGCCCTCCTGACCAGCATCGCGCTGCTGCTCCTCCTCCTGGTGCGATGGACGACACTTCTGGATCGGCCGATCGGCGTCGTCATGCTCGCCCTGCTGTTCGCCGTGTTTATCGCGATGCTCACGGCTTCAGGGACGATTCCGGTTCTTCAGCCCGCGATCCTCGCTGCCGATCTCGCGATTGTCGCCCTTTCGGCTGCGATGGCTGGGCTCACCGTTCATGTCTTCGTCACGGGCACCGTCGCGGCGTCCTACGCGACGATCTCGATCATCAACGGCGACAGCATTCCAAACCTGACCGTACCTGTGATCGCCGTCGCGGGAGTCTCCTTCGCCGTCGCCGCGTTGATGCGCGGTTTCAGGCGGGAACACATCCTCGCGAATGAACGGCTCGACACACTCACGGCGAGAGAAACCGACCTCAAGCGGCTGTACGAGGTGTCGACGGCAACCTCGGCGGCTGAGCGGGTTGAAGACGCTCTCCCGATGCTTGTTGGGAGGATCGGGCAGTACCTTCATGCACAGGTCGGCGCACTCCTCCTCAAAGACCCACAGCGCCCGGTTCTGAACGTGATGAGCCCCATCTGGGCGAGCGGGCACGAGCTGGAGGTGGAGGGATACAGGCTCCTCCTCCGCTCCGGGGGTGAGCTGGAACGTGTCTACACGTCAGGCAGGCCACGGATCTTCAACGATCTCGACAAGGAACCCGAACACCATGGACTTCTCGGGGAGCTCGGCGTGCGAAACGCGATCGCGACCCCCGTGCAGGTCGACCAACGGACACTGGGTGTCATGGTGCTTGCAGATAGGGTGGATGGACCGTTCACCGACAGGGACCTCGATCGCCTCGTCTCCCTTTCGACCCCCACGGCTCTTGCCATCTCCCAGCTCGAGCGCATCCAGGAGGCTGCCGAAACGAGTCGCAGGATGGAGGAGCTCGCAGCGATGAAGACCGACTTCGTATCGGTGGTCAGTCACGAGCTGCGAACCCCGTTGACGTCGATTATCGGGGCGCTGGCCACGCTTGCTCGCCCCGAACTCCTCCCGGCCAACGACATGGCCAAGGAACTTCTCGAGTCTGCCCGCACGCAGGCCAATCGTCTGAACTACTTGATCGAGGACCTTCTGATCGTGTCTCGCATCGAGGGCAAGGCCCTCCCAATGGTTGCGGAGTCGATCGACCTGATCCCCTTCGTTGAACGAACCGTTCGCGAAATACCCCAGTCGGAGCGGGTTCGAGTGGAAGGTGCGAACGTCACGGTGACCTCGGACCCGGAGCACATCAGGAGGATCGTGATCAATCTGATCCAAAACGCGCTCAGATACGCTCCCTCCTCCCCCGTCGAGGTGGTCGTTCGTGCCGAATCGGACGCCGCGCTTCTCCTCTTTGTCGATCACGGTCCGGGAATCCCAGTCCAGGACCGTGATCGGGTGTTCGAGCGGTTCACCCAGCTGGCACCCATCGCGACAAGGCGTCAGGGAGGAACCGGACTCGGATTGGCGATCGTCCGCGGCCTCGCGACGACAATCGGCGGTGCCGTGCGCATTACAGACACCCCTGGCGGCGGGGCCACCTTCGAGGTCAAGGTCCCCGTGTCGCCACCGGACGGCGCCATCGAGCGAACCGGGGGGTGATCAGCCGCCTGGCGGCGTGGCGATGGCGATCGCATGGAACCCACCATCGACGTGAATGAGTTCGCCGGTCGTCATCGGTGTCCAGTCCGAGAACAGGAGACACACCATGCGTGCGACCGGCACAGGGTTGGTCACGTCCCATAGGAGTGGGGCACGCTCGGACCATGCCTCATCGAACCGCTCGAACCCCGGAATCGACTTGGCAGCTACCGTCTTCAGCGGTCCCGCCGCAACCGCGTTCACCCTGATTCCCAGAGGGCCCAGGTCGCGTGCGAGGTATCTAGTGATGGACTCCAGAGCAGCCTTGGCAACTCCCATCCAGTCATAGGCCGGCCATGCTTGGCGATTGTCGAAATCGAGCGTGACGAGTGAACCCCCATCGGGCATGAGGGGCATCAGCGCGGTTGCCAGCGTCTTGAACGAGAACGCCGACGTCATGAAGGCTGTCTGAGCGCTCTCCGGTGGCGTGTTGAGAAATGCGCCGCCGAGGGCGTCGCCCGGTGCGAACCCGATGCCGTGCAGTGCACCATCGATCGTTCCCCACCGCTCCCGGAGGTCCTCGACCACAGCATCTACCTGTTCGAGTTCGTTGATGTCCATCTCGAGCACGTCCGGAGGATTCGGCAAACGGCGCGCGGCTCGCTGGGTGATTCGAAGGCCTTTGCCGAGGTTCGTGAGAACGATGTCGGCCCCCTCTTCTTGCGCGATTCGAGCGACGTGCCAGGCAATCGAGTCATCCGTCAACGCCCCTGTGATCAAGAATCGCTTCCCCGATAGCAACATGTCTCTCGCTCCTCTCATCTCCCAAACGTCGTGACTGCTCTCAGACCGAGGCCGGCAAGGAAGAGGCTCAACAGTCCCCACCGAAACGCCGGACGCTTGGCACTCAGGTCGCTTCGATACACATATGCTCCGGCGAGAGCCAATGCCGTCAACACGCCGTAGAACACATGAAACCTGCCTGGACGTTCACCTGTGCCGTACAAGATCAGCCCCACAACGACCTGTATGCAGGATGCCCCGATAGCCGCCATCACCGCCGCCTTGAACGTTCGGCCGGCGTCACGCTTGAAGAGCGCGAGACCCAGTCCGTAGAGCCCAGCAACACTGTCGAGCACGATCGCGACCCATCCCCACACCGCGTGGAACATCGTGCGATGGTACCTCCGACCGCTACTGCAGGTCGACGATCTCTTCCTTCGTGAGATCCATCAGGAATTCACGCCCACTTCTGGAATCGGCGATCCATGCCGCGATTCGCTCACCTTGCTTGCGGACGATCCACCAGGCGTATTCGTGGCGATCCCCGTACCGGATCATCGCATCGCGGGCTGCTGCGACGCCGCCGTCCTCGGTCTCGAACGTCCCGAGCACTCGTTCGAGCGAGGTTCCGGTTGGGAGGCCGTTCTCCTCTTCCTCGATGTACTCGATCGCTTCGTACATGGCGCCTCCTTGCCTTCACGATACCGCATTGGGACGTGTCACATCGGCCAAAGCGGCCTGGAGCAACGCGGCGAGTGTCCTGCCCGAGAGGTGAACCGTGACACCCCTAGCGCCGCCACCGATGGCCACAGGGTCGATGTCGACGAGTCGTGAGTCGCACACGACGGGCCAGGATGTGGTGGCTCCGAACGGTGTGATCGTTCCCGGTTCGTAGCCAGTGACCCTCTTGGCCGTTTCACGGTCGGGCAATGACATCCGTGAGACACCGAGGTGTCGCCGGAGTTTGGCCCAGTCGATCACCCGATCTCCTGGAACGAGCACGAAGACATAGTCCTCTTCACCCCGACGAACGACGATGGTCTTGATCAGTGACGACAGCGGAATGCCTTGCAGGCGTGCCGATTCCTCGACGTCTCTCGGTGGGGCGAACGTGACGATCCGATGGTCCACGCCAGCGAGTTCTTCATGCATTGTCCCACCGTAGACGCGAAGAAGCCCCGGTTTCCCGGAGCCTCATCGCGGCAAGGGCCTTGGCCGTGCCAGGTGGGCTGGAATTCCTGACCTCGACCTGCAAGACAAGTTGCAGATCGCCCCGTCGCGTTACACCGAACAGCGGCTGTGTTCGGACGCGGGAAACCCCGAGGGAGCTTCTGTCGAAACGTCCGCCCTCTCGGGGTTCCTACCCCACGAGAACTCCTGCGCCCCCGAAAGGGCCGGTCTTCCCGGTGGGGAACCAAAGATGATCTCTCGACCGTCTTCGGTGCGTTCCGAGGTTGCCCTCAGTGCGCAACCTATTTGTAACCTTCTTCGCTACCGCTCGCAACCTCAAACGGGCTTCAGTTTTCGCGATCCACACCTGGATTTCGCGACTCGCAGACCGCTTCCGTCCGTGGACCGTCTCCGAACGCGGGAAACCCCGAGGGAGCTTCTGTCGAAACGTCCGCCCTCTCGGGGTTCCTACCCCACGAGAACTCCTGCGCCCCCGAAAGGGCCGGTCTTCCCGGTGGGGAACCAAAGATGATCTCTCGACCGTCTTCGGTGCGTCCCGGAGTTGCCTCCGAGTGCGTGACGTATTTGTACTGGCACCGCCCCACCATCGCAACCCCGGTGGAACCTCAGATTTCGCGATCCACACCTGGATTTCGCGACCATACAAAACCACCCTCGGACGCGGGAAACCCCGAGGGAGCTTCTGCCGAAACGTCCACCCTCTCGGGGTTCCTACCCCTTTGGCTCGGTGTCGAAACACCGCTCCTCAGGGTCTCGAAGCCGGATTCCGGCTCCGATTCCGCAGCTCTGCGGTGAGGCGGTTGCCCGCCTGCTTCGGCGAACCGAAGCGCTTGCCCCGTTCGAATCGCGCTTCGAACGGTGCTCCTTCCGTTTCCGGAAGGAAGACCTGCCTGCCGATCGCACACCCCGAGACCATACGCTTCCTCACGGAGAGCGGCTCCCGTGGAGCGCAGGGCGGTAGGCCTTTGCTCCCCGACCGGTTGCCCGGTCGCTTCGCGCCTGCATCAAACGTCTCTCATGCAGGAGTCGGAATGTACGTCTCGGGGGGGGCCTCCGCAAACTCAGCCGCTGCCGCGTTTTCGCGACCGATATCGGGTTTTCGCGATCTGTCACAGGGACTGGCTAACGTCGCAGCCATGAGCCTCGAGACCCTCTCTCCAAGCCGTGCTGGTGACTTCAAGTCGTGTCCACAGCTGTTCAAGTTCAGGGCGATCGACAGACTGCCCGAGCCCACGACCATCTACCAGGCCCGTGGCACGACCGCTCATCTCGCATTAGAACGCCTCTACGACCTACCGGCTCCGAAGCGGACGCCGGAACGTCTCTACCAGCTCTTCAGAGACGCGTGGACCGAGATCAGGGGCACGGACGACTACTCCGAGCTCTTCGAAGATCCCGACACCGAACGTGCATGGGGCATCGAGAGCCTCGCATTGCTCGCCAACTACTTCGCACTCGAGGACCCCGAAGCCGTCTCACCGCTCCATCGTGAGCTGGACATGATCGAAGACATCGACGGCATGTCGATCCGAGGCATTCTCGACCGCATCGACGAAACGGACGGCGGCGATCTCGTCATCCTCGACTACAAGACGGGCAAGGCTCCGCCCGAGCGGTATGCGAGATCTGCGTTCTTCGCCCTCAAGATCTATGCACTGCTCATTCGGACCCGACTCGGCCGAACCCCGTCCGAGGTGCGGCTCCTCTACCTCAATGGCCCCGTTCTCTACCGCCTCCCGATCGACGACCAGGCACTGGACGCAACGAGAAAGGGACTGCGGGCATTGTGGGATCGGATCAACGAGGCGATCGACACCGGCAGCTTCCCGACCAAGCCGGGTCCGCTCTGCAACTGGTGTTCGTTCAAGGACCGCTGTCCCGCGTGGGCAGAGTGAGGCGGTGCTCCGTCTGGCGACGGTGGTGATGTGCAGGGTGAGGCAGGGGCGCCGATGGCAAGGACGCAGGACGAAGGCGCACCCGCAGCGG